>CAYGUY010000056.1:0-24486 GCA_964353165.1 uncultured Maribacter sp.
GACGTAAAATTTTCAGAAGAGACTACAGCATTTTCTAAATCCGATATGGATTTTACATACCCCAAACCACGAACCAGATACTCGGCTTGATTGATTTCTAGCGTCTGTGCACCAATATCTTGATTGCTTTCTTTTACCGCTTGTACTACTTGCCCAAGATTGATATTGTACTGACGCATTTTTTCTGGGTCAACATCCACCTGATATTCCTGAACATAACCACCAATAGAAGCAACTTCCGAAACACCACTTGCTCCGGACAAGGCATATTTCACATAGTAGTCTTGAATACTACGTAATTCCTGTAAATCCCAACCACCCGTAACATTGCCTTTTTCATCACGACCTTCTAAGGTGTACCAATATATTTGCCCTAATCCCGTGGCATCGGGACCCAATGCAGGATTTACCCCTTGTGGTAACAAATTAGCAGGAAGCGAATTGAGTTTTTCCAGAATACGACTCCGAGACCAGTAGAATTCGACGTCTTCTTCAAAAATGATATAAATGCTAGAAAACCCAAACATAGATGAACTACGAATGGTTTTTACACCAGGAATACCTAACAAGGAAGTTGTCAACGGATAGGTGATTTGGTCTTCAATATCTTGCGGTGAACGCCCATCCCATTTAGTAAATACGATTTGTTGGTTCTCCCCAATGTCTGGAATAGCGTCAACCGCCACAGGATTAGAAGGTAGAAAACCCGTATCCCACCCAAATGGTGCATTGACAATGCCCCAACCTACAAATAAGGATAACATTAGAACTGCAACGAGCTTGTTCTCGATAAGAAATTTGATAGCTTTATTAAGCATATACTTTGATAATTAAACATTTACGAATGATTTGAAATCCTGAAGCACAGAAAAGCAAATACAACAAATTGAGCCCTCGTCGATAGTTATCGAAGGGCGAATCACGAATGTTTAATAAATCAAATTAAGAAGGTCTGGTGCAAGACTTGCACATCCCGTTTGACAAATGGTGGTGGATAATCTTTATAGGGAACTTCTTCTGATGCCGTTCCTTCAAAAAGATTGATGTACGAATAGACGAATGATGCAACAAAAACTTGTTGCTCAAATGTAAGTGTAGTGAAGTTATTTTTTAAATCTTCTTGTCCCTCAATGATGATTTGTTCATCTGAACAACAAGATTTCTTTTTCATTTCTGGATTTTCACAAGTTGATGCAACTTGCTCTTTTTCCATTCCACAAGTTTCTACATTATGAAAGAAAGAATAATCGACCATAGTATCTCCACAATAATGCATATCAATGGTAAATGACATCGTAGAGAATAATACTACGAACGCCATCGAGATTGACATTATTTTTTGAAATACTTTTTTCATTGGTGCAAAAATACAAAAATTTAACAATTTTTATTGAGTTTAACAGTAATTTAATTCGTAATGCTTTGAATCAAACAGACTGAATATCTAGGACTTATAACTCAAAATCTATGGAAGAAGTACTGAAATAATAGCTATTGACTGTTTTTAATGGTAAATAGTGATAATCTTTATTTTGATTAGCAAAACAGTAGAATGTTGTACCTATGTTGTACCCAAGGTCAAAAAACGCTGTTTTTGAACACAAAAAAAGCCTAGATTTTCATCTAAGCTTTTTTTCCGTACCTCGGGCGGGAATCGAACCCGCACTCGTTAGAACCGGATTTTGAATCCGGCGCGTCTACCAATTCCGCCACCGAGGCATTAAATTTCAAATCTGGATTTTGAATCCAGCGCGTCTACCAGTTCCGCCACTCGAGCATTTTAAAAGTAGGTTTGCAAAATTAAAAAAATATTCCGTTACAATCGCAAATTTATCGAGATTTATAGTTTAGCAACCCAATTTAATTTTTAAATTTGCACCTCCTTAGAAATCAGGGGTATTAACTTCTAGTTTATTATATTAGAAACTATACAATTTAGCAAACTATGGCATACCAAGTTCCAGAACCAAAGATTTTTGCATGCACCCAAAGTATGGAGTTGGGCAAAAAAATTGCAAAGGCCTATGGAGCCGAACTCGGCAATGTGCTGTTTTCCAGATATAGCGATGGCGAGTTTCAACCTTCATTTGAAGAGTCTATTAGAGGAACACGAATCTTTATTATAGGGTCAACGCATCCCGGACCTGAAAATCTTATGGAGATGTTGCTCATGATAGATGCCGCAAAAAGAGCATCTGCAAGGCACATAACGGCCGTTATGCCTTATTTTGGCTGGGCAAGACAAGACAGAAAAGACAAGCCTAGAGTACCTATTGCTGCAAAACTGGTGGCTAAAATGCTAGAAACTGCAGGTGCTACACGAATTATTACGATGGACTTGCATGCGGACCAGATTCAAGGTTTCTTTGAAAAACCCGTGGATCATTTATTTGCCTCAACACTATTTTTACCATATCTGAAAAATTTAGGTTTAGACAACCTTACCATAGCTTCCCCAGATATGGGTGGCTCCAAAAGAGCTTATGCCTATTCCAAGGCATTAGAAAGTGATGTTGTAGTTTGTTACAAACAACGGGCAAAAGCTAATATAATCAGTCACATGGAGCTTATTGGCGATGTACAGGGGAAAAACGTTGTTCTAGTAGATGACATGGTAGATACTGCAGGAACACTAACTAAAGCTGCAGATTTAATGATGGAAAGAGGGGCTATAAGCGTTCGTGCAATCACTACCCATGGATTATTATCTGGTAATGCTTACGAAAAAATAGAGAAGTCAAAGTTAACAGAACTGATTATAACCGATTCTATTCCTATCGAAATAAAAAGTGATAAGGTACGTGTACTAAGTTGTGCGGATTTATTTGCAGAGGTTATGGACAAGGTACATAACAACAACTCTATCTCCTCAAAGTTTTTAATGTAGCTTCGGCTCCGTTCAGGTACCCATGCTGAGATACATTAGGGGAGATAAAAACAAGGTGGCCGTGCTTAGTCGAAGTCACCATTAGTTTAGAATTATTAATTTTTAATATATATAATGAAGTCAATTACAATTAAAGGATCAGAAAGAGAAAGCGTGGGCAAGAAGTCAACAAAAGCCTTACGTAATGCTGGAATGGTTCCTTGCGTAGTATACGGAGGGGAAAAACCACTACACTTTTCAGCACATGAACTAGCGTTCAGAGATTTAGTGTACACCGCAGCTGCGCATACTGTAGAGGTTGACTTGGGTCATGGCAAATTAAAGGCTATTATGCAGGATATTCAATTTCATCCGGTTACGGATAAAATTCTGCACATAGATTTTTACCAGCTATTCGATGACAAAGAAGTTACCATGGATATTCCCGTTCGTTTACAAGGAAATTCACCAGGGGTACGTAATGGTGGACGTCTATTGTTCAGAAAAAGAAAATTGGCTATTAAAGCCTTACCGGACAAGTTGCCAGATTTCTTTGATGTTGATATATCTAAATTAAAAATCGGAGAGAACATTACTGTTGCCTCTTTGCTAAAAGATGAATTTAGTATTCTACATCCAGAAAGCACTACTGTTGTACAGGTCAAAATGGCACGTACTGCAGTTGTTAGCGCGGATGATGAAGATGAAGAAGGAGAAGAAGGAGGGGCTGAAGAGGCACCAACCGAAGAAGCAGCACAAGAATAATCAAACGTTATTTTTGGATTTTGACATAAAGCATCCCGATACTGGTATTGGGATGCTTTTGTATTTTTACAACCTTAAATAGTTTCAAAATCTATGCTAAAATTTTTAAATACTCTCTTTAAACAAGAAAAAGCTTATTTAAACGAAGAAGACCCCATGAAAAAATTTTTAATCATAGGCCTTGGAAATATTGGAGACGAATACAAGGAAACACGCCATAATATAGGTTTTAAAATATTGGATGCATTGGCAAAAAAAGAAGCATTCAATTTCGAAACGGCAAAATTGGGAGATGTAGGAATGTTCAAGACAAAAGGACGAAGCGTGTTTTGCCTAAAACCTTCTACCTATATGAACCGCAGCGGAAAGGCATTAAAATACTGGATGGACAAAGAGAATATTCCTCACGAACATATACTAGTAATTACGGATGACATAAATCTTCCATTCGGAACGATTAGGATAAAAACAAAAGGGAGCGCGGGAGGTCATAACGGACTAAAGGATGTAGAGTTATTCCTGCAAAGCTCCTCATATAACAGGTTCCGATTTGGTGTTGGAGCTGATTTTGGCAAAGGGAGACAAGTGGAATATGTTCTTGGACAATGGGACGAAGATGAGAACGCACAACTAGAAGAGCGTCTTAAGAAATCAGTCAAAGTGATTGCTTCTTTTGTATTGGCAGGTATTTCGCGTACTATGAATCAGTTCAATAATTCTTAATTTCCCTACAATTAAAGCACTTTAAATGAATATACTCCCGAACTTGTGACATTGCCTTCTGCATCACGCGTAAATACACTCCAATAGTATACCGTGTTCGACGCTACGGTAACGGTTTGTTCCAACACATTGGAACCTACTGTATTTATAATGTCTTCTGGCGGATTCACTGTTGATAAATATATCTCAAACTCTTCAATGTCATCATCAAGGTCATTTGCGGACCAAGCTAAGGTTATTTCGTTATTGATATCCTTAAATATCCTTTGCGACATTCTTGGACTCCTAATATCGGCCGGAAAAGGCGCAAACGAAGTATTAGACCCTGAATTATAAAAGTTCCAAACGGCACTGGAAATACTCTGTTCTACTTGGTTGTTACGTGATCTCACTAGCCATGAAAAGGGAACACCTTTCTCTATGGGAAGATTGGCAGATGTTGCTGCTGTACTTATGGTCTGCGTGGTACCCGTATTTATATTGGTTACCCTTAATTCATATGTCTGGACATTATTGGCCTCTTGCCACCTAAACGTTACACGACTGGTAGTTGCTCCTAAAGACTGACCAGTGGTACATTCTGAATTTTGTTCTGGAAAAATCAATTGTACCTGACCAGGGGGTTTGGGGTCATCTTTTTTTCCACACCCTATCATTAGGGACAAAACAGTACACACTAAAACTATATTCCGTATCATTTCTTTATGATTTTAGCCGTTCCGTTTACCCCTTCACCTGTAAACTTAACATAATACAATCCAATCGCAAGTGCCGATAAATCTATTTGGGCTGTGTTGTTATCTGAGGGTAGCGTGATACTTTTAACGAATCTACCGTCCGCAGCAAATATCCGCATCGTTACTTTCGTGCCTGTACCGACCCAATAAACCTCAACAATATCCGTAAAAGGATTTGGAAATACTAAAGGATCATTGGATAGAATAAATTGCTCCTGATAAACCCCTTGGCACGGAATGTCCGTAAAAACTTTTAGGCTATTGACCCCATCTTTAAGGTCTACAATAATGCTCGATTCCTGCGTTTGAATTAATTCCCCATTCAATTCTAGGTTATAAAAATCCGATCCCGATAAATCTAAAGTAAGGATTCTCCCGTCTGTGGACACTTTTGAAGTAACACCAAGTGCATCTGGTTCCGAAATAACAACTTGGGTACAGAACTCTTCATACGTTACGGTACCGTCTGTTCCATTGATACAAACGCTGTAAGTTCCCGAAGCTAAATCCGATATGGAAAACATATTGGTAAAACCTTGTGTTTCTTCCACTCCTGTACCCGTTATCGTAACCTCATAGGCAAGTCCTACTTTTGGTGTAATGGTTATGCTACCGTCATTATTAGACCTGCAGGTTTCACTTTCCAAACTAATATTAAAATTCTGGTTGGTAAAACGAAATATGGGACATCCGGAGGCATCAACCTCTTGCCCATCCGGGGTATCCAAACACAAATCGTCACCATCGTCGAAAACACCGTCATTATCCGCATCCGGCCTAAACTCGCCTTCTACGCACACATCCATGGTAAATGAATTTAACCGTCCGCCGTCCGCGGCGACATTATCCTGAATTTCCAAGACCCATTCCCCAAGAATGGATTCTCCATTAAACGATCTTAAGGAGCCTAAAGGAGCAACGGTTCCAGAAATAGCAGGATTTCCACCGCAAACAAATTCTGGTGCGTCATCATCGAATACGGCATTTATATTTCTAGAATCATTACAGGAACTAGAGATCAGAACTACGGTAGTTCCTGATGGTGATGTTAAACTTATTTGTAAATCTGCCAAAAAGCTATGCTCTATATTCAATGCCACATTTATATCCGCTATAGGCAAATCTTCATAAAAGACTATTTTAGAGGTAATCGTAGGAGTGTCTATTGGTGATATTTCAATAGGTAAATCAAGCGCACTTACCATATTACAGTTAAACTGTATGGTACTGAAACTAAATGGCAAACCAAACGTACCTTCACCACAATTATTTTTAGGTTTTACACGCCAAAAATATTCCGTATTGCTCTCCAAATTTACAGGCGTATAAAAAGAATTTGCTACACTTACCGCCTCAACTATACTGGTAAAAGTAATATCAGTTGCTATTTCTATATCATACGCTGTATTTCCTATATCATCATCCCATTCCAGCACAACATCTGTAGACACGTCTGTTGTTCCATTCAATGGTGCAGTCAATAATACATCGGCAAAATCCGTATCGAAAATGGTTACGTTCAGGGTAATTTCTTTTGTCACAGTGGCCGCTGTAGAAATAATCTGAATAGGATAGGTCCCCACAGAAAGATTTTCAACTCCCGAAAAGGTTACGGTTACCGGAGTATCATTTACCATGGCCGTATCACTTGAAAAAACTGCACTTAAACCTGTAGGTGCACTAAGCACGCTAAACGTACTTTCCTCCTCGAACCCTAAATATGTTTCGTAGAGAAAGTCTACCACCAAATCTTCTGGCTGGCATATCTCATACTCCAATTGTGCTATGTTTAGGATTACCTCGGATGGGTTGATACTAAAATTTGCACTGTTAACCGCAAAAAATATGTTATCGGAAGCCTTGACCATAAATCTACCGTTGGTGGTAGCAACCCCAGGTATTACTATCATGTGCATTCCATCGTTACGGACATTCTCGGCAACCGTAATTGGATACGTTAGTCCCCCATCCGTAGAAAGAAAAATATCTACCGTCTCAGCGGAGACAGGGGCCAAGTTGGTTTCCGCAACGTCCCAGCTAATAGCCTGTACCTCCCCTGCCACATATACGGCTGTTTCATCTTGAGAAGTCACAACAAAAGGGCCGGCATTGTTGGTTACGAATACCGAAACCTCATCCGAAATTAATTGCCCGCCATTTAAGGCGTTATCCCGCACAGTAAGTGCAAAATTGAGCTCTCTCTCAACTAAAGATACTGTCTCCCAAGCGTCATTCAATCCGGGTTCTGTTAAGGTCAAATTTCCAGAAACTACACGATTCAATTTGGGAAAATAACGAGAAGGAAGTGTAGTTGGCGGTAGTGATCTAAACATGGCTCCTGCCGGACTGGCAGGCCCAAACGTGGCTTGTGTTATGATACCGTTATCGGTTTGCTCCCAGGTATAGGATAGCACATCATCTACATCGGGATCAGTTGCATTACCTGTAAGGACAAAGGCAGTGCCCTTTGGAATTGTAAAATCACCTAGTGGAACCAAACTGGGTGGAACATTGGTCAAAGGCGTTAATTCTCCACAAGAAACGGTTTCTAAATAATCGCGAATCTGAACTAAACTTGTATAATGAAAATAAGCATCACTATTTAGCGCTACGTTGTTCTCACCGGTAATCCCTGCATACCCCATTATTGTGGTACCGCTACCTGGCTCTACTTGCGCTTGTGTTCCTTCAGAAATATGGGCAAACGTATGGTTAGCACCAAATTGGTGTCCCATTTCATGAGCTACTAAATCTATAGCATATAAATCCCCTTCGGGACTGGACAACGTGCTATATGCGCTCCCTTTCCTGCCACTGCGGCAAACTGATCCTACGAATCCAGCGTTACCATCTAAGGTTTCATCCTTTTGGTTAAAGAGATGGCCAATATCATAGTTCTCATCGCCAATAACGCTATCGAAGGTATTCTGAGCCTGAGCACTTAACCCTCCGGTAAAAGGATCCGTTGTTTCATCCGTATAAATAACAGCGTCTGTTGTCCCTATTAACTCTAAGGTAACAGCTAGGTCGTTTTCCAATATTTCGTTTATACGGGTAACCGTAGCATTAATAGCCGCTAAGGCATCTATAACAGTACCTCCATGAAAATCGGTATACTCGCCAGATGCGGCAACAGCAAGTCTGAACTTTCGCAATACTTGATCGTCCACCAACCTAGCAGTAAGTGAATTACCTAACTCTGCAATCCCTGGAGCAGTCTTGCAAACAAATGCGTCCTTGGAAGCCCTGTCTTTGGCGTGATACAAAACATAAGTACCTTTCACCCCTTTCTCCATAAAAACAGACCCTCCATTACCAGTAGTGGACATCATGCTATGTATTCCCTTATGTGAAACACTAAAACGAATTCGTTTACCATCGTTCTCTGTACTGGTACCTTTATAGGATTTAATACTAGGGTATTTTCGTGAAAGTTCTTTAGAGAATGTATTTGCCTCTACAACATCAAAAGGAACTTGCTTTCCATTCTCGTCTGGAAAGTAGACTACACTCCCACTGCTTTGTGCTTTTGAAATACCTACTAACTGATTTTTAAAACGGGCTTCATCAAGTATGTACGCGCTTGCTTTTTGAATTCCAAATCGTTTAAGAGTTACCCGCTCCTCTGCTCGGGATAAATCCGTGTCTTTCCAATAATTGGTTTGTGCACTTCCATAAAAGGAGGCAAATACCATTGCAATTGAAAAAACTAAGCGTAATTTTGTACTCATTCAGGGACCTTTTATCTCAGTTTCAAATATAGCTCTTTTATTTTCCATCATAGGTGATTACAGTCCATAGCATTTCTGAGTACACAGCGCAAGAACCAGTTGCCATTACCATTGGCACTTTTGATGGCGTACATATAGGTCATAGGAAAATACTTGAAAAAGTCATAAACCATGCCAAAAATGCGAATTTAAAATCGGCCGTACTTACCTTCTTCCCGCATCCTAGAATGGTACTTCAAAAAGATGCAGATATAAAATTGCTAAATACCATAGACGAAAAAAAAGCAATTCTTGAGAAAATGGGATTGGACGTTTTGGTCATACACCCTTTCACAAAAGAATTTTCTAGATTAACCGCCACCGAATTTGTTAGGGACCTCTTGGTCAATAAACTAAAATCAAAAAAAGTAATTATAGGTTATGATCACCGTTTTGGCCGAAACCGCACCGCCAACATTACGGACCTTATTGCATTTGGGAATACACTGGATTTTGGCGTTGAAGAGATACCTGCTCAAGAAATAGAGGAAGTATCCGTAAGTTCCACCAAAATCAGAAAATCGCTGGAAGCTGGCGATATCGAAACTGCAAATACATATCTAGGATACGAGTACATGCTAACAGGCATCGTTACAAAAGGAAAGGGTTTAGGTAGACAGCTAAATTTTCCAACCGCTAACATTACCGTAACCGAAACCTACAAACTCATTCCAAAAACAGGCGCGTACACGGCAAAAAGTTCGATAGACGGAAAATTTGTTTTTGGAATGATGAATATTGGTTATAACCCCACGGTTAATGGCACATTTAAAACCATTGAAATTCATTTCTTTGATTTTAACGGAGACCTCTACGACCGCACTATTCAAATAGATATGCTACATCGATTACGGGACGAACAAAAATTTGATTCCATAGATGAATTAAAAAGACAATTGGCCAAGGACAAAGAAACATCACTCCTTCTAATAACCGAATAACCATGTGGAACAGGTTGCTATTTCAGAAAATAGATAATAGCCCTTTGATTATTTTTCGAATCTTTTTTGGTTTCCTTATAGCTTGCGAAAGCTTTGGTGCAATTGCAACCGGGTGGGTACATAGAAATTTAATAGAACCGCGTTTCCATTTTCCTTTTATAGATTTTGATTGGATACAACCCTTACCCGGTGTAGGAATGTATGTTTACTTTTCGATTATGGGTCTGTTAGGAGTGTTCATTGCTTTAGGATACAAATATCGGTTCAGTATTATTTCATTTACAATCCTTTGGACCACAGTGTATTTTATGCAAAAAACAGCATACAACAATCATTATTATTTATTGATTCTGATTTCGCTGTTTATGTGTTTTGTTCCTGCGAATAAAAACTACTCCCTTGATATTAAAAAAAAAACAGATCAGCGGACCGAAGCGATGTACAGCTATGTGAAATGGATTATCGTTTTACAACTTTTCATTGTTTATGTATACGCCTCCCTAGCAAAACTATACGGCGATTGGCTCGATTTTGGGATGATACGCATCTTAATGCAACCAGCAGCAGATTATCCTTTAATTGGTGAACTCCTACAGCAAGATTGGGTACATAAAATTATTGGGACAACAGGCATTCTCTTTGATTTATTGATTATCCCCGCTTTACTTTGGAAACGCACACGAAAAGCGGCTTTCCTTTTGTCTATTTTTTTTCATTTGTTCAATTCCATTGTTTTTCAAATTGGGATTTTTCCCTATTTATCACTGGCATTTAGTGTGTTCTTTTTCGAGCCAGAAACCATACGCCGTATCTTTTTCAAAAGAAAAAAGGCCTATGAAACAAATGAACTGAAAATTCCCAACTATAAAAACGGCCTATTGTTACTTTTGGGCACTTATTTTATAATCCAGTTACTTCTCCCTGTTCGTCACTATTTTATTGAGGACGATGTGCTTTGGACAGAAGAAGGCCATAGACTCAGCTGGCGCATGATGTTAAGAACCAGGACCGGAAAAGGGATGTTCAAGGTTGTAAACAATAAAACTGGTCTAGAAACTAACATAAAGCCCGAAGAATTCCTAAACACTAGTCAGCAACGTAAAGTCTTTGCCTATCCGGATTTTGCCTGGCAATTTGCTGGGTACCTAAAAAAAGAGTTTGCGCAAAACGGAGAGGATATATCGGTCTATTTAAAACAATCCCAGATTAGTATAAACAGAAGACCGTATGCCCCTTTTATAGACCCAAAAACAGATTTGGCAAATACTCCATGGCTACCATTTACGCATCATGAATGGATTTTCCCATCAAAATTAGAAGACAACTAAATATTGCAACATAGTACAAAGTTTTAAGTAGACCTTGGAAGTATAGTAAGGTCAACAACCTAAAATGGTACAGCACGTTTACAAAGTTGTATTGGCATTCCAAAAGGGTCGCGTAGCATTATAATATGGGTTCCATCCTCCTTTATTATTTCTTCTACGAAGCTAGCTCCTCGTTTTTCCAAACGCTCCCTATCTTGCTGAGCATTATCGGAAACAAAAGCGACATGGAACGTTAGCGGATGAGTATTCCAAAAATCGGTTGCCTTTGCGTCTGATCTCTGATAAAATTCAATAATGACGCGTCCGGTAGTATCTGCCAAAAAATTCATGAAAGGGTACTCCTTCTGTTCTGATACAACAGTAAGATCAAGATTTTCCGTATACCATTCCACTACTTTTCCAATGTCTGTTACGTTCACTGCAAAATGTTCAAAAACCATAAGTTGCCTATTTGATCAATATACAGAACAAAGGTATCCATTTTAAATCGCAAGATTAGTTTAAATTTGCACACTTAAACAGGAAAATCATGTTACAGTTACAGGCCATTCGAGAGCAAAAAGAGGAGATGATTACAGCTCTTAAAAAAAGGAATATAGACGGGAGTGCATTACTTGAAGATGTATTGCAATTGGATGAAAAAAGACGTGCAGCACAAACACGTTTGGATTCCGTTTTGGCAGAGTCGAATGCGCTTTCTAAAGAAATAGGTATCCTGTACAAAACAGGCAAAGCACAAGAGGCCAATAGCTTAAAAGAAAAAACAGCTGCCTTAAAAGAAGAATCTAAACAACTGAACGAAGATCTTGGCACAGCAGCCGATGCTTTGCAGGCATTGCTATACCAAATTCCGAACGTGCCGCACAGTTCTGTTCCTGCAGGTAGTTCAGAAACAGATAACGAAGAAGTATTTGCCGAAGGTGATATTCCAAAATTGAACACAGATGCCCTACCGCACTGGGAGCTTGCCAAAAAATATGACATCATAGATTTTGAGCTAGGCGTTAAAATTGCAGGTGCTGGATTCCCAGTGTACAAAGGTAAAGGCGCACGACTTCAACGGGCTTTAATAGCGTACTTTCTAGATAAAAATACGGCAGCTGGTTATACAGAAATACAAGTTCCCCACTTGGTAAATGAACTTTCAGGTTATGGAACCGGACAGCTTCCAGATAAAGAAGGTCAAATGTACCATGTTACTGCAGACGACCTTTACCTAATTCCAACTGCGGAAGTACCGGTGACCAATATTTTTAGGGACGTTATCCTAAACGAGAGCGATTTCCCTGTTACATATACGGGCTATACTCCATGCTTTAGAAGAGAGGCAGGTAGCTACGGAGCACATGTTCGCGGTCTAAACAGATTGCACCAATTTGACAAAGTAGAAATTGTTAGGGTAGAACACCCAAGCAAATCCTATGAAGCATTGGACGGAATGGTAGAACATATAAAACAGATTCTGCGCGAGCTAAAGCTACCGTATAGAATACTTCGCCTCTGTGGGGGCGACTTAGGATTTACAGCTGCACTAACATACGATTTCGAAGTCTTTTCTACTGCACAGGACCGTTGGTTGGAAATAAGCTCTGTTTCTAATTTTGAGACCTATCAGGCAAACCGTTTAAAGCTGCGTTTTAAAGACGAAAACGGAAAAAGTCAATTGGCACATACCCTGAACGGTAGTTCCTTAGCACTTCCTAGAGTATTGGCAGGAATCTTAGAAAACTATCAAACTGCGGATGGGATTCAGATTCCAGAAGTGTTGATTCCATATTGTGGGTTTGATAGGATAGATTGAAATCAGTTTTTTTGTAGCAAACTGTAATTCAATCGCCGACCTAAACTAAAATAATAAAACCACATACGTTCTTAAATAAATACTTGTAGGTTTTTAAATTTTTAAAGAATTCTAAAAAAGTTAAAGCCCCTGTTTCATTTAAATCTTGAAACAAGGGCTTTCTCCAAATTTTTGTTTTCTGACTATTCTACAATTACACGTGACTCTTTGTTTATCTCAAAAATAATTTCACGGATTATACCAATATCCTCAACTTGTTTTTTACGCTTACTATTATCCGTTTCGGCACCGTGGCGAAGCAATTTGTCGCTATATTGCGGGTGATAACGGGTAATGTAAGTCTCAAAATCTTTAGCATTTTTAAAAAGATTGAACTGTCTTGAATCCTGATTGTAGACCATTCCCTTTAATCTTCTACTGGCAGCTGTAGCAATAGCCCCTCCCCATAACGCTGCGGCCTTGCTTGTAAAGTAGTCCTCAAAATAAATATATTTTGACCCAATATCCTTGGCTTTTAAATGGTAATCGCCATCATCCTTGAGCTGACCCTGATCTTCCTTGGCCATATTCTTCATAATATCCTTCACGCGGAAATACAAAAACCCGTCCTTAGATACTGCAAAGGTCTTTTTTAAACGGGCGTCCGTGACGGTATCGTAAAATCGATACGAGATAGTATCACTTCCAATTTTCATACTATAGGTGGTTAAGGTGTCTGTTGGCTTGACCATAATAAAGTCATTGATGGTGGCGTAGATCCCCTCTGGGAACATTTCCGACCTTGGTACTCCTGTTGGTTCCTGGGCAATGAGAATAATAGAGCTTCCCGCAAATAGCAAAGTAACTCCTATTACGAATGTTTTCATGTCTTTCTGTTTATGATTTTACTTATATCGATAATCTAAATCCTCCGCCAAGGTTTAAAAAAGCAAGGTTTTCCTTGTTTTTGTCTTCAAGCTTAATCTCCGATAGGGCACCCCTTTCGAGCACATCTACCTTATTTAAGACCCCCAGCACATAACCCAACTGCACTCCAACATGGAGTAGCCTTGAAATTTTATAATCATAACCAAAGTCCAAAGCAGCCCCGAAGGTCTTTCCAGAAATCCGTATAGGTTGCTCGATCAGAAAGGATTCATTTTGGTAGCCTAAATATCCTAAGGCCAAGTTTCCAATCAGTAGATGTTTACCATTGGCAAATGGTGTTTTGCTGCTATAGACCGGACCAACGAAATCAATGGTTATGTTATCCGATATACTACCTTGGGAGCTACTGCCGTCCGCAAAGGTAACCTGAACATTATCCATGGCGTTGTTAGAACCAAAACGCAGGTATTTGACCCCAACACCCCATTGCGGTCTTATAAAATAAGTGGCATCTACGCCAAGGCTATAGCCTGTTTTTAGGTTTCTAGCGTAATCCTTGAAATCGGGAATGATTTCTTCGGAAAGGATTCCCAAACGGTACCCAAATCCGAAAGTAGGCGCAAGTTTTAACTTTGCCTCACTAGGGGGTTCTGCATATTGCTGCGCAACAAGCGCACCACTTAGCAAAACCATTAAAAGAAAATGGTTTTTCATTGCTAAATAATATTAAATGAATGGACAACTACTTTATGGACAATCAATTTTCGGATACACCGAAAACGTCATCTGAATACAGGAAGGATTTCCTTGTTACATAAGCAACGATTACGAACTCAAAGCTAGGCTAAATTTCGATACGAAAATTTATTTTATCGCTAAGAATATATAAATTTCGGCATCAATGAGCAATAAATAATGAAAAGGGTTTTTATCAGCATAAAATTGAGAATTATCTACCAATACCGTTTTTAAAACAAACCTTTTATCCGTGGAAACTCTACCAAAACAATCGTTCTGCATTTAGTCTTAGGGGAAGATGACTGCCTTATCCAATTTCCCATTTCTTTAACACTCACTTATCCCATTCTCCTTATCTTTGAATATGCGTTTTTATTTAATCCTAATTGCGTTTTTTACGCTCCTTAATCCAGTTTTTGCCCAAGAAGATTTTTTGGCCAAGCAGTATTTTGATGATGGAGATTTTGAAAAAGCCGTAGTTTTTTATGAAAAACTGACAAAAAAAAATCCTAGAAGAACGGACTATCTTCAAGGTCTTGTGGCATGCTACCAACAATTGGAACGCTATGAGGATGCCAAGCGTTTTTTAAATGAACGCTTAGAAGATAAAAGCCCCCACCCTACATTACTCATAGAACTTGGTTATAACTTCACCTTACAGGATTCTACGGTACAAGCCAATGCTTATTTTGACCAAGCGTTGGATGTTATTTCGGAAAATCCAAATTTCGGTTATGCTTTAGGGTATCAGTTTCAAAAATATAGTTTGCTGGACAGAGCTGTTTCTGCATATCAAAAAGCGATGGAACTTAATCCAGAAATGGATTATAATTTTCAATTGGCACGAATCTATGGTGAGCAAGGTAATATAGATAAAATGTACCGTTCCTACCTTACTCTTTTGAGTAACGGCAAAACTTCAAAATCAAATATTCTTAGAAGTATTGACGCTTTTATAACGGCAGATTCTGAAAGCTATAACAACACTACTTTGAAAACTATTTTGTTGGAAAACGTCCAAAAAAATCCAGATGTAATCTGGAACGAACTCTTGAGTTGGCTTTTCGTGCAACAGCAACAATACAGTAGTGCGTTCAGACAGGAGAAAGCCATTTATAAACGAATGGAAGCAGGTAATACTGATCGTTTGGAGACCTTGGGAAACTTAGCACTAGAGGAAAACGATATCGATGTTGCCAGGGATATATTCGAATACATCGTAAAGGAATCGAACGATATCGTGACGGCACTAGATGCCGAATTAAGCCTAATTGATATCGATTTACAAGAGGCCAATAAAACAGAACTGGAAGCTATTCTGAAAAAATATGAAGCACTAATGGAAATACATGGCTACAAGACCGAAACCTTACAATTACAGATAGCTTATGCCAATTTTCTCACCTTCCGTAAAAACAATCCGGAACCTGCTATTGAACTTCTAAAAAATTCGTTGGAGCTACCCTTAAATCAAAGAGGTTCCGCCTATATAAAGTTAGCCTTAGGAGATATTTTGGTCTATGATAAAAAGTTTAACGAGGCTTTAATTTACTTCTCCCAAATACAGCAGAAATTAAAAAACGACGTATTAGGACAAAACGCAAGGTACAAAGTGGCCGAAACCAGTTTTTATAAAGGGGATTTTAAGTGGGCGCTTACTCAGTTGAAAGTGCTACGTGGCTCCACTTCCCAACTCATCGCAAATGATGCGATGCAACTTAGCTTGTTAATTTCTGATAACTCCATAGAAGATTCTACTCAAACCGCACTAAAAAAATATGCTAGAGCAGATTTTTTAGCCTACCAGAACAAAACACAGGAGGCTATAGACTCTTTAGAAGATATTTTACAGAACCACAAAGGGGAAAAAATTGAGGATGAAGCGCTATTACGGCAAGCTCAATTACTGGAATCGCAGAAAAAATACGATGCTGCAGAATTGAACTATCTAAAAATCACAGAATTTTATGGAAGTGGAATTCTAGCAGATGATGCTCATTTTGCACTAGGAGAACTCTACAGAAAACTACTAGATCAACCTGATAAGGCTAGAGCACAATACGAAAAGATTATTTACAACTATCAAGACAGTTACTATTTTCCTCAAGCTCGAAAGAATTTTAGAATGTTGCGCGGAGATACGTTTAACTAGTAAGCAGCGAGTAAAAATCTATTTATAATTATTTTCAACTTGAACTTGAACTTTTAAGATGTACATATATAACGTAACCACGAACATAGAAGAAGGGGTCCATAAAAAATGGGTTCGCTGGATGAAGGAAAAACATATTCCCGATGTTTTAAATACGGGTAAGTTCGTTCATGCAAAAATGAGCAAGGTACTCGTTGAAGAGGATATGGGAGGGGTTACCTATTCGGTTCAGTTTACGGCGACAAGCAAAGAACTACTAGAACGTTATCACAAAGAAGATGCGCCTGGATTACGTCAAGATACCAACACAATTTTTGCAGGTAAGTTTGTATCTTTTCGAACAGAATTGGAGATTATAGACGAACAGCATGTGCCGCGCACGAGTGCTACTCATTTACTATTCACCTATGGCACCTTACAGGATAAAACGGTACAATTAGGCGTTTTCTCAAGAATACTTACAGGAATGGAGGATACCTTGAATAACTACAGAATAGCCAAGGAAAAAGTAGCCGACCGGTACCCTACACTAGAACATACCAAAGATGAGAAAGATACGATTATAGGCAAGGTATACA
This sequence comes from uncultured Maribacter sp., assembly GCA_964353165.1. Classification (GTDB taxonomy): domain Bacteria; phylum Bacteroidota; class Bacteroidia; order Flavobacteriales; family Flavobacteriaceae; genus Maribacter. Next base: position 17,267 of record CAYGUY010000056.1, read on the forward strand.
CTTTAAGTCCAGAAGAATTGGAAAAGGCAGATGCTTATGAGGGAGAAGCCTATGAGCGAATAGAAATAGCGTTGGTCTCTGGCAAAAAAGCATGGGCGTATAAGGCTAAAAATAGTTAGGAACAAACCAGCAACATGGGTAAAAAGAAAAAGAAGAAGGGCGAGCCCTTCCGAAAAAAATACGAAGATAAAGGACCAGTAAAAGCAAAGAAACACTTAGGCCAACACTTCTTAAAGGATGAAGGTATTGCCAAACAGATTGCAGAAACCTTAACTCTAAAAAACTGCACTAACATAATAGAAATAGGACCTGGAACAGGTGTACTCACCAAATATCTGCTATTACAAGAGATAAACTTGGTAGCAATGGACTTGGATGCTGATTCTATTATCTACCTCAACCATAGTTTTCCTTTGGAACACCCGAAAGTTTTACAAGGAAAAGGATCTTTTAAGGTAATAGAAGGTGATTTTCTAAAGTACGATTTACATAGCCTTTTTGGCAAAGAACAATTTGCTATTACGGGTAACTTCCCTTATAATATTTCTACGCAAATCGTTTTCAAAATGCTAGAAATGAGAGAACAGATACCAGAATTTTCAGGCATGTTCCAAAAGGAGGTAGCGCAACGTATCTGCGCAACCCATGGGAGCAAAACCTACGGTATACTTTCTGTTTTAGCCCAAGCTTTTTATGATGCGGAATATTTATTTACCGTGCATCCACAAGTATTTGACCCTCCACCAAAAGTACAATCAGGAGTGCTTAGACTTACCCGAAAAATAGATTTTGAGTTGGATTGTGATGAGAAACAGTTTTATACCGTTGTAAAGACCGCATTTAACCAACGTAGAAAAACACTTAGAAACAGTTTAAAAAGCCTTGCTCTTTCCGATATTCTTAAAGAAGATGCTATATTTGACCAACGTCCTGAACAACTTGCCGTTGCCGATTTTATAGCACTTACCAAGAAGATAGCAGATGACACCCTTTAAACTCACAGAGGAACTGGTAAACCAAATAGAGCAGCTCATTGAATCTCAAGGAGATGCAGCGCTTAATGCCCTTTTGGAGGATGTGCATTATGCAGATGTCGCAGAGATTATCAATGAACTTAACGAGGACCAAGCTACCTATCTAATAAAATTACTGGACAGTGATAAGACCTCTGATATCCTAACCGAACTTAACGAAGATGTACGGGAAGCCATTTTGGGAAATATGTCTTCTAAGGAAATTGCAGGAGAGCTAGAGGAACTGGATACCGATGATGCCGCAGATATTATTGGGGAGCTTCCACAAGAAATTGTACAGCAGGTAATTTCCGAAATTGAGGACCGGGAACATGCCAAAGATATTGTAGACCTATTACGCTATGATGAGAATTCTGCAGGCGGACTTATGGCGAAAGAACTTGTAAAAGTACTTGATAGCTGGAACGTTCTGGCCTGTGTCAAAGAAATGCGCGAACAAGCAGAAAACGTTACACGGGTACATTCTATATACGTAGTAAACGAGGAAGATATGCTCATGGGACGTCTCTCCTTAAAGGATTTACTTACGGCCAAAAGCACCTCTAAAATAAAAGACGTATACATCCCAAAGGTAGACTCGGTTAACGTTAACGAAAAACCTGAAGAAGTAGCCAAGATCATGAGTAAGTATGACTTGGAGGCGATTCCCGTAGTAGACGAAATTGGCAGACTGGTAGGACGCATTACCATTGATGATATTGTAGATGTTATACGGGAAGAAGCCGACAAAGATTATCAAATGGCGGCCGGTATCTCACAAGATGTAGAAGCGGACGATAGTATTTGGGAATTGACACGTGCTCGTTTGCCCTGGTTGATTTTAGGTCTTTTTGGTGGTGCCGGTGCAGCCGTAATCATGGGCGGTTTTGAAGAAATGTTCAGACAATACACCATTTTATTTCTGTTTACGCCATTGATCGCGGCTATGGCGGGTAACGTTGGCGTTCAATCCAGTGCGATTATTGTGCAAGGCTTGGCCAATGACGATATCAAAGGAAGTATTGGAAGTAGGTTGATTAAAGAAATGCTCTTGGCCCTACTCAACGGAGTTATTTTGGCGGCACTGTTACTGCTATTCACTTGGATTTGGAAGGGAAATTTCATAACGGCACTGGCCATATCGCTTTCCTTAATTGCAGTAATCGTTGTAGCAGGGTTCATTGGCACCTTTACCCCGTTGTTCCTTCACAAAAGGGGTATTGACCCCGCTATCGCAACAGGTCCTTTTATCACTACAAGCAATGATATTTTTGGTATTCTTATTTACTTTATGATCGCTAAAGCGGTCTTGGGGATTTAATACCATTTAGCAAACATAAATTTGGTAATGAATTAATGGTTCAGAGCTATTTAATTGTTTAAAAAGCCATAAAGCTTATATGTATGAAACCCATCAACCTAAAAGAAAAACATGCCCTTTTCACACAGCAATGGCATCCCCACCAAATTGCGACTGTGGATAATATGCGGGTACTTCTAGCAAAAGTTACGGGTGAATTCGTTTGGCATGCACACGAAAATGAAGATGAACTCTTTCAAGTCCTAAAAGGAACCTTATACATGAAATTCAGGGAGCGCACGGAAGTGGTTACGGAAGGGGAGATTATAGTCGTACCAAAAGGAGTGGAACACTGCCCTTCTACCAAAGATGGAGAAGAAGTACATTTATTGCTGTTCGAAAAACAAGATACAGCACATACAGGTGAGGTTAAACATGAATTGACCCAAACAAACTATCCTAAAATATAAGATTGATGAAAGTACTACATGTAGATATAAATCATCCTTTGGTAATTGAACAATTCAATAACTTGGGATTTACTAATGATGAAGATTACACATCTAGCAAAGAAGAGGTTGAAGAAAAAATACATAAGTATGACGGACTGATTATCCGTAGTAGGTTTAGTATAGACGAATCCTTCCTTAAAAAAGCGATAAAGCTAAAATTCATTGGCCGATTAGGGGCGGGGCTAGAAAATATCGATACCCATTTTGCAAAACAACAAGGTATCTTTTTGGCTGCAGCCCCTGAAGGGAATAGAAACGCTGTTGGGGAACACACCCTAGGGATGCTGCTTGCGCTTTTTAATAAATTACATAAGGCAGATAGGGAAGTTCGAAATGGTATTTGGGACCGAGAAGGGAATAGAGGTCAAGAAGTAAATGGAAAAACCGTGGGTATCATAGGATACGGAAATATGGGAAAAGCCTTTGCAAAAAAACTAAGGGGTTTTGATGTCGACGTTATCTTTTATGATATTAGAGGTGGAATAGAAGACGAAAACGCAAGACAAGTAGGGATAATGGAACTGCAGCAAAGAACAGAAATATTAAGTTTGCATGTACCTCAAACCCAAGATACGATTGGTATTATCAATTCAGCGTTTATTGAAAAATTCCAACATCCTTTCTGGATATTGAATACCGCAAGAGGTAAGTGTATTAATACGGAAGATTTAGTAGATGCATTAGAAACAGGTAAAATTCTAGGTGCCGGATTGGATGTGCTCGAATATGAAAAGACCTCTTTTGAAGACATGTTCAAAACAGCTGAAGTAAACATTAACATGCCGACTACTTTTCAAACACTATTAAAAATGGACAACGTATTGCTATCACCACATGTTGCAGGATGGACTATTGAAAGTAAAGAAAAGCTTGCTCAAACCGTTGTAGATAAAATCACGAAACAATTTTGCTAGATTATCAAGTTTTGAGAAGGATTTTACATTATCCGGTACCAAATTAATCATCTACGGCAGCAAAGACCATTTGTCTAAACTTCCAACCCGTTTCGTCATTCACGGGACCTTGTGTCTGTTTCATTAAGATCCCTATTATATTTTCTGTTGGATCCGCAAAATATTGTGTGTTGAAATAGCCGCCCCAGTCAAAGGTTCCTTCACTACCTTCTCCGCCTGCTACCGCCCCTTTTTCGTTGACCAAGCCAAATGCAAGTCCATAGTGCTTATTACCATCCCAAATGGCGCCTATTTGGTTTGCCATGATACTTTGTACTGTAGTCCTACTAAGTAACCTCGTCCCATTTAACTCTCCGTGGTTAAGATACATCTGCAAAAAAGCAGCATAATCCAACGCGGTACTTGATAATCCTGCTCCTCCAGAGAAAAAGGCTTTTGCCCCTGTCATTGGGTAGTCGGTATCATAGAATGTAATTGGATATTTAACCCATTCTTCAGCCTCTTTTTTCTGAACAGTTACCAATCTGTCATATTTATCTTTAGGAAGATAAAACCAAGTATCGGCCATTCCTAAAGGCTCAAAAATTCGTGTTTTTAAAAAAACATCAAAAGGAATACCGGATATCACTTCGACAAAATAAGCCAGTACGTCCAATCCTTCACTATAGGTATACGCTTCTCCAGGTTCATGGTGCAGCGGTAGTTTTGCTAATTTCTTTACACTTTCACCAATGGTAATCTGCTCCGTGGTAAACAAATCGGTGATACCGGCATTTGCGAATATCTTTTTAAAACGTTCATCTCCATCTATCACTCCATAACCAATACCTGAGGTATGGGTAATTAAATCCCGAATGGTAATTTGATTCTTGGCAGGTTTGGTCGTGTAGGTGCCTTTAGTTTCATTATAAGTGTCCAGTAGTTGTGCTTCACCAAATTCCGGAATGTATTTGGATATAGGGTCGTCTAACCTAAACCTGCCCTCTTCCCATAACATCATTACTGCCGTAGATGTAATGGCCTTGGTCTGGGATGCAATCCTAAAAATAGCATCCTTATCCATTTGCTTTTTACTTTTAGAATCTGCCATACCATAGGCTTTATGAAAAATAATTTTACCATTTCTCGCGATAAGGGCTACCGCACCAGGAAGCTCATTAGCGGTAACTGTTTCAGTTATCATTGCATCTATTCTGGTTAGTCGTTCAGGTGACATTCCCTCCGCATTGGCCAAACCTTCTAACAAACAAGGCGATTTTTGAATGGATGATGTTTGAGCTGAAATACCTACACTAAGAAACAAGGATAAAAGAAAAACTATTTTCTGCATAATAATTATTGTTAGTTTATACTTAAAAGTAGCAAAAGTTTTCTTCGTTTTTAATCTAGGCTTAAAATAAGCTGGCAGGTAATGAATTTCCGTATTAGTAAAAACCCGTGCTAATATTCATATGAAAATTGGTCTGCTTCTTTGGGATGTCTTATATTAGACCTGAAGAACTATTACGCAAAACAGTTATTACAGTATTAATCGGTATGCCAATTAGTTTGAATTTTTGAACATACAACAAACCAAATAACCAATTTTTATGGATTTTTTAGCCATATTTTCCTTTGTAGGGTTTACGACCTTAGTAGCAATTATCGCTTGGTATGCAACAAGATCAACCAATGAAAAATCTTCGGACGGTTATTTTTTAGGGGGGCGAAGTCTTACGGCAGGGGTTATCGCAGGTTCACTTTTGTTAACCAACCTTTCTACAGAGCAAATCGTTGGACTTAACGGTAGCGCTTATAAAGATGGGTTGTCCGTAATGGCGTGGGAGACCCTGGCAGCTATTGCTATGGTAGTAACCGCTATACTTCTATTACCCAGATATTTAAAGGGCGGCCTTACAACTGTTCCGCAATTCCTAGCGGATAGATTTGATGTAACTACTAAAACATTGACCTCTGGACTCTTTTTAACGGGTTATGTGGTTGTATTGTTACCTGTAATCTTGTATTCAGGATCTGTCGCTATTAGCGGTATGTTCGATATTCCGGGAATGTTTAATATCTCAGAGAATGTAGCATTGGTGTCCTGCATTTGGGGAATTGGCCTCATAGGTTCGGTTTACGCCGTTTTTGGAGGATTAAAGGCGGTAGCGGTATCCGATAGTATAAATGCAATCGGTTTGATGATAGGAGGTTTATTGATTCCTGTTTTTGGACTTATGGCTATTGGGGACGGTAGCGTAATGGAAGGATTGGATGTGTTAATGAAAACGAATCCGGAACGGTTCGATTCTACAGGGGAAAAAGGTCAGGAAGTACCTTTTTTAACCATTTTCACTGGAATGATGTTAGTGCAACTCTTTTATTGGGGCACGAACCAACAAATTATACAAAGAGCGCTTGGTGCAAAAAATTTGGCCGAAGGGCAAAAGGGATTATTATTAGCTGCTTTTTTGAAAATATTAGGACCTTTGATTTTGGTATTACCAGGTATGATTGCGTATCACTACTTCGAGGGAGGTTTGGATTCTAGTGATCTTGCGTATCCTGAATTGGTACGTGCAGTATTACCAAAACCCATGATCGGATTTTTTGCCGCAGTATTATTCGGTGCAATACTAAGTTCTTTTAATAGTGTACTCAATAGTTCCGTGACCTTGTTCGGAATCGATATCTATAAACAGCACATAAATAAAAATGCAACAGAGGCAACAGTTGTTAAATACGGTAAAATTTTCGGTGTTTGTTTAGCTTTAGCCGCTATGTTCATTGCACCTCTCATTGCCAACGCTGGGAGTCTTTTCAACTACTTACAGGAAATAAACGGAATCTATAGTATTCCTATTTTTACAATAATTGTAGTAGGCTATCTTACTAAAAGAGTTCCTGCTATAGCCGCTAAAATTGGTATTGTCACGGGATCCGTATTATACTGTTTGAGTCAATTTATTCTAAAACCAAAATTTGTGGATACCGCATTGGAACAAGCCAAAAATTCTGGTGTTACCAACGTTTCAGAACTCGCTATGGTAGAAGCGGATGCCTACCCTCACTTTTTACACGTTATGGCAATGTTATTTATTTCCAATATTATAATTATGTTGATCATAGGATATTTTAAGCCTAGAAAAGAGGCTTTTGAACTTGAATACACGAAACAAGTTAATATTGAGCCTTACAAGTATGTGAAGCAGGTTGGGTTGATCATCGTGCTTATCGTAGTGGGTATTTATATCTATTTTGCCAAATAAGGAGAGGAATATTCAATTTTTTCGCACTAGGTCGTTTTAGTTAACACTTAAAAATAGATATGCTGTGCCAATCTAAACGTATTGGCATGTGCGTCTACAATGGTTTTGATGTCCGGGGAATACCCACCACCCATGCTACATTGTACCGGAATTTGAAGTTCATGACAGGTTTCCAGCACAAATCTGTCCCGTTCTTTACAACCTTCAACTGTTAGCCCCAAAGTTCCCAGTTT
>CAYGUY010000057.1:0-1328 GCA_964353165.1 uncultured Maribacter sp.
TTCAGATTTAACGGGACCGTTCAAAGGGGAAAAAGGGAGTGAAGGGTGGTAAATTGCAAAACTACCGTTTTCATCCGCGTTACGGTTATTGTACTTACCCCCTAAACAAGAAAAACCGTTCCTTGAGGTCCTCTATGGCAGTTGCCTTATTTGTCGTGATATACTTTAACGCCTCGTCCGTAAATTCCTGACCCTTATCGGTCAAGGAAACAACATCGTTTGCTGTTTGGACGAGGTTGTTTTTAGCCGCGAGTTCCAACACCGTCTTCGCACGTACTTTCTGCCAATTGATATGTTCCCGTAAATGGTTTACATGTCGTTCTTCGGGCTCTGTGTGGTTTTGAAGGTGCAGTAAAAATATCAAAAGGGAAACTTCTACGCGCTGTTGCCGCTCCTTAAAAAATCCGAATAATACCCCTTGTTTGGGTGAAAATAAATAGGCGAATAAAAAGACAATACCCAATACAGTAGTCATGGAACCTGCTATGGACGCATCTAACAGATGCGCCATCCAATAACCCGAAATTGCGGAAAATACACCAAAAAGACAGCTCAATAATAGCATTTTTCGTAAATCGTCCGTTAGCAAGTAAGCGGTTGCAGCAGGAGCAATGATCAAGGCTACAACTAAAACCGCTCCCACGGCATCAAAAGCACCTACAATTGTCACCGACGAAACCGTCATGAGTCCGTAATGTATTAGAACCGGGGGAAAGCCCAAGGTAGTAGCCAAACCTTTGTCGAACGTACTCAATTTTAGTTCCTTAAAGAAGAGTAGGAGCAGGGTCAAGGTAATAATGAGAATACTACCGATGACCCAAAGGGATTTTGGACCCATGTCCGTTCCCGAGAGTAAGAGTCGGTCAAAAGGTGCAAAAGCTAATTCCCCTAGTAGTACGGCATCAATATCCAGGTGCACATCGTTCGCATTTTTTGCTATCAAGATGACCCCAATACTGAATAGGGCAGGGAATACCAGTCCAATTGCCGTATCTTCTTTTACGAGTCCTGTTTTTTGGATGAACTCCACCAACATTACGGTAATGACCCCGGTCAGCGCAGCCAGTAAAATTAACAACGGCGAGTTGAGGTCTTGGGTAATGAAAAAGCCCAAAACAATGCCGGGCAGAATAGCGTGACTGATCGCATCACTGATCATCGCCATTTTACGGAGTACCAAAAATGTACCCGGAATGGCACAGGCAATGGAGACCAATGCAGCAATACCTTGTATTTCTATCTGGGCGTTAGTCATTTTCGTTTCCTATTTGGTTGAAAATGGATTCTGCCTCTACGTACCCTTTTTCTGTCATGGCCCAATCCGTTCC
>CAYGUY010000057.1:1428-16157 GCA_964353165.1 uncultured Maribacter sp.
TGAAAATGGATTCTGCCTCTACGTACCCTTTTTCTGTCATGGCCCAATCCGTTCCGGTAATCTCAATAAATTCGTTTTCCTCCAATTTATTCAGAGTTTTTCGGGTAAATCCTTGGAAATCATTAAGAATACGAATTGTATGCGGGTGTGATACATTTTCATGGTTCTTCGCAATATGATACATAAACGTCAATGTCTTTTTAAGATGGAGTTCCCTACGGTTTTTTCTAAACCGAATTTCCCGGAACAACAATCCACGACCCGGTGAAAAAACAAAAGAAATAACAACGAATGTAGCAGCTACCAAAACAATGACAGGGCCTGTAGAAAGGTTATTCTGACTAGCACTGATCGCAGTGCCAAATACCCCGGACAAGGCACCGAAAATGGAAGCTAGGATAATCATTACCCCCAAACTATTCGTCCATTGCCGTGCCGCTGCCGCCGGCGCCAATAACATGGCGCTCATAAGTACGACACCTACGGTTTGCAGCCCTAATACGATTGCAAGAACAATAAATGTGGTAATGAGGATATCTAAAAATCGCGTGTTGAAACCTAGGGTCTTGGTGTAATCGGCATCAAAAAGCAATAGCTTGAGTTCTTTCCAAAATAAGAGTAATACCAAAAGACTTATTCCCGTTACTACCGCCATAATCCACACATCTTTTTCGACCAAAGTGGCCGCCTGTCCGAATAGATACTTATCCAGACCGGCCTGATTCGCATTAGGCATTTTTTGGATGAAAGTCAGCAAAAGCATCCCAAATCCGAAAAACAGGGAAAGAATCAGCCCCAATGCCGTGTCGCTCTTTAGGCGGGTGCGTTTAACAATGCCCTTAATCCAAAAGGTTCCTACCAGACCACTAACCAGCGCACCGAGCAATATATAATTGGCATCCTTTACACCCGTAATCAGAAACGCGATCGCAATTCCGGGTAGCGCGGCGTGTGAAATGGCATCTCCTAAAAGACTCTGCTTTCGCAGCACGGCAAAACTACCCAGCATCCCACAAATAGCACCCAAAATAGCAGTGCCCAGTGTAATGGTTCGCAAGGTGTAGTCCGTGAAGAAATCTGAGAGGTTCATCTTTAGTGGGTAGTTTCAGGTTTCATGTTTCAAGTTCAAGGTTTGGTTGATTTATCAAGTCGCTTTACTTTTTAATATATTATATCCCTTAGTCTTGTTTCTTGCCTCTTGTGTCTAACTTCTCACATCTCAAATCCAAGACTACTGATTCACTGCTACCTTATAATTTATCCCATAGGTTTTGGTGAGGTTGTCATCATTAAAAATATCCATTACCGGTCCTGATGCAATTCCCTTTACATTGAGAAAGGTAACCCAATCGAAATACTCCGGAACAGTTTGTAGATCATGATGAACCACAATCAATGTTTTACCCGCTTGGCGCAATTCTTTTAAGATATTGATAATGGCTTTTTCCGTTGTGGCGTCAACCCCTTGAAAAGGTTCGTCCATCAAGTATATTTCAGCATTTTGCACTAAGGCACGGGCTAGGAAGATACGTTGTTGCTGCCCACCACTAAGCTGACTGATTTGCCTACTTTTAAATTCTAACATGCCTACTTTTTCCAAGGCCTCCAATGATGCTTTTTTCTCTTTTTGCCCAGGTCGTTTTATCCAACCAAGACTACCATAAGTCCCCATCATAACCACATCCAGTGCAGTAGTTGGAAAATCCCAGTCCACACTTCCTTTTTGTGGTACGTAGGCCACTTTGTCCACTTGATTTTTGTAGGGCTCCCCAAAAACTTGAACTGTCCCGGCGATTGGTTTTATAATCCCTAAAATGGACTTTATCAAAGTCGATTTCCCCGCACCATTAGGTCCTACTATGGCCATTAGAACGCCTTCGGGTATAACGAGGTCAATATCCCATAAAACGGGTTTGTAGTCGTAGGCAACCGTAAGGTCGTCTATTTGTATCGCTGGGAGGTTATTAGTCATTTTATCATTAGTTTACTGTTTTATGCACGCCCGCCGTAAGAGGGTTTAAGTGTCAAGTTCAAGTTCAAAAATCAAATTCAAATACAAAAGTCAAATACAAACACAAATACAAAAATCAAATACAAATCTGTTCGCCGCTAGAGAATTCAAGGTTCGGTTTGCGTTCTCATTACGTGATGCTGATTTTCTGCAAATTCAATAAGCTATTTCAACGTTTATTGATGCTGCACCGTTTAATTTCTCCCAAGCACCCAAACTGTTTTCCCTTCTATATCCTTTTCCTTTTGTAAAAATACCACCTAAATCTATTACAGTCGGATTCTTAAAATTAGGTATGAATTCAATTCCGACGAAAAAGTCTTGCGCTAAATAAATACCATCTTCATTTAAATCAATCCGTATCCAATCCGATTTTCTTTCAGTCGGTAATTCTTGAACGATATTTTTAAATACTATTTTTTCGTTAGGTGCATTATCCTTGTTTTTATAAAAATTGATTCTAATCTTAACCCGTCCAACCTCCGACCATTTTCTAATATTAAAATTAACAGCCTTCACTTTAACCTCTTTTTCAGGGATATTAATTCTTTGTGCCAATTCTATAATATCGTTGGTTCGTGATGTTACACGTGTTGACAAAAGTGGATTATAGGATTTAACCCCTATTTTCCTATTCCTTATCTTTTTGTTAGAAACCACTACTTCGGTAAGTTTGGTGGTTTTGGGGTCTAAAAAGATAGTAGCATTCTTAAGACTTTTAACCATAATTTTAGCAGGATAATAATTTATATGGCTAATGGTAACACTATCCGATTGATATGCTTTGGGCAGTATCAACTTGAATCTTCCATCTGAATCTGTTATTGTTCCTTGGTTTTTATATATTATTCCTATATTCACAAACTCGATTGGCTGTTGGTTTTCCGAATCTAATATAATTCCGTCCATTACAATTACCTGCGAAAATGCTACTGAAATAAGTAGCTGAAAAATCATAAAAAAATAAAAGCCTTTGCACATATTTTTTAGTCTAATCATAACTATTATAACCTAAAACAAAAACTTTTTACTTTTAACTGCATTGGATTTTCTAAAAAACTACCTTCTACCCACTAACAACTACCCTCTAGCGTAGCGCCTCCACAATCGTATCCACATTATACCGAAACATACCTAAATAAGTTCCTTCTTCCGTCCCGGCATTACCTAAAGCATCAGAATATAAGGTGCCACCAATTGCTACTTCAAAACCTTTGGATAATACAGCTTGTTGCAAGGCTTCAATGGTACGTTTTGGAACACTGGTCTCTACAAAAATGGCTTTTACTTTTTTATCGATAATCAATTTTGCCAGGTTTTGAACATCTTGCACCCCAGCTTCCGTTGCCGTGCTTAGCCCTTGGAGTCCCACGACCTCAAAACCATATGCCTCCCCAAAGTAATTAAAGGCATCGTGGGCGGTAACGAGTATGCGTTTTTCATCGGGAAGTTTGGCGATGGTACTTTTGATGTCGCTTTCTAGGGTATCGAGTTTTTTGAGATAGGCGGTTTTATTGGCCTCAAAATAACCTGTGTTGTCAGGATCTAGCTTGCTGAGTTCGGTAGTTAGGTAATTGGTCAGTTGTTTCCAATACTGGATATTGAACCAGATATGCGGGTCATAGTTAGAGGCAAAATATTCCGAACCGATTAACTTGTTTTTGTCAAGAACATCGGCCAGCGCTATCGTATTGGTCGATTTTCCCATTTTTTCAAAAACATCTACCAGTTTACCCTCTAAATGTAGACCGGTGTAAAACACGACGTCTGCATTGGATAATTTGGAGACATCGCCTTCACTGGCTTTATAAAGGTGTGGGTCTACACCACTGCCCATTAATCCTTGGATACTTATAGAATCACCCCCAATATTGCGCACCAAATCGGTAATCATGGTGGTGGTGGTGACCACTTTAAGTTTTCCGTTTTGTGCTTTTTTTTCGTCTTGACAACTAGTGCAAAGAATAATTGCAAATACAAGGATAAAGAGTTGTTTCATTTTGATTATCTGGTTTGTTTTTTAAGCCTCCGCGCCTGTTGTGTCTATATAAATATTATCGGTTGCCGTTTTGGATAAAAGCACCTCCCGTTGCGCAACCCGTACGGTCATACTGGCATCAAATTGCTCAATATGAAGGATTTCTATTGGTGTATGTAAACCGATACTTTGTTTATCCAAAAATTGTAAAAATGCCGAAGAATTATCGTTAAATCCTTTGCAGATACCACGGTCTCCAATCTTTAATTGGGATAATTTCTTGGTTGGGGATTTCGGTAGGTTTCCATCTTTGTCCGGTATGGGATCACCATGCGGGTCGTATTGTGGTCTGCCTAAAAAGGAATCCAATTCTTCAACCAATTTAGGGGATTTTATGTGCTCTAATTGCTCTGCTACTTCATGCACCTCGTCCCAATTAAAGTTTAATCGTTCTACCAAAAAATACTCCCAAAGCCTATGTTTTCTAACTATAAGCAAGGCCTGTTTTCTTCCGGTTTTGGTTAATTGTACGCCGTAGTACTTTTGATAATCCACCAATTCCTTGTCTGAAAGTCTTTTTAACATCTCTGTAACCGAGGCTGCTTTGGTTTCTAACTTTTCGGAAAGACTACTGGTGGAGATACCGCCTTCTGTTTCTTCCTGAAGTTGAAATATCGCTTTTAAATAATTTTCTTCGGACTGCGTAAACATAATTTTTATATAAACCATAAAGATACATTTTATCTTTTAATAATAAATTATTAGGTTTGCCTAAATATTATATTTGAAAGTTTGAAAATAGGAAAGCGTATGTTGATGAGGTTGTTTTGTACACTGTTTTTAGGTTCATTTTTGATGATTCATGCACAAGCTCCGACAGCAACTATTAGTGGAAACATAACCGCAAATGGGGAAGTAGTTCCGTTCAGTACTATCTATGTTCAGCGCATTGGAAAAGGTACAAGTGCCAATGGTTTCGGTTTTTACGAACTAAAGCTACCTGCTGGAACGCACGCGATACAGGTAAGTTCACAAGGGTATAGAAGTATAGTGAAAGAGGTTACGGTATCGGACAACCAACAAATTACCCTAAATTTTGAGCTTATAAAAGATGCCTTGGGATTAGACGAGGTGGTCATAAGCGCCACTAGAAACCGAGTGGAACGTAAAAATGCGCCGGTCATTGTTTCTACCATAAAACCAAGGTTACTTACTGCCACACAATCCCTTTCGGTGGCAGACGGACTCAATTATGCACCCGGCGTTCGGGTAGAAAATAACTGTCAGAACTGTGGTTTTACCCAAGTACGGCTAAATGGATTAGCGGGTGGGTACACCCAAGTTTTATTAAATAGTAGGCCTGTATTTTCCTCCTTGCTAGGGGTGTACGGTTTGGAGCAAATCCCTACGAATATCATAGAACGGATAGAAGTGGTACGCAGCGGCGGTTCTGCCCTATACGGTTCCAATGCCATTGCAGGAACGGTAAATGCAATTACTAAAGACCCCATCTTAAATACCTGGGAAATTGGGTCTAACTTGGCTTTGGTCAACGGTGAGGCTGCCGACCGCGTGCTTACGTTTAATACATCATTGGTCGCAGATGATTTGAATAGCGGGGTAACGCTCTTTGGAACCTACAGGAATCGTGAGGCTTGGGATGCCAATGATGACGGCTTTACGGAATTGGTAGAATTACGGAATAATACGCTAGGGGCAAAGGCATTTGTAAGACCAAATGACCGAAGTCGTTTATCCGTAAACCTAAACGCCATACGTGAGTATCGTAGAGGTGGAGATCGCTTAAACTTGTCTCCTCAATTTACCGATATCACCGAGGAACTGGACCATGACACTTTTATAGGCGGTATAGATTACGAAGTCAATAGTACCGATAATACGAGTCAGTTTCAGGTCTATTCTTCTGCCTCCTATACCAATAGGGATAGTTACTATGGTGGACTCGGAGGTGGGCGCACCAGACAGGATAGCGTGTTGGCGAACAATGCTTTTGGTAGCACCAGAGACCTCGCTTGGGTAAACGGAATACAGTATACAAAAGGATTTAAAAATAACGATGTACTCACCGTGGGTGCTGAATTTAACCATACCGCAACCGAGGACCAGATTCCAGGATACAATCGGTTGATTGATCAAAACGTAAATTCTTTGGGCGGTTATGCGCAATACGAATGGAAACCCACTGAGAAATTCACCCTAATGGCAGGAACCCGTGTGGATAATGTGCACGTAGACGGTGATTATTCCATTGGCGGAATTGACCGCGGCGTAGACATCGATCAGACCGCATTTTCGCCAAGGTTAACGGTATCCTACCAAGTTTTAGAAGACTTGAAATTTAGAGGGGGCTATGCAAGAGGGTTTCGGGCGCCACAAGCTTTTAATGAAGATTTGCATATTTCCAGCGTAGGGGGAGAACCTCAGTTCGTGATTCTGTCCAACGATTTGGATACGGAATATTCTAACGCCTACACGGGTTCATTTAACTATTCGAAAAATATAAACTTGTTGCAATTGGATTTTCTGCTAGAAGGTTTTTTTACCATTTTGGAAGACCCTTTTACCTTGGTAAGCACCGGTGCGGTACTGGAAAACGGTTCTATTTTAGAGGAAGTCCGTAATGGGGAGGGTGCAAAGGTATATGGTACTAATTTTGAATTTGGTATATCTCCTGACCCTAAATGGCAGTTTCAGTTGGGTGGTACGTTACAGAAGGCGGAATATGACGCACCACAGCTTTTATTTGAGACCGATGGAACCCTTGGTGAAACGGATATTCTTGTAGATGAATTTGTTAGAAACCCTAATTTCTATGGCTACTTGAATACCGCTTGGATTCCTAGTGAACTTTTTAATGTGGATATTACGGGAACATATACGGGTAGTATGACCGTTCCAAGAGTTATAAGCGATACTGGTTTTTTACAATTGAACGATACCAATCCTTTTTTCGATTTAAATCTTAAGCTGGAATCCCATGTGGATTTTAATGAAAATTTTATGATGACTTTTTCATTAGGTGTAAAGAACATCTTCAATAGTTTTCAAGATGATTTCGATGTGGGTGCAACTCGGGATTCAGATTATGTCTATGGACCAGGGGCACCAAGGACTTTTTTCTTTGGTGTGAAGTTTGGCAAGTTGCATTGAAGGGTGATTTGAGATGTGAGACGTTAGATTTGAGAAATGACAAGTAAAAAGTTACACAAAGAATAAATGTGCCAAATTAAACAGATACTTGAACTAGGATTTCGACAGTGCGATTGTTGGAGTAGTATATATTGTAAGTAAAGCAGTACTCAATTAGAACAAGGAATTCCATCTCCTTGGGGGCAGGTTATGGAGGGACAAGTTGGACATTTGTAGTAAGAAATATTGAATAAAAGCATGTTTTTTCGAGGAGCAAACTAAAGATTGATGTGATGCGAACTAGTTCCTGCGACGCGGCAATCCGTTAAATGCATGATAAAAAATACAGCCAATGGCAAAATAGTGAAAACAGGACCTAAAATTTTTATATCCAAAAAATACAAAAGCCATGAATCAATTGAAGTATTGCGTTTTATTCATGCTCCTTTCAAATGCCGCCTCCCTATCATGGGGACAGCAAAAGGCGATAAATTGGCTCACTTTTGAACAGCTGCAGGATTCGCTAGAAGTGAAACCTAAAAAAGTATATATCGATTTTTATGCCGATTGGTGCGCCTATTGCAAGAAGATGGACGAGGTGGCGTACAAGGACCCAACCGTTGTTACTATCTTGAATAACGACTATTACGCCATAAAAATGAATGCAGAATCAACCGAGAAAATTCAGTTTGACGGACAACTATTCACGAACCAACAGTTTGGCAAAAACCGACATCCGTTGCATGAAATTCCCCTACTTTTGGCATCTAGGGAAGGTCTGCCATTTTCGCTCCCTGCCATTGTTATTTTGGATGCCTCTTTTGTGGTTACCAAGCGGTATTTTGAATACTTGTCCACAAAAGTGCTTAGAGACATTTTAAAAGATACGGAATAAGCCATCATTGGAATTTCGACCAGATTACGTACTATCCAAGGATAGACTATTAAATTTTCCAGATGTAGATGCACGCCTTGAGTTTTTCTCCGATTTTCGAATTTTGTGCTTGCTAAGTCCTCCTGTTTCTCTTAAAATCCATAATATTATAGATTGATATAAAAACCGACACCAGTAGATGAAAATACTCCATACTTCAGATTGGCATATTGGCAAGCAACTGCACAAATATGACCTTGCTGAAGATCTAAACCTGTTTTTTGATTGGTTGATAAATTATATAACAACTGAAGCGGTAGACGTGCTCTTGGTCTCGGGCGACGTTTTTGATCAAGCCAATCCCTCTCAAGCAGCCTTCAAGCAGTATTATGATGTACTAAGGCGATTGGTGCAGTTGGATTGTAAGCTTATCATTACAGGTGGAAACCACGATTCCGCCGCCGTCCTTAACGCACCAAAGGAATTATTGAACGCCTTTGATATTACCGTAATCGGTGGGGCAACGGAAGTTATATCTGAAATGTTCATCGAAATAGATAAAAATGAAGAGCGACTCGTAGTGGCCGCCGTTCCTTTTTTAAAAGACCGTGATATACGCAAATCCGTCGCCGGGGAAACCTACGCCACCAAAATAGAGCAGATTAAAGCCGGACTTCAAAGCTATTTTGCCACCATCAATAAGCACTACGGGGAAAACTATTCCGATGCATTCTTCATCGTTATGGGACATTTGTTCGTACAGGGCAGTGCGGTATCCGAAAGTGAGCGCGATATCCAAATCGGGAATCAGGCAGGTGTCTCAGCGGGGATGTTTCAGGGTGTTCCAAATTATGTTGCCCTAGGACATATCCATAAACCTCAGTCAGTATCGGAGAAAGATTACATCCATTATTGCGGTTCGCCGGTTTCCTTAAGTTTTTCGGAAAAAGAAGATCAAAAACAGGTTAATGTGCTAACGGTTAAGAACAATCAGATAGCTAACTTGGAAATTGTACCCATTCCAAAACAACGAAACTTATTGGCTTTTACGGGTAGTTTGGAGGAGGTCCAGAAACAAATAACGGATTATTGCAAAGAAACGGCGCTAACTTCTCTTGCGGAGGTCATTGTGAATGAAGAAACCGAAAGTCTGGAACGCCGACAGGCATTTGAAACATTTGTTAATGACCAGGCGAATCCCTTGTTGCAGATTGTAAAATCAAGACTTACGTTTAGCAACAAAGTGCGTGGTGCAAGCGATGCCTTTGCAGTGGGTACAGATGTGGCCGATGTAACCCCAATGCAAATGTTCGAGAAGAAACTAGAGCTACAATCCGGACTTGACAATACCGAGGAACTAAAAGCGGCGTTTAGGGATATTTTAGAGGAACTTAATTTGTAATGTTAGTGGGTAGTTTTTAGTTGGTAGAGGGTAGAATTTGATATTTGAATCAAGAATTAAGATCTTAGAAAAGGAACAAAGAGAACACACTTGATAGTGTTTATAAAAGCGAACGAGTTAAAGATTTAAAAAGCAAGTAATTCTAAGATTACAGATAACATGGTGGTCGAAGACTTTAGGGTGCGTAAAAATAATTTAGCTCCCCGCCCTGGAAAGGGAGGGGTGGATTTTCGGCGAAAAGTCGGGGAGGGTGAAAAGCTCAAGCCATTAAAGTGAAACCTTAATTTACCAATAACTCACATCCGTTATTGATTTATCAACCTCCAAAAAATGGGCAGTATTTGAAATAGATGATAAAATGAAAATCTTAAAAATAAGGTTCCAAAATATACACTCCTTAAAAGGAGAACACGAAATAGATTTTGCCAACGACATCTTGGCCGAGGCTGGATTATTTGCAATTACCGGCCCAACAGGTTCAGGGAAATCAACTTTACTAGATGTCATCACTTTAGCGATCTATAATCGTATTGCTCGTGTAGAGCGTTCTGTCACAAACACGGTTTTAGAAGAAGATGGTGGTATCATGACACGAAACACATCTAGTTGCTACGCTGAGGTTGAATACCTGGTTAACGAAAAAACCTACCGTAGTCATTGGTCTATAGAACGGAATCGTAACAATAATCTGAATGCTAGAAAACAAGAAGTTGTAGATGTAATTACAGGAACTATTTTAGAAACTGGAACCAAGGCTCCAGATAAAAATGAAGAACTAATTCGTCTCAGTTATGAGCAGTTCGTAAAGGCGATGGTACTGTCACAGGGCGAGTTCAGTAAATTGTTGCAAGCACCACGTAACGAACGTAACAAGCTCTTGGAGGATATTACAGGGGCAAAGTCTTACCGGAATATTGGTAGGGCGGTGTTTCAGAGGTATGCGGCGGTTAAAAAGCAGGTAGAGTTAAAAGAGGCAGGCTTGGAATCGATTACCGTATTATCGGAGGATGAAAAGAAAGAAAAGCAGGCGGAGCTAATCAATCTACAAACCTCCCAACCCAAAGTACAAAAAGCCTACGAACAGCAACGCAATCAGATCGAAGTTCGAAAGCAACTTTTGGAGGCCAAAAAGAGCCAGAAACATTTAGCGGAAAAGGGCCTTGAACTTGATGGATTTTTTAAGGCCTTTGAGGCTGATGATGCACGCCTAGCAAAACATGAGCAGTTGACCAAATATGGCGACTCCTTACGCAGCTATGATACCATACAAAAGGAGATTCAAAAAGTAGTGCAGGAACAAAAAAGTGTAGAAAAAGCAAAGAAAGAGGAGGAGTTGCGACTGAATGCTCACTTAAAAACGATATCCGATTTAGTTAGGGAATCCCTTACTCAAGAAAATGCCAATACCAAATTGGAAACCTTTAGAGGGACTATTTCCCGGCTACAAGCGGAAGAAAACTCAAAAAAAGATGCGGCCTTAGTGTACCAGAACCAACTGAAGGGATTGGCACAGAAATTACAACAGCTTGGATACGATATGGTTTCGCCACAAGCTCCAACTCAATTTGAAAAAGAAGTAGCTAATTTAGCTCTTGGCCTGAAAGAAATAATTATGGCCTCTGGAGTTGATGCAGTAAAAGAATTGGACGAACAATTGGAAACCTTGCGCGGCCAGCAGGAACAGGCACGGGTAGTTTTGGATAAGAAAAGTGACCTCTTAAAATTAGAAAAACAGTTTACCGATGCGGCAGTTCAATTAAAATTGGAACAGGGAAAAGAGAAAGAGAATTCAGAAAGCTTACTTAGACTTACCAAGGAAGTAACTGTGCTGGATACCGAAGTAAAAGCCTTGCAAAAGATCTTGGAGCACCAGCGTAAACATCAAACTTTGGATGCACATCGATTGCAGTTGACAGACAATGAACCTTGTCCGTTATGTGGCGCCTTAGACCATCCCTATGCGATAACGAAACCGCATTTTGATGCTAATGAAGAATTGCTGCGAAATAAGGAATCGCTCTTAAATACCAAAGGTAAATTAATCATCAGCCTAGAAGAAAATAATAAGTTTAGGGGAGTCCAGATACATCGGTTACAAGCGGAAATCGACCAAAAAACAAAAGAAAAATCAGGTTTGTATTCAGAAGTAATCGAATTGCTGGAGGTTTTGAAGTGGAATCCGAAAGATGATTTGGAAGTATTACAGTCGAAATACAAGCAATTAAGTCAGCGCATTCAAGTAGTAGCGAGTTCTAGGCAAGCATTTTCGGCAAACGATGTACTTAGCGAATTAAAAGAACCGCAGCTAGCTTGGCAAAAAACGCTAAACGAATATGAACGAATAAAAGAGGAGCGAGCAAAACGATATAGGGGTGCCAATATTGATTCAGAATCCCACAGCTTAAGTACCAAATTAGCGGAAATTTTGGCCTCACAAAAAAGTTTGGAAAATCAGGCCAGTAAATTAAAGGCCCAATTAAAAGATACCGAACAAGTGGTAACGCAACATCGAGCGCAATTGGACGCTATTTTGAAAAAAGAAGGTATTGATGATTTGGAACAGTTACGCCTAGCCATATTACCAGAGGAAATCGCCACAAATCATCGGAAACGGAAAAACGAATTAGCACTTTGGAAGGCAAAACTTTCCGAAAAACAAACAGCGAATTCCCATGTATTAAATAAGCTACAGGAAAAGGATGATGCTGTACATTCTTTTGAACAACTTTCGGCACTGTTCAATGAGTCGAAGGACAAATGGGAAAGTCTTGCTATTAATCTTGGCAAGATTTCTCAGTTATTGGAAGACGATGAAAAGACACGGAAAAAGTTCAAAAATGAACAAGGTTTATTAGAAAAGCTAAAGAAAGACCAGTTACTTTGGAAGACCATGAACGATTTAATTGGGGACTCCCATGGTAATAAGTTTTCTAATTTTGTTCAGGATTTAACCTTGGAACAGCTCATTGGATATGCGAACAAGCGTTTATCTCAATTTACAGATAGGTATATACTTGATATCCCTACAGCAAACGAGGCTGAAAAAAGCGATACCCTAAAGATTTTTGATACATACATGGGAAATGCGCGCCGATCGGTACGCACATTGTCTGGAGGGGAGACGTTCTTGGTAAGTTTGGCAATGGCATTTGCTTTATCAGATATCGCTTCTAGAAACGTAAAAATAGAATCACTCTTTATAGACGAAGGTTTTGGCACCTTGGATCCGGAAACCTTGGATCAAGCAATCACTATTTTAGAAAAAATGCAGAACGAAGGCGACCGATCGGTTGGCGTAATTTCCCATGTGGGCGCCTTAAAGGAGCGCATTACGACGCAGATACAATTAGAAAAAAGCAGTTTGGGGCATTCGCAAATTAGGATAGTACAGTAGTTGAGCCATAAAATTCATAGTACCGCATCAATACTAACAAACCCTATATTTTAGTCGTAGTTATTTATGTAGTGTTCAGGGTAGTTTAACTACTTTTTTATACGTATCCTTTAAATCTAACGACTCGTTCATGGTTTTCTGCAACTCCATAAGGTCTTTAAATAGTGACGCTACCTTTTCTGTATACTATGAATTATTTGCTAAATCCTTCATTTCATTTGGATCAGCTTCTAGGTCAAATAATAGCACCTTATCAATTGTTGGATAGACCAAAAGTTTATACCCGTCTTTGCGTATCATACGTTGCAAGTTCATGTAAGCGCCATAAATACCACTATAGTGTCCTACAGTGTTTTCTCCGTTAAGTATATCTTTAAAACTATTAAATTGTACGTAGTTTGGTTTTTTAGCACCAGCCAAATCCAGACTGGTGGCCATAATATCTTGTAGGTAAACATCTTGCGTTAGCTCTTTGTTTTTGGGAACATCTGGCCCCATCACCATTAGAGGAATTCGAATACTATGGTCAAAAAGGCTTTGTTTTCCCAATAAGCCATGTTGCCCAACGGATAATCCATGGTCCGCTCCAAAAAAGATATAGGTGTTGTCCATTTTACCAGAGGCTTCCAAGGCATCCAGAATTTTACCTACCTGCTCAGCTAATTGCGAACCCCTATGCACCTGTTTGCAACTATACACAAACGATATGAAGAACAAAAACAGATAAGAGAATCGGTGTGTACGTGTCATATTTTGTTGACCTAATTTCTTAGTGGTCCTTAAAACAGAAAATAATACCCTTACCCGATAATGAAAGTATAATATATAGAAGTCTTTCCTATCGGGATATAGCCTCAGAGTAAAAAGCCATGTGCAGCAGTTAGCGTGTCTTAATTGTAAGGGTATTTAAAAAATTAGGATAGGTAATATAACTCGTTTCGGTACTTAAAGTAAAAAGTATTGGATTACACAACAACTACAATAAAGCTCACAACTTTTGTAAGTATTTTCTTCAATAAAACTGAAATAGAAACGTTCTTGGCGTATACTTTTTGATTTAAACCCCAATTTACATGAAAAACCTATTACTAAGAAATATCACTTTTGCGATGGTTCTTTTGTTGAACTTGACCTGCGTTAGAGCAGGTACTTTACTGACTGACATTAGTGCTTTAAAAACTGGAAAAATTACGGATAGCTTCAGAAACCATGCTACGGAACACCTCGTATTTATAGATAGTTCCTTACCGGACTATGAAGTGTTGGAAACGAGTATCGATTTGCAAAATGCAACACTCATTTTTCTAGACCCTAATAACTTTGAGGGGATTTTAAAAATAACGGAAGAGATAAAAAAATACAACGGACTTAAATCCATTCATATCGTAGGTCATGCCAAACAAGCCGAGCTTACGCTTGGCGCGGATAGTTTTTGGATGGACGATCTTCGGATGATTCAAAAAGAATTGGATTCTTGGAAAAGTCATGTATCGGCCGATGCGGATTTATTTTTGTATGGCTGTTCCTTAGCGGAAACGGAGCAAGGAAAAGAAATGGTGAACCTAATGGCATCCCTTACGGGAATGGATGTAAACGCTTCAACAAATCTTACCGGCCACGCTAGCAAGAACGCGGACTGGGATTTGGAATATAGTACCGGTTCTATAGAATCGCCCATTGCGTTTACAGAAGAGGTTCAAAACTATCCACATACCTTACAATCCCTTACGTTTTCCGATTTACGAACTTTCCAAGAGGTAAATGAAGGTAGTGCAGGTAATTGGACTTATCCCGACGGAACCGGACGTACCGCTTTCCAAGCCAATAATACAGGTCAACCTGTATATCTTTTAAGTGCCGAATCTGGGTATTTAAATGAGGTTTTTAAGGGAACTATAACTGTTGCTTCAAATGCAGGAG
>CAYGUY010000057.1:16257-24386 GCA_964353165.1 uncultured Maribacter sp.
GGGTATTTAAATGAGGTTTTTAAGGGAACTATAACTGTTGCTTCAAATGCAGGAGATAACGATGACATAGGTTTTGCATTTGGTTTTAACGGAGTAAATGACACCTACATCTGGTCATGGGATATGGGGGGCATCAATATGGGCGTGAGAAGCGGGGGTGCTCATTTATTATATAAGAAAACCTCGGGGACCATGTCCTTTCCTGCTGTTGGAACCTTGATCGCACAAGGGCCCAATAATGACCCATGGGCGCATGGAGTAACCTATCAAATTGAAATTCTTTATACAGAAGATCGAATTAAAGTAAACGTGAATGGGATTACCAAATTTGACGTTTCGGCAGCCGATGCCGGTGTTGCCCAGTTTCCTGCGGGAAGATTCGGGTTTTACAACTACTCGCAAGGAGGGGTTACGTTTGGTAATATACAAAATGCACCGGCCTCCGATGCGCCCATTCCACCATCTGCCCAAGATGATTCCTATGGTATGGAACCAAATAGTACCCTTAACATAAATTTCATAAATGGAATTTTAAAAAACGACTATGATGCTAACCTGGACGAATTTACCATCGTTCTTGTCTCGGACGTAAGTAATGGTAGTTTGTCTTTAGATACGAATGACGGCAGCTTTGTGTATACGCCCACGGCCGGCTATGAGGGTACCGATGCATTTACCTATAAACTGGTACAGGATGATAACGGAGCGGAATCTTCCGTACGAACGGTTACAATCGGAATCATCACCAGTAACCAAGCCCCAACCGACATCCAGTTGACCAATGCGTCCATTAGTGAAGGAGCAGCGGACGATACGAATATAGGAACCCTGAGCACAACGGATGCCGATAATCCAAACGACCAACACGATTACTCCCTTACGAACAATGGCGGTGGTCGTTTTACAGTAATAGGAAATACCTTGGTAGCTGCTAATTCATCATTGCTTACGCCAGGTGATTATACGATAACCGTGCGTTCTACGGATTTGTTTGGCACCTCGGTTGCAGAAAATTTTACGATAACGGTGGTGAGTAACGACAAGCCAACTAGTGCTGATGGACAGGTGGTTATGGAAAGTGATGACAACTATACGTTTAGCAGTGCCGACTTTTCTTTTAACGACACTGATGGGGATACTTTTGGTGGAATACGAATAGAAACGGTGGAAACGGATGGTGACCTTGAATATGAGGGTGCCGATGTTTTTGACGGTACGGTAATCAATGATATTTCGCTTTTAAATTTTAAATCTCCGGCGAATTCGATTGGCGATCCCTACGCTACGTTTACTTTTAAGGTGTTTGATTCTCGTGGCGGTATCAGTACAGATGCATATACCATGAATGTTGAGGTGATCGATGGGGTAAATCCAGTTGCCCTGGCGCAAAACGTCAATGTGGCCTTGGACGCAACGGGAAATGGTTCCACAACAGCGGACCTGGTGGACAATGGTTCCAGTGATGCTTTTGGTATAGCATCGTTGACCCTTAGTAAGACTGACTTTAATTGTTCAGATATCGCCAACAATCCAAATATAGTGACCTTAACGGTCACGGATAACAATGGAAATATATCTACCACTACTGCAGAGGTAATGGTTAATGACGAAATCAACCCAACTGTAGTAACACAGGATATCTCGCTACAAATGGATGAAAATGGTTCAGTAAGTATCTCTGCAGAGCAGTTTATAGCCAACAATGATGACAATTGTGGTATTGATACCGTAAGTATTGACCGTTCAGATTTTGACTGTGCTGACCTAGGCGACCATACGGTTACTGTAACAGTAACAGATACTTCTGGTAATACGGCTACGGCTACGGCTTTACTTACATTGACCGGCGATGATTTTGACGGTGATCTGATAGCCGACCCTTGCGACACTGATGACGATAATGACGGCACTCCGGATACAGAAGATGACTTTCCTTTGGATGACCAAGAAGATACGGATACCGATGGTGACGGTACGGGCGACAATGCAGACACCGATGATGACAATGACGGCACTCCCGATAGTGAAGATGCGTTTCCTCTAGATGAAAATGAGGATGAGGACAAGGATGGTGACGGACTAGGTGACAATGGCGTTGTCCCCATAAGTAGATATTACAGAACTGCAATAGGCGGTTTTGATTTTACTATTGAGGGTGTTAACCTTTATTCAAACTATTCAGATTTAATTTCTTATTCCAACAGCGTTTATATTCCCTTTACTGAAAACTGGGATTTTGGAGATGATTTCTTTACTGATGGCAACTATTTTTACAGGACCAATAACACAATAAACCAAATTACCCGATACCCAAGTATATCGGATTTAGGTGCTGGCTCTAATGGTGTCATCTTTAATTTATCCCAAAATTGGGATACAGATACTGAGTTTTTTACCTCGGGCAACCAGTACTTCAGAACAAACTCATCAACCGGCACAGATGGCATTACCGCTTATCCTAGTTTTACTGATTTAGTAGCCGATACCAATGGTGTTTTTACAAGTTTTACTACGATTTTTGATGAGAGAGATCAATTCTTTCACGATGGCCAGTTTTTTATAAAAGCAAACAGCGTAGAACGCACGCATGGTGGCAGCCTGGTAACGGAATATTCAAGCATAACAAGATATTCCAATTTAGATAATTTAGCGAACAATCAAGCCTTTGATACTCAAACTATCCCGAATACCATGCTTTCTTTTGATTTTTTTGGTTTTGGTAATGCTAGAGGTTTTACAATTAATACACCGGTTCTGGTCATTGATGAAAACGAAGGCACAGGCATGTTTACGTTGGTATTGGATGACGAGCCGACAAGCAACGTGGTATTTGACATTATAAGCAGCGATACGAATGAAGCAACGGTAAGTTCCGCAGAGTTAACATTCACGACCGCCAATTGGAACATACCTCAAACAATAACCGTTTTTGGTGTAAATGACAACTTTGATAGAGGGGATTCCATGACAGTTACTATCACTACAAAAGACTCGGAATCGGATGATGCTTTCGATGATTTATATGATAGGGTGGTCATGGTAACTTTGACAGATGACGATGGCGATACCGATGGTGACAGTATTATAGATGCGTTAGACAACTGTCCTGAAATTGCAAATGTGAATCAACTAGACACTGATGGCGATGGTGAAGGTGACATTTGTGATAGTGACGACGACAATGACGGTACCCCGGATACGGAGGACGCCTTCCCCTTGGACGAAAACGAGGATACCGACACTGATGATGACGGTACGGGCGACAATGCCGATACCGATGATGACAATGACGGCACGCCCGATGCAGAGGATGCCTTTCCACAAGACCCTACGGAAAACATGGACACCGATGGTGATGGCACTGGTGATAACGCTGATATGGATGATGACGGGGATGGCATACCGGATACCGAAGATCCGGACAGTGATCAGTTGGATACGGATGGAGACGGTATTCCAGATAAGGATGACCTAGACGATGATAATGACGGTACTCCAGATGCAGAGGATGCCTTTCCAAAAGATCCCAATGAAGATACGGACACCGATGATGATGGTGAAGGCGACAATGCCGATACAGATGATGACAATGACGGCACGCCAGACACAGAGGACGCTTTCCCAAAAGATGCCACTGAGGATACGGACACCGATGGTGATGGTACTGGGGATAATAAAGATACGGATATTGACAATGACGGTATTCCCAATGAAACTGATGCCTTTCCATTTAATGCCGAGGGAGATGCGGACAATGATGGCATACCGGATGAGGAAGATGCCTTTCCAAACGATGCTGGGGAGAGCCTTGATACCGACAGGGATGGTATTGGCGATAATGCTGATACGGATGATGACAATGACGGCTACTCTGATGAAGTGGAACTTGCCGAGGGAACCAATGCAAAGAATGCCAATGAGTTTCCTCTGGACACCGACGGAGATGGAATTCCCAACACTGAGGACGATGACGACGATAACGACGGCGTCCTAGACAATGAGGATAGTTTTCCTTTGGATGCTACGCCTACATTGATTCCTGCAGAGGCATTTACACCAAACGGGGACGGTATAAACGATACCTGGGTCATACCCGGTATAGACAACCATCCAAACCATATGGTACGGGTCTACAACCGTTGGGGACATGAAGTCTTTACGGCACGGAATTACCAGAACGATTGGGAGGGCAGGCATAATGCCAACAGTTCTATGCTACCTGCGGGATCTTATTTTTATGTGGTAGATCTAGGCAATGGTTCGGCACCTTTACAAGGTTGGATATTCATCAATTATTAATAAATCTTAAGCAAACAGAATGAAATTAGCATTAAAAATAGGAATAGCACTTAGTCTGTTATCCATAACCACGTCCTTTGCGCAGCAAGACCCTAATTATACCTTGTATATATTTAACATGAACCTGATCAACCCTGCATACGCCGGGGCCAACGGAACTACCGATTTGGGTATTAACGTTAGGAGCCAATGGGCCAATGTAAAAGGGGCACCGGAAACCCAGAGTTTTATCTTTGGTACCGCATTGGGCAAGAACGTAGGGGTAGGGCTGTCTGTCTTGAGCGACAAGACCTTTATAGAACGGCAGACCTCGATAGCTGCGGATTTTTCCTATAGTATTCGATTATCGGACGCACATGAGCTATTCTTTGGCCTAAAGGCCGGTCTTAATTCCTATGACGCCAATACGGACGGTCTGGTGACCTACGGGATACAGGCGGACCCCAACCTAATGAACCTGAACGGTAGGTTCAATCCCAATTTTGGGGTGGGTGTTCACTTAAAGCACGATGCTTATTTTGTGTCCCTTTCCATGCCTAAATTTTTAAGCAACGACCGTTTGGAAGATGAAGAGGGGATAGCCCGTACCGGAGCGGACAGGCAACATATCTATTTGGCCGGTGGCACCGATGTAACGTTGGGCAACGGTATGGTCTTTAAACCAACGGTGCTTTTCCGATACGTAGATGCGGCACCCTTGTCCGTTGACCTTACGGCTCGTCTGGCCTTTACCGAGAGTTTTGAACTCGGGGCGGCATACAGAATTGATGAGAGTTTCAGCGGACTTGCCATTTTCAACGTATCCAAGGCACTACAGATCGGGTATGCCTACGAATTTGCGAACAGTAGTGCGGTACGGAACATAGATAATGGCACCCACGAACTGATGATGAACCTAAGACTGTAAGGAAAACAACCGTTGTAAGAACGGCCACGGCCTAGTTTAGACCGTGGCCGTTTCTATATGTTGTATTTCCAGCTCGGTAAGATGACCACCGGGCACACTAGTTTAAATCCGTAGTAGGTTTTCTTTAGAAAGTCCGACACCAGATTTTTATGGAATTCCTCCGATTCGGTGTCATTGGTCCGGTCCAGTAACTGAATGAGATTCAACTTAAAACCTTCTATTTGGGTTCTATTCGGTTTTAGTTAAAAAAAAGCCTTGTTAATGGCTTTTCTGGGTTTCAAGATGTTTAGCTCCATAGTTCTATTACACCCCTTAGCTTCTAAACATAATTCTTTCCTTTTTAATTACGATGCTAAAATTAAATTGGTGACGGCTGCTTTTCCGTGAGCGCACACCATACTGCTGTTGTCGGATACGGCTTAGGCATTCGCGTGGTTGTAAGCTTATCCGGAACGGGAGGTTAGCATATGGGTGGGACTCAAAATTGGCTTGCGACAGCTGTTATCCAAATTTGTAACGCAGTAGGAATACAAAAAGTAAGCGTACGCAACATATAATTAATAGCTTACAACATAAATAAGAAAAATACTACAAAATAGAATAGTTTAGCTTTTTATCGATTAAATAATACGTTTCATCGGAGTAAGCTCCACTATTTTAACCTTCAACAGTATGAACCCATCTGTATTTAGAAACCCTATTTTTTATTTTTTGTTGGTATTCCATTCGATTCTTGCCCAAGCGCAGATTTCCGTAAGTGGCACGAACACTGCAACCACAATTAATTCGGCCACGGCCACCGCAGTAGCTCCTGATATAACGGTAGCGGCCGGTGCTGTAATTACCGACTTTACCGTATCTATTGTAGATTCGTATTCTCCATCGGACGTGCTTTTCTATTCCGGCACGCTTCCTTCCGGAGTGGTAGCAGAGCCATGGAGTACGACCACGAGATCTCTTGTTTTTAAGGGGTCTGCTTCCGCGGCGGAATGGCAAGCTTTTCTAAGAACGGTTACCATAACTTCCGGGAGTGTTTGCTCCCCTGAAACCAGAAAAGTATCCTTTGCGGCGGGTGAAACCTACTACAACCCATTAAACGGGCATTTTTATAGGCTAACAGATACGCAGTCTAGTTGGACCGATGCACAAAACACCGCCTCGTCTACATCCTATTACGGTCGCGAAGGCTATTTGGTCACCTTGACCAACGATGCGGAAAACACTTTTGTATCCAGACTTGTAGGTGAAAATTCTTGGATGGGAGCCTCGGACGATCATACGCAAATAAATAACGCACTCGGCTATACCGAATATGCAAACACTAATGCTTCCGAAGGTAAGTTTTATTGGGTAACAGGTCCTGAAAGGGGCACACAGATGACTACTGATAACGGAAACTCGAACTACGTTCCGGGGGTGTATCAAAATTGGCGAAATTCGGAGCCAAACGACTTTGGAGGCGGAGAATCATTTGGTCACGTCTACACCGGAGCAGGCGATTGGAATGATTTTCCCAACACTCAAAGTATTTACGGAATCATTGAATTTGGTGATATGCCAAACGACGTCATCACATCGGAGCCACAATATACCCAAGATATTTTTATACAAGGTTCTTCCAGTGGTACGATTTCCGGCGGAGAAGTTACCGTTTGTTCGGGTACGAACAGTACAACCTTAACCCTCACTGGTTTAACAGGTACCGTAGTACGTTGGGAGAGCTCTACCAACAATTTTATTACCACCGGTACCAGTATTGCGAATACAACTACCACGCTAAATGTTTCCAATATTTCGGAAACTACCTACTACCGGGCAGTTGTCAATTCCACCTCCCCATCGGCCTGTAACGGTTTGCTTTCCTCAAGTACACCGGTTTTTGTAAGTGAACCTAACCCCGGCAATGTCTTTGCCGAGAATACGACTATTTGTGCAGCGTCGAACGTGGAACTTTTTGTATCCGGGGAAGAGGGTACGGTACAAAAATGGCAATGGTCCGCCGATAACACCAATTGGAACGATATCGCGAGCACGGAAACGACGCTTACCGAGACTATTGCCGACGAAGGTACACGATATTATAGGGTTTTGGTAGAAATTGTAGGCTGCGGGGCACCGGTTGCATCGGCTTCAAAAGAAATTACCATAGTTAACGGTTCAGCTCCGGTTGGCGGTGCTGTAAGTTCTGCAGTTCATGGCGCGGTAACCAATAGCGGTAGTCTAAGCCTTTCCGGGCATACCGGTACCATTACCAAATGGCAACTATCTACGGACGATGGTATTATTTGGTCGGATATTAGCAATACCACAACAAGCTATTCCTACACGAATATCAACGTGAACACCTTGTTTAGGGCGCAATTATCGAACGGCAGTTGTGGAACAACATTTAGTACCGTTGGTTCGGTAGTGATTTCATACCCACCCACGATTAGTGATTTTTCTCCAAGTTTAGCGAGCAATGGCGATATAATTAGTATTGTAGGCTCAAATTTTACTGGAACTACAGAGGTGTCTTTTGGGGGTATGAATGCCTTGAGTTTTACCATCATTTCAGATACAGAAATAAACGTTACTCTTGAAGATGGCAATTCTGGCGACATTACGATAACTAATGCAGACGGCACGGCTACAGCATCTGGATTCGTCTACAATAACGATACCAATAATGATGGAATGATAGACGGTGCCTTTGTCACAACGTGGCAAACGGGCAATACAGGCACATCCAACGGAACCTCCATTACAATACCTACGGCTACCGACTTAGGATGGACCTATGATTATAATGTAGATTGGAATGGTGATGGAATTATTGATGAATTTGGATTAACGGGCGATGCAACGCATGATTATGGCACCCCTGGAACTTACACGGTACAAATTATTGGTGATTTCCCTAGAATCCGATTTAACGGTGAAG
>CAYGUY010000058.1:0-11397 GCA_964353165.1 uncultured Maribacter sp.
CCTAAATCCTCCTCCAA
Organism: uncultured Maribacter sp.; assembly: GCA_964353165.1. Classification (GTDB taxonomy): domain Bacteria; phylum Bacteroidota; class Bacteroidia; order Flavobacteriales; family Flavobacteriaceae; genus Maribacter. The sequence continues at coordinate 18 of CAYGUY010000058.1, forward strand.
TCCAAAAATTAGGTTCATGTTTTGAACTGCTTGCCCAGATGCTCCTTTTAACAAATTATCAATGGCCGAGGTAATCAGTAAGGTATTTTCATGTTTGTGCAAATGCACGTGACACTGATTGGTGTTTACCACTTGTTTCAAATGGATAGGGTCCTCCGCTATTTGAGTGAACTGAGCGTGCTCATAAAAATCCGTATAAAGTTGAATGGCTTCTTCTAAACTTTCCTCATAATACAAATATGCAGTGGCGAGAATTCCCCGAGTGAAATTACCTCTATTGGGCAGGAAGAACAATTCGCTTGTATCAGCTTGTAAGGATTTTAGACTTTCATTTATCTCGCCCAAATGTTGATGCGCAAAGGGTTTGTACCAGCTTACGTTATTATTTCGCCAACTAAAATGGGAAGTGGCAGACGGACTTACACCGGCTCCAGTACTGCCAGTTATTGCGTTGATATGTACATCTGAATTTAACTTCTTTGCTTTTGCCAATGGCAATAGTGCCATCTGAATAGCAGTTGCAAAACAGCCTGGATTGGCAATATAATGCGCATCTTCAATCTTTTTTCTATTTAGTTCTGGTAGGCCATATATAAAATGTTTGCCTTCAAAATAAGCATCTGCCTCTAGCCTAAAGTCGTTACTCAGGTCTATAATCTTTGTGTTCGATGAAAATGGGTGTTGATGTAAAAATTTGGTAGAATTCCCATGTCCTAAGCAGAGGAAAACTACATCAACATTTGGATTTATGGTTTCGGTAAACATCATTTCAGTTTGTCCCAATAAATCTGCATGAACACTTGTTAATAGCTTACCCGCTCGGGTAGTACTGAACACAAAATCTATTTCGGTTGCTGGATGATGTAAAAGAATGCGAATAAGTTCGCCACCTGTATATCCCGAACCGCCTATTATGCCTGCTTTTATCATAGTTTAATTTTTGCCTGTCATTGCGAGGCACGAAGCAATCTGTTGAATTTATCCGCTTTAGTGAAAGAGATTACTTCGTCGCATTTATTTTACTAACTAGTTTCAACTTTACGGTTTGCTCCTCGTAAATACGCATCCATCTTAAATGAGCTTTTCCGTGAGTTATTTATTCAATTTCCCCCTTTGGGGGTTAGTGGGCCTATTCGACGCTAGGGGGATTCACATGATTATAAATCTTCCCGGCATTGGACTGTATTTTTATAAATCCTTTGGCTTCCTCTGCCGTCCAGCCCTTGTTCATTTCTCCGTAACTTCCAAACGAAGCATTCATTAAATCATGATGGGATGATATTCCATTTAATCGGAACTGAAAGGGATAAAGCCCCACAAAAACATCGCCCGAAACGGTTTTTTGGGTATCCGTTAAAAAGGCTTCAATGTTCCGCATAACCGCATCCAGATAATTGCCTTCGTGCAACAGCATTCCATAGAAATTACCTAGTTGCTCTTTTTGAAATTGCTGCCATTTGGTTAGTGTATGTTTCTCCAATAAATGGTGCGCCTTTATAATAATCAAAGCCGCTGCGGCCTCAAAACCTACCCGTCCTTTGATACCGATAATGGTATCGCCTACATGAATATCCCTGCCGATCGCATATTTGTTGGCCATAGCTTCCAACTTTTCTATATTGTTGACCGGGGTGTCGTTTTCGCCGTTAATGGCGACCAATTCTCCTTTGTTGAAAGTCAGTTTTACCTCGGATGGTTGCTTTTCCTTGAGCTGACTTGGATAGGCAGTGTCCGGTAAAGGTTTGTCGGATGTCAGGGTTTCTTCCCCGCCAACCGATGTTCCCCAAAGCCCTTTGTTGATGGAGTATTTTGCTTTTTCCCAAGGATAATCCACACCGTTTTCTTTCAGGTAGGCTATTTCGTCCTCACGAGAAAGTTTATTGTCCCTAATCGGTGTTATAATTTCTATTTCAGGCGCAATAATTTGAAATATCATATCAAAACGGACTTGGTCGTTTCCAGCACCAGTGCTGCCATGAGCTATATAGTTAGCGCCAACTTTTTTTGCATAGTTAACAATCTCAATAGCCTGCACAATACGTTCCGCACTTACGGATAGGGGATAGGTATTGTTTTTTAGTACATTGCCAAAAATGAGATACTTTACTACCTTATCGTAAAAGATCTGCACGGCATCGATAGATGTATAGCTAGTAGCCCCAAGTGCCAATGCTTTTTCCTCAATGTTCTTTATTTCCTCCGCAGAAAATCCACCAGTGTTTACGCTCACCGCGTGCACTTCAAATCCTTTGTCCTGTGATAAATGCTTTGCGCAGTAGGAGGTGTCCAGTCCGCCGCTATATGCCAATACTAATTTCATAATTTATTATTTTTCTTTCCACGTTTATGCTGAACTTGTTTCAGTATCTGTGCTGAACTAGTTTCAGTAAGTCAGAAATTTATTTTTCATTACTCGCTACCTCTTGTTTATTTTTTGGAGGCTTTGGTCGCTGTCCTAAATTTATATTAATCGTATAGTTTTTCTCAAGTTGTAATAGAAATGGTTCTCGGAATTATATCGTATTCCCCTCCTTGGGAGGGGCCAGCGGAGGCTTTTTCTTCTTTAAAAACAAACTCTCCTTTATACTGCGTAAGCGTTTGAATGCTTTGCTGTTCACTTTATCTTTTTTTACTTCCGGTTTTGCCTTTGGGTCATGTAGCATTCCGGTGCAGAGACATAACTTTCGTTCTGTTCTGGTTAGGATATCGAAATTTTTGCAGGTTTGGCAGCCTTTCCAAAACTCGGGATCGTCCGTTAATTCTGAAAAGGTTACCGGTTTATAACCCAACTCATAGTTTATTTTCATCACTGCGAGTCCTGTCGTAATACCAAAAATTTTCGCATCGGGAAATTTTTCCCTGCTCAGATCAAAAACGCGTTGTTTTATTTTTTTTGCAAGACCTTGTCCCCTAAAAACCGGGTGTACTATGAGTCCGGAATTGGCCACATATTTTCCGTGTCCCCAAACTTCGATATAACAAAAACCCGCAAAAATTTCGCCGTCCAGAGCTATCACGGCGTTGCCGTTCTGTAGTTTTTTTTGAATATACTCAGGAGTTCGTTTTGCTATTCCAGTCCCACGTACTTTTGCAGATTCCTCAATGGTATCGCAAATATCCTTAGCGTATTTAAAATGTGATTCGTTAGCAACAACAAGTTTCATTGCTATGTGGTTTTAAAAAGTAATAAATATATTGATTTTGCTTGTGCGGAAATGGACTCACCTATTTCCATAAATAGTTCATACCCTTACGGGCGACGACGGCGTACGGGAACAAAAGTACTGACTGGAGCATTGGTCCAGTAGGAAGTATGTGTATGTGCTTTTGTGCTCATTATAAATCAAATGTACAATTAATATCGAATTAACCTAAAACAAGTTTAAAAAATTACAAATATTTCATGATTTGTTACGATGTATGCTTAATTCGTATACAATATATGCGAATACCACGATATATTCAATAGCAAGAAGGTAGAGATTTTCATCAAAATCTGCTCTAGAATAGGCAAAATAACTCAAGATCACTACCAGGGACCAAACAAGAGCGAATCTAAAACTTGTAAAGATGCTAAGCATTACCAAGAAAATAATATACCAAGGGTGAATAGTAGCGGAAAGGAAATAATAGAGGGACAATATCCATAACATAGAAGTTAAAAGGGTTCTTAGGTCTTGGTTTTTTCTTAAAAATGTAAGTAGCAACACGCTACATATGGTGAGTATAGGTGTTATTTTGCCATAGGTTTTGATGAGCTGCCAAGGCTTGGCATCCAAATGAATACCTACTTGTTTGATTATGTTCCAAATACTCGCATTGAACTCAAAGTTTGAGAACCATAGCCCTATGGTCTTTGAATAATTGGTCAGAAATTCCGAGGAGTAAAAGGGTGCAAAGAGCAGCAGAGAGGTACTTCCTACTATTGAAAAGAAAGCGATACTTCTTTTGAAACTAAAATGTTTCAAGAAGAGCGGCATAAATAGTAAGGGAACCAATTTTACCGATATGGAACAAGCCAAGACCACGCCCGCCCATTGCCATTTATTAACGGCTAATAAATAAATGGCCCAAACAAAAAAGAAAAGCATAACGCCTTCAAAATGGAGGTTTCCAGTCAGTTCTATTAGGATTAACGGATTTAGAAAATACCAGAAAATCAAATGGGGCGATTGATTGAGTTTCTTCAATAATTTTCGCCCAAAATAAAAAGCACCTATATCTGCAAGGATAATGATACTGCGCAACCCGATGATAGCACCAAAAATACTTTTCCCACCTAAAAATGTGGCTATGGCAAATAAGAGTTGGTTCAAGGGTGGATAATTACTAAAATGTCTGGCACTTAAACCACCCATACCTTGGTACAGCTGTTCGGCATTGGAAATAATAAGGTCTGGCTGGGAAATTAAGGTGTCGGGTTTGGTTATATATGGGTTTATAAAATTTTTAACTAACTCCCCATCCCAAATAAAGCGGTAAAAATCCTGAGATAGATTAGGTTCTGAAAATAAGAATATGAACCTAAAGAGTAAACCTATCGAGAAAAGGAAGCTAACGTTCCATTTTTCGAATTGTATCAGTTTATAACATAAAAAGAATAAAGCGGTAAAGAGACCGATAAGTTTTGGAAAATCGGTCCGTTCTAAATGATAGGCGAAGGTATAATAGAAAACTAGGCTTAAAACGGCCAGTATAAGTGATACCTTATGGATTTTTAGGTATGTTATGAGTCTGTTGGCCATGTATTGGTTGGGTTAGATTGCTAATTTAATGGTTTTTATACCTTAGCTCATAACCGCTACATCATTTTGCCTAACAGCTCTTTCATCATTTTTGCCGCAAGGTAGGCTGTCATATCCTGAAAATCGCGATTTGGATTGTATTCCACAATATCCGCACCAACAACTTCGGTATTTATATTCTGTATGATTTCAATGACCTGCCTGGATGATAATCCGCCAGGTTCATGGTGCGAAACTCCTGGGGCGTAGGCGGGATCAAAACCATCCATATCCAATGAAATATAAAGTGGATTTTTAAATTCGGGAATGGACAGTCTGTCCAAATGCCTCATTTCTTGAATCTCGACGCCAAATTTTTTGGCTTGTTCTGTTTGATGCGGGTTTAAGGTGCGAATACCTAGTTGTACCAGACGAACTGCAAATCCATTTTCCATAATCCGGGCAAACGGACAAGCATGGGAGTACGGATCACCTTCATAATTGTCATATATGTCTGCATGGGCATCAATATGTAAGATATCTAGTTTTTGATATTTGTCGTGATACGCTTTGATTATAGGAAAGGTAATCGAATGGTCTCCCCCTAAAGAAAGGATTTTATCAGTGGTTTTTAAGTGTTCTTTAGTGATTTTTTCAATATCAAAATATTCGGAAATTTCAAAATCCCCTTTGTCTTTAATGGATTCGTTTTCTATGGAAACTCCATTTTCAGAATATAGGTTCATGGAATCACTGTAAAGTGCTTTTCTAATTAAGGAAGGTGCCTTTGCTGGACCTTTTTGGAACGAGGATTTAGCATCCCATTGTATTCCTTGGATGGTAATTTTGGTCATTTTTTATTCGATTATTTTCTTTATTAAGAAGTCTTAATTAAAGGTTTTAATAGGTTCCAAGTAACAATTGCTATATCCTCTTCCTGAAATAATTTACTATTCTTTGGGTCACTAAAAAAATCTAAATCTACTTGCCTCCATTCGGCCCCGAAATTTGGATGATTTACTGTAATACCCTGCATTTCATTATCGTTATAGGCTGGGTGTATTAAAAGCACATTAAGTCCCGGAACCAAATGCTCTGTTGTTTTTGAATAGTAGTCATAAAGTTTTCCGCTAGCAAATAAATCAAAATTTCCGATAAGCACTTTTGTTGTTAAAATATCGTCCTCTTTAATGACTGTTTTAGGATTTAATCCTGTCATTGTAATCAGTTGTTCATTTATCATGAGCGGAAGTTTATATGTTACTCCCAAGTTTTGATAAATTTCAAAGAAATCTTGATGCGCACCTACACTATACATATGCACATCTAAATGTGTTGGCTTTAAACCAAACTGTATTGCTTTTTCAATTTGAGCATTCAATTCTTTAGCAACATGTTCTGGTTTAGCCTTTGCCTTAAGCTCCTCTCTGGTTTTAAAGAAGTATCCATTAGCATCAACTAAGCTTGGGACTTCTGTTATGGGTGAAACCGGTCCAAATCTATAGTTTTCCCATTCACAGGTAAGTGTTAAGTGTATTCCGTAGTCAAAGTCAGCGTTGTTTTTTGCGAAAAGAGCTATTTCATGGTACCAAGGGCAAGGTATCATTATACTATATGAATTTACGATACCGGTTTCAAGACATTTTATAGTTGCCCTATTGTGGGAGTGTGAAAGCCCTGCATCATCTGCATGTATAATAAGTAGTTTGGCGTTTTTAGAATAACCTAGTTGCTCTACGATGTTCATTTTAAACTATAATGTGTTACCTTTTAGGTTTTGGGATTCTAATGAGCTTTCTTTATTTCTCACAAAGAGGTTATTAACCTTGTTTAAAAATAGTGAAAACCACACGATTTGTCTCTTTCATTAGGTTAGCTATTTCAAATCAAAAAAAAAGGACGACCAAACGGTCATCCTTTTTGTAATGAAATTATTAAGATGTTTTATACTCTTGATGTCAAAGATTTAAAAAACACAAACCCAAATCCTAAAAATAACATAAAGTGGAATGGAAATAAACCAAAATCGTTTAAAGGTACGGCGCTGTACATACCAAATAGGAAATAAACCATAAGTGCAAATTCCAATATCATGTTAGGTGATAGCTTTTTGGTTAGGTATTTGTTTCCTTTCCAGCTTTCAGTAAGGTTGTTAATATTGAATTTTGGGGTGCGAACGAATTCACTTCTTTTACCCATATGTCCTTCTAACACAGCTATAGAGTTGTGTAAAGAGAAGCCCAGAGCAACAGAGAAAAATGTAAAGAACAGTCTAATATAATCCACAAATTTATTAAAACCACTTCCCTGTATACTCTTATAGGTAAACCAATAGCAGACAAATAGAATAATGGTGCTTACAATGAAAAAACTAGTTGCCTCAAAAACCCATGCCAAATGTCCATACATATTTTTGATGTACAACATAGGAATACTTAAGAATGCTACGATAAATACACATAGGAACATGGAACTGTTCAGTAAGTGCATTACGCCATGGAATTTTGTTTTGAACGAGATGTTCTTGGCAGTAATTACACTCAAAACAGTTTTCCTAAAATTCTCTGCGCCGCCTTTATTCCAACGGAACTGTTGTGATCGTGCCGCACTAATAACGACTGGAAGTTCCGCGGGCGTTTCCACATCTTCTAGGTACTTAAATTTCCATTCCTTTAATTGTGCACGATAGCTAAGGTCTAAATCCTCGGTCAAGGTGTCGCCTTCCCAGTTGCCGGCATCAAGTATACATTCCTTTCTCCAAATACCTGCGGTACCGTTAAAATTGATAAAGTGTCCTTTTGCATTGCGCCCAACTTGCTCTAAGGTAAAATGCGCATCAAGTGCAAAAGCCTGAATTTTAGTCAACGTAGAGTAATCTCGATTGATATGGCCCCAGCGTGTTTGCACTACACCTATTTCTTCATCCTTAAAATAAATAACCGTCTTTTTTAACCAATCTGGAGCGGGAAGAAAATCGGCATCGAATATGGCAATAAAGTCTCCTTTTGCAATCTCCAGACCTTCTTTTAATGCTCCTGCTTTAAAACCCGAGCGGTCCGTTCTACGAATATGCGTAATATCCAAACCCGTTTCCTGTAACACGGCAATACTTTTAGCCGTGTCTACCACAGATTCATCAGTGGAGTCATCCAATACCTGTATCTCCAATTTACTCTTGGGATATTCTATTTTAGCTATATTCTCCAAAAGGCGTTCCATAACGTATTCCTCGTTATAAACAGGTAGCTGTATGGTAACGTAGGGGATTTCTTTAGGGTCCAATAGGTTGTACTTAGGTGCTGTTTGGTTCTGTCTTTTTTGACCAAGATAATTGACCAATAAGTTCAATTGAGCCAGGCTATAAAAGAAGATCAATAGCAGTGATATACTGTAAATGGTAATGATGATGTAACTGATGGTTAGTGCCATATTATTTTAAACTGTATTTAAATATCCAAGCCAATATTTTTATGCCCGCAAATATACTTCCTTTTACGGTACCAGACACTTTAGAAACGCCAATTCTTTTTTTGTAACGCACTGGTACTTCGATATATGTCATTTTTTTTCTTAAAACTTTGAGCTGCATTTCTACCGTCCACCCGTAAGTCTTGTCGGCCATCTCCAATTCTTTGAGTTTTTCGTATTTAATGGCTCTAAAAGGGCCTAAATCCGTAAATTTTGCACGAAAAAACAAACGCATTAAAAATGTGGCTAACCAGTTGCCAAATATCTGTTGTGGAGTCATAGAACCTTCCTCGCGAAGGTTTTTTACTCTGGCCCCAACAACAAAATCTATATCTTTCTCTATAATGGGAGCTACCACCTTTTCCAGTTCTTCTGGATAATCGGAATAGTCTCCATCGATAAATACGATAATATTGGGTGCTTTGGATTGTTTGGCTATGTAATCTAGTCCTTTTAAGCAGGCATATCCATACCCCTTTCGAATTTCGGAGACTACAGTAGCTCCAGCTTTTTCTGCATTTTGTACGGTGCTGTCGGTAGAGTTATTGTTGACTACGATTATTTCAGATACAGAGGAGGGAAGTTCCTTTATTACTTTGCTAATGGAGTCCGCCTCGTTAAAAGCAGGAATAATTACTTTAATATCCGTCATTATTCTAGGTCAGACATTGAATTTTCCTTTCTAAAAGCACTAAAGTTTGACCATTCCTTAATTTTTTTTCCATTATCGTATTTTTCGGCAGAAGTCAACTCGTTATCCATATATTTTAGACAATATCCATTTTTTACTCCTTTATTCAACTGGCATTTATGGTTGATACGGCCTTGTGCATCATAAAAAAGCCACCAATTTATTTTTTCTCCATCTGAAAAATGGCCTTCTTGGAGACGTACTCTATTTGGACTATAAAAATACCAGTACTTTTCTTCTTTACCGTATTCGTAATGGCCTTGGGAAGCCATTCTGCCATTCTCGTGATAAAATTTCCAATAGCCCGATTTTACATTATAGCGCAACCAACCTTCTGATTTGAGTTTGCCATTTTCGTGGAATGTTTTCTCGTAGGTATTGTCTTCGGGCAAATTTCCCGATAAAAAAACAAACGCTAAGAGGATAACTATTCTTTGCATCACCGTTTTTATTTTGATAGGTCGAAGTTATTGAAAATTACTAACATTTATTTTTGGTTCAGGGACTAAGAACAAGTATTTCCGCTCTTCTTGCTGATGAATAGAGATGCTATTTCCCTGCCTTTCCACGCTTTTGTTTTTAAAGCTTGTTTTTTTCTAACATCTAACATCTAACAGCTACTTCTCATTCATTAACTTCATCAAATCAACATCATTACCCAGCAGCACTTGTGTTGGATTGATACGTCCTTTTTCCGGTCCATTCTCTAACTTAAGCACACCTCTTGGACAAACAGCGGAACATACACCGCAACCTACACAGCTAGACCGTACAATGTTTTCCCCTTTTTGAGCGTAGGCACGTACGTCTATTCCCATTTCACAATAGGTAGAACAATTACCGCAAGAGATACACTGTCCGCCATTGGTCGTAATTCTAAACTGAGATTTAAACCGTTGTACAAAACCTAAGTACGCCGCTAATGGACAACCGAACCTACACCAGACCCTATTGCCAAAAATTGGATAGAAACCTGTTCCTATTACGCCTGCGAATACGGCTCCAATTAAAAGGCTATAGGTGTTTTGAACGCTTGACGTTTTTAGTCCCAAGACAGTTCCTGTTTCTGCAAAGAAACTGTATAGGGTAAGTCCGGTCATGACCACTGCGAAAAGCAGTACACTATGTACCAGCCAACGTTCTACTTTCCAAGAAAAGAGCGATTTACTGGAGTGTTGCCTGTAGGGATCACCCAAGGTTTCTGCCAAACCGCCACAGCCACAGACCCAAGAACAATACCATCGTTTCCCAAAGAAATATACCATTACGGGAACAATCACCAAGGTAAGTAAAACGCCCCAGAACAAAATGAACATACCTATTCCGCCGCTCGCTAGGAGCGACTTCAGGTTCCATTGAAAAAAGAAATCGTAGTCCAATGGAAACGCATTTTTAAAATCATAGTAGGGCATTTGAAGGCGCACCATAATTTCAGGTATCAAAAAGGCAAATACGATCTGAAAGAACAATACAGAAGTAGTTCGTACAACCTGATAAATATTGTGACGGTATTTTATATACATACGTACCGCCATTACGGTCATGACCACACAGTACATAAAACCATAAACGAACCAGTGTCCAGCAGGATTGCCGCTTAAACTTTCACTAATAGGATCCACCAAATAGGTCCAGTTGACAGCATATTCCGAACGGAAATATAGAATGAGGTAAAAACTGACCAAAAAGATAAATACCATCCAAGCGATCCACCCTTGGTTGGTGCTGCTTTGGTGGTAAATACCATCGTTCTTGATTCCTTTTTGACCTAATAGAATTACATTGGGAAGAATGAACATGAGCGCTCCTATGATACCCAGGCCAAAAGTTAGGAACCACATTAGTCCTTTATGCTCCACGATATATCCCGAGCCTGCCATTTTACCCAACTCCGCCGCCATATCCTGTGGACCGGTATAGATAATCTTTTTGTACTCTTTGTTCTTGCGGTGTGTTGCATTGGCAGACTCCAAAGCCTCGGTTATTTGAGGAGCAAAGTCCATCATGCCTTCAAACGATTTGCCTACTACCCCAGATTCTATTTCAGAAATGAACAGTTCGCTCTTGATTCCTTTTTTCTTTACAAATTCGGAAAAGGTATTCGAGCTAAGTTTGTAAGTGCCTATAACAGGAAGTGCCGTAAATACGCCTAGTCCTACTAAAAAGATAACCAGCCCTATGTTTTTTATTGTTTTCATGTATGTTTGTTTGATTGGTTCCAAAGTTGTATGCTGAACTTATTTCAGTAGTTTTCTTTGGTCTTTACTTACTATGCCTTACTAAAAATCCGTGCCCAGCTTTTTTTCTTGGTGCTTATGTTCGTTCCCATTTTCTTGTTGTACGTAGCTACAATGTGTTCTTCATATTGTTTGTAGAATTCCGGATCAAAATTGGCGTCTTTTAAATATTCCATAACGTGGTCTATATCTTTTTTTTCTGTGAGCCATTGGTCAAAGATTTCGTGCCGCATCCGTATCCCAAAGGTGTTGATGCCCAA
>CAYGUY010000058.1:11497-22328 GCA_964353165.1 uncultured Maribacter sp.
CCTAATGCTATTCCGGACGTTTTTAGAAAATCGATATTCGGGGTTACGCCGGCGGTTAAACCTACCAGGTTACATTCGATTGTATCGCCTTTGTCGGTAGTTACTGCTCTGGCCCTTCCATTTTCATCCGCTAGAATTTCTACCAAATTGGTATCCAATCTAAGGTCTATATGATGTTCTAGAATATGTTCGTTTAACATGGCGGATTCTCCATCAGGAAGTACACCGTTCCAGAAACTCTTTTCCCGTACCAAAAAGGTAACGGGTATTTTTCGGGAACGTAGCATTTCTGCCATTTCTATGCCTATGAGTCCGCCCCCAACAATAACGGCCCGTTTACAGGTCTCCTTGTCCGGTGCCGATTTTTCCAGTTGGTCCAGGTCTTGTTTGGAATACAGGCCTTGAACTCCGTCCAAATCCTGTCCGGGCCAGCCAAATTTATTGGGTTTGGAACCGGTTGCAATCACTAATTTGTCGTATGAAATCTCAGTGCCATTGGATAGCAGGACTTTCTTATCGGAGGTTTCGACCTGGGTCACAAATCCGTTTACCAAGTCTATTCTGTTTTTCTTCCAAAACCAGTTTTCATACGGCTGGGTATGTTCAAATTTCATATGTCCCATATACACGTACATGAGTGCGGTTCGGGAAAAGAAGTAGTCTGTTTCGGCGGAGATGATCGTAATTTGGTGGTCGGAAAGCTTTCGCACATGCCGCGCTAATGTCACTCCGGATATCCCATTTCCTATAATAACGATATGTTGCATAAATTGGTTTTGTTGAAGGTTGTGTCGTTGTTAAAGATAATAATTTAACAATGCCCCCTAATTTTATTTGGATTTTAAATTCGTTACAAAAACGTGATACTTCCTGTTCATATTTGCAAAGGGTAGTATTTGTAGTAGTTTGGATGGTACTAGAGAATCAAGGCCAAACACAGGAAAGCACAATTCTTAAATTAATCATAAAAAATAAATACAGGTGTAGGGTTAAACATTTTGTTTCGACAGACGTTAAAGCACCAATAAAATTAAAGTAAACACTAATGAAAAATAAAATTACCTATACCATACTCGTATTGCTTTTGGTTGCGATACAGGGAGTAAGCGCGCAAGGACTAAACGATTTTTTTTCGAATACTGATAGTTTTCTTAAAAATGTCGTGCAAAATGGACGCGTAGATTACAAAGCGATAAAAGAAAATCCAGACCAGTTAAATACCTTAGTGGCCGCTGCAAAGGATATCAGGGTAGAAAAAACGGATGCTGCCAACTATCAAGCTTTTTGGATCAACGCCTATAATCTTATGGTCATCAACGGCGTGGTAAAAAACTACCCATTAAAATCGCCCTTGAATGTTCCCGGTTTTTTTGATAAGATTACGTATGATGTTGGTGGAAAAAGCATCGCCCTGAACGACATTGAGAATAAACTCCTGCGCGCTAATTTTCCTGAAGAGCCACGGTTTCACTTTGTACTGGTCTGTGCCGGCTTGGGCTGTCCGCCCATAATCGATGCTGCCTACATGCCAGCTACCTTAGATGCCCAATTGGAAAAACAGACCGTAAAGGCACTGAACGATGCTAACTTTATTAGGGTAGGTAAGAAATACAAAGTACAGATTTCCCAGATATTCGAGTGGTATACAGGAGACTTTAAACAGAACGGTGCCAGTTTGCTAGATTTCATTAACACGTACAGAACTGAAAAAATTCCTGATGGTGTTAAAATCTCTTACTATCCCTACGATTGGACATTGAATGCGATTAATTAAATAACAATCACCTAAATAACAACTAATGAATCATTTAAAAAGAAACACGTTTCTGGTGCTAAGCCTTTGTGCCTTTTTTGGCGGGTTTGCACAAGATAGTTTACAGCAACTGAGCAATATTCAACAATACACGCCATCTAAATTGATAGGCAAAGGGCAGGTAGATATCAAATGGTTTAACAACCTGTATACTGAGACCGAAAGTACCTTTGCCGAGGGAACACAGCCGAGACAGTCTTTTTTTACATCCACCCTTGAATTTTATACGGGCGTTGGAAAAAATAATAGGGTTAACCTTGGTTTTATTGCCAGATTGCGATCCAATGTTATCAGCTCTCCGAACGATGAACGCGGTGCCTTGGATGTTTTTAGTTTTAGCGGGGACGATAGATCAAGAGCCGGACTTACGGCGTTTGCTCCTTCCATAAAATTTGTTCCTTTTCCATCATTGAGCAATTTTTCTATTCAAAGTTCCTTTTTTATTCCCTTGATTGATAATGAGACCGAAAATGGGGTTTTCTTGGAACAAAAAGGATCCGTTTGGCAAAATCGATTGTTCTACGATCATACGTTTCCTGGCGGGAAATGGCAGTTGTTTTCTGAGCTAACGACAGAATTGAATTTTGGTGATAAGAATGAAAGCTTTGCAAACAACAGTTTAAACGTGAACCCTGGAATTTTCTTAAGTTACTTTCCGTCCAGTAAGTTTACCGTATTGGTCTTGGCACAGCATTTACAACGCTTGAACTTGGGGAACGATTTCACCCAGGATTTTACCGCTTTGGGAGGTGGAGCAAAATATCAACTGACGGATACCCTGAACCTAGAAGTGCTCTATACCAATTTCGTTAGAGGAAACAATACAGGACTGGGCCAAACGTTTAACTTGGGTCTACGGGGTATTTTTTAAATAAAGAACTCCTACCAGCAAAGAAATTGGCTAAATTAGAGGTCTAAAGTATTTGCTATGAAAAAATTAGGATTCCTTTTCCTTTGTGGTTTACAGTTCAGTTGTTCCAGTGAGGCGCAGCAAAAAATAAACGGGGTAAGTTTTGTGGCTTCGAGGGAAGAGGTGGCACAGCTCCATGTAGACGATGTGCTAAAAGTAAACGCCAATAGCGCGGCGGTTATGCCCTTTGGCTTTATGCGCGAAACGGTGCATCCGGAGATTATTTATGATACGGATGAACAATGGTTCGGCGAAACCAAAAAAGGTGCTAAACAGTATGTAGAAATGCTGCAAAAAAATGGGTTATCCGTAATGCTAAAACCTCAGATTTGGGTATGGAAGGGCGAGTTTACCGGAACAATAACTATGGAGACCGAAGCGCAATGGAAGGAACTGGAAGATTCCTATGACAGTTTTATAATGGCCTATGCAGAATTGGCCGAGGAGACCAAGGTACCTATTTTTTGTATCGGCACTGAGCTGGAAAAATTTGTGGAGCACAGACCGGAGTATTGGCAGCGATTGATAGGTAAAATAAGAAAGGTATATACAGGTAAACTCACTTATGCTGCTAATTGGGACGAGTACAAACGCACGCCGTTCTGGAAAGAACTGGATTATATAGGTATAGATGCCTATTTTCCCTTATCGGAGGCCAAAACACCAACTGTAGAAGAACTAAGGGCTGGTTGGCAACCCTGGAAAGACAAAATTCAGGAAGTAGCAACAGCAAACGAAAGACCGGTTTTGTTTACCGAGTTTGGCTACCGGAGCATGGATTATACCGCTAAAAAACCTTGGTTGGTAGACCGCACTGAAGAAGGTATTAACCTCGAGGGGCAGGTAAATGCCAAGAAGGCTATTTTTCAGGAATTCTGGGCAGAGGATTGGTTTGCGGGAGGCTATGTCTGGAAGTGGTTCATAAAGCACGAGAACTCGGGCGGGGAAAAGGATAATCGGTTTACGCCCCAAAACAAGCCGGCACAGCAAATTATAGAGAGTCATTATAAAGCGTTTAAGGAGTGAAAAAACAGCTCTTTTATAGTTTTCTTTTTTTGATGTCCTGTTCCAATGACGAACTGGAGCTCACTACCTTGGCTACCTACTTGAACACTAACGAAGTTGTGTTGGATAATGTTATCGCCTGTGCGGCAAGCAATGAAACGGGCGATTTGGTCTGTGTTTTTTTATATCCCAGGGCAGGGGCTAGCAATATCAAATATTTTGAGGCCACTTCGGATACAATAGACAAAAATAATTTTGAAAGTTATGAACCTGTAGACGCTCCTATTTCAGATGTGTTTAACGGATTTATGAAAAAGTTTGATGTCGCTATTACTGATGAAAAATGGGTCATCGTAACTTTTGAAGAAGACAACAAAATTCATGTTTCCAATCCCATCAGAATAAAAAACCTATCGAAACCGACGGAATACACTGCTACGAATGTCAATATTCAGGAAAACAGCACCACTCCTTTGATTACTTGGGAAGACGGACTGTATGACGATACCAGAATCTATTTTCAGGTCATCTCGGATGCGGACAATAATTTACTTTCCGGCACCTACACCTTCGATCTCTTTTTTAGATACTACGAGTTGGACAATGTGGTACTGAATATAACCCCAAGTACGCCACCAAATCTACAACCCAATGGCATGTATGGCTTTACACTTTTAGCTGTAAGTGAAGATAACTGGGTAAACCTTTTTGCGGAGACAAAATTTGCTCCCTAGTGCCATCAATATGTAATGTGATACTTTTATAGGAAGTAATGCCTATTTTTGGACTGCTATAAAAAGGGTAATGAAATTAAGCTTTCCTCTATTTTTGGTTGTATTGATGAGCTGCGCGTTTCTGCATGCACAGGAAGGAACTGTAGCGGAAATAAAGCTAGAAGGCCTAAAAAAGACCAAACCGGCAGCACTTGAAAAATTGCTGGAATCAAAAGTGGGTATGTTCTTGGATTCCGTGCTCCTAGAAAAAGATATGACCCGTTTAAAACGCCTGCCCTTGGTCTCGCATGCCTATTATGCAGTTGTTACACGGAAAGATAAAAAGTACGATGTAACGTATACCATAGAAGAGAACTTTACCATAATCCCTTTTGCGAATTTATTCAGTTCTGCCAATGATGATTTTGCGTTTCGTATTGGGCTGCAAGAATTCAATTTTTTAGGTAGCAATATTACCTTGGGAGGTTTTTATCAACTGGATGTTTTTAATTCCTACGGATTTAGCATCCGTGCACCCTACTTGTTTTCCAATAGGCTTGGCTTGGCATTCAACTACAACGATTTTACCACTCAGGAACCAGTATTTTTTTCCGATGATACGGCAGATTACCGCTATAGTAATACTGGATTTGAGCTCTTGGGCATGTACGAGTTCAATTTTAGGAATAGGATGGAACTGGGTTTTAGTCTGTTTACGGAGGATTACCAATACCTTGCCGGAGCTACCCGCCCCAACGTGCCCTTAGCCTTGAACGTAGATAAGCATTTGTTCAAACTCATTTACGATTACGATAACATCACTTATTTTTACCATTATTTGGATGGTTTTCGCAGCAACCTAAATTTTCAGTATGTGGGGAGTTCGGACATTGCCTTGCCCGAGTTTCTTATTGGGTTCAACGATTTTATGTATTACAAAAGAGTAGGAGCTAACGGCAACTGGTCCAATAGACTGCGCTTGGGATTGGCGAGCAATGTTAACAGTCCGTTCGCGCCCTTTACCGTAGATAATAACTTGAATATTCGTGGGGTGGGCAATACCATTGACCGTGGTACGGGAGCTATCGTATTAAACACGGAGTACCGCCATACTTTGATCGATAAAGACTGGTTTGTACTCCAAGGCAATGTTTTTGTTGACGGGGGAACGTGGAGAAATCCAGGTGGAGATTTCGGAGATTTTACAGATTCGGAAAATCTTCGTGTGTATCCGGGAGTCGGACTCCGGTTTATACACAAACGTATTTTTAATGCCATATTTCGTATCGATTACGGGTATGGTATTACCAAAGACAGTGCTAACGGAATTGTCTTTGGAATTGGTCAATATTTTTAACAATATTTGCCAAACCATTTCAACACTATCCGCATGAAAATAAATGCCTTGTTTCTTTTAACTGTAGTATGTAGTTACACCACCTTATTTGCACAAGTAGAATTAGATACCGTGGTGGCTCAAAAAGGCGATGGTATCTTTTCCATCCTAAGAAGATCAGGGATTCATCCTGTAAATTATTATGTAGATTTTTTAGAATTGAACAAGGATAACATAAGAGGTGCAAGTGAACTGGTGGTAGGTAGAAAGTACGTCCTACCTCACGCTCCAGATTCTTACAAGAATATGGGAACCTTAGTACATGTGGATGGGAATGAGGAGCTGCCCCTTTTTACCACGGACCTGGCAGGTATTAAACAGCGGGACTCTACTTTAAAAAACACTGTTTATCATTTAATTTATCCAACTATAAAAACTAAAAAAGAGGAGAAAAGCCCGCTAGATGAATTTATTTTAAAAGTTTCCAAGGATTTAATGGAGCGTGGAGCAAGGGTATATGTATTTCAAAAAAACAATATGATTTTTCCCGTAGACACAGCAGCCAGTGAAGTTGAACGTGCGATTGCAGCTTTTGGAGAACTCACAAGTATGGTCAACAAGAAGTATTTAAAACACAATGGCAGTTATCAACGGGTGTTAATGATTAGGGACGTCAATAGGAATAAAAATGGCGTAGCCATGGCAATGTACCATTATGGTAAGAGTGCTGATGGCAAACATTTGGCAGCAACGTTTAGGGACATATTTAAAAAGAATGCTTTAGGAAAAGTGAAGATAGAACAAGGGATTTCTCCTTTTACGGATGCCCCAAATATATATTTAGCAAAGAATTTATTACCGTCTTTAACCATAATGGATATAAATGGCGATATGAACGGTATTCCCATTCGTTCAAGAAAATCCGCATTACCAGGACTTATTACAGAAGGTATTCTCCAGGATTATGCCACTGTAAACAGTACCGATTAGTTATGGTCCCTCATTCTCAAGTTCGGCATAGGTTTTGTTTTTCAAACCACATGCTCGAAAAAATATTTTTATGCTTATTTGGATGTGTTGTCGGCTTTTCTGGTTTTGGCCAAGATTCCTTAAAAACAGTAATTG
This sequence comes from uncultured Maribacter sp., assembly GCA_964353165.1. Lineage (GTDB taxonomy): Bacteria > Bacteroidota > Bacteroidia > Flavobacteriales > Flavobacteriaceae > Maribacter. The sequence goes on from CAYGUY010000058.1 coordinate 18,400, forward strand.
CAGAAAAAGGAGATGGAATTCTTTCGTTATTGCGCAAGAATAGTGTGAGCCCTTATGAGTATTATGATACGTTCATTAACCTTAATATTAATAATCTTAGGGACAGTATTCATTTGTATGAAGGACGAACTTATAAAATCCCAAGTATAATCGATAGTGTTCAAGTTGTTGATTCCCTTCAGAAAGCATCCAAAAAAATTAAAGAAGTACAGAGCGAAAATTTTGCCATTTTTGGGGAGAAATATAAAACGGTCATTGAAAAAAGCCAACGTTTAAAAGGGAATGTATATTACTTGGTTTCTGGGCATGGTGGCCCTGATCCTGGTGCCATGGCGGTATATGCAAATAATGAAATAGCCGAAGATGAATACGCCTACGACATTACCCTGCGTTTGGCAAAGGAACTATTGGCGCATGGCGCTACGGTATATATCATTGTCAGGGATGAGAACGATGGTATACGCGACGACAGGATTTTAGAGATAGACAGAGATGAGGTAGCATACCCGGATAAGCCCATTCCTCTGAACCAAGTAGCCCGGCTAAAACAGCGGGTAGATATCGTAAACGAGCTCTACAGGAAAAACAAGGGAAAATACCAGCGGCTGATTGTCACCCATGTGGATAGTCGTAGTAAAGGTCAGAATATCGATGTTTTCTTTTATCATCATGAAAAAAGTAAAAACGGGAAAAAACTGGCCGAGAATATTCACAAGACCTTTCAGAAGAAGTATAAAAAATACCAGCCCAACAGAACCTATGAGGGTACCTTGGGAGATCGTACGGAATTGTATATGGTTCGGAAGACGCATCCGGCAGTTGCGTATATTGAAATTGGAAATATTAAGAATAGCAAGGACCAACGCCGTATTTTAGACCCTGATAATAGGCAGGCGCTCGCAAAATGGATCGGTGAGGGTGTCTTGTTGGATTTTGAAGAAGAGTGACTATAGGCTATACTAGTTGATACATTAGTGTTGGCACGAGTGCCTTCCTGCAACTTACGGTGTATAGAGAACCGCTGCCCCCTTTTTTTAAACGGCTATATATTGTTTGTAGTAATCGTAAAGGGTTGATGGCTCTGCTCCCAGATAATATTTTAAGTGCACTATTCCAAAGTGATACTGTAAGGTAAATACTCCTTTGTTTTGATACCTTCTTGCCGATGTCCTTACCGTATTGGGAAGTATGGTGAAGGTTGCCAACTTATAAATTCTTCCGATGAATTCGTTGTCTTCATAAATTGTGTAAGCGGTATTGAAGCCACCAACTTTGTAAAATAGATTTTTTGAAATGTAAAGTGATTGGTCGCCACCTCTACAAATCTGATGATTAATTCTTGTAAACCAAGCAAAAAAATGGAGTACGGGATGGTTGCTGTCAAATTGTAGTCGAAAACACCCTGCTTCATTTCCGTTTAAAAACGCGGCACTAATTTGGGAATCGAAACCTTTTGGCGGTACCGTATCTACATGTAAAAAATAAAGGAGGTCCCCTGTTGCTATTTTTGCACCAAGATTCATCTGTTTTGCCCTTCCGCGCTCAGATAAAATTACGGTTGCTCCTAAAGATCTAGCTACAGTAACAGTAGTATCTTCGCTACCCCCATCAATGACCAATATTTCGTGAATACATTCGGATGTGGCATTTGTTTTAATACTTGTAAGTACTTTTTTGATATACTGTTCCTCATTAAGAACAGGAATGATAATGCTTATTTGTTTTTTTTTAATTTTCATTTAGCTACATAGGGCTTGCAGAATAGTAGCGCTGGTGGCCGGAAACTTACAGTTGCTTTATTAATTCTCGGAACAGTTGTACCATTTTAGGTTCTGTTTTTTCTGCAATGGCTATAATTTCGGCGATATCTACCGGTTTAAGGTTGTCGGGGTCGCATTCGTCTGTTAGCACGGATACTGCAACAATCGGTAACCCTAAATGATTGGCAACAATAACCTCCGGTATGGTGCTCATACCCACCGCATCGGCACCAAGTATTTTTAACATACGGTACTCCGCTTTGGTTTCCAGCTGAGGTCCCACAACGGAGGCATACACCCCTTTTTGTAGGGATATGCCATGATCCTTGGCAATTTGCACCAGCTTTTTGCGCATGGGTAGGTCGTAGGGTTCGGACATATCCGCAAAACGTTCCCCAAATTCCGCTACATTTTTAAATGCCAATGGCGAACCTCCCTGGAGGTTGATATGATCTTCAATAAGCATCATTTCCCCTTTTTTAAAGTTTAGGTTGATAGCTCCCGCCGCATTTGAAATAAATAGTTTTGTGATGCCCAATAGATGCATCACACGAATAGGATAGGTGATATCCAAGAAATCATAGCCTTCATATAAGTGAAAGCGTCCTTGCATGACCACTACTTTTTTACCTTCTATGGTTCCGAAAACTAATTTTCCGGCGTGAAATTCAACGGTGGCCAAAGGAAAAAACGGTATATGATTATAATGTGCTTCAATCGGGTTTTCTATCTCGTCTACCAACTTTCCTAATCCTGTACCCAGAACGATTCCTATTTCGGGCGTATCAAAACCTTTGCTTATGAGGTAGGCTACAGATTCCTGTAATTGTTTTTTTGTCATAGTTCCTGTGATATATAGTGTACTGAGAAATTAGCTTCTGAGAAACGATAAAGATACGCAGACCTCCATAAATAATCCAAAATCCTTGTCAATTCTAAGTAGTATCTAAGTTCCTATTTTTTAGGCCAGATAGTTCTAAACTGTTCACAAACAATGAGCATATCTTCGGATGGTTGGCCTCCATTTTCTTTTATTACCGGTGCAAAAAACGCCCAATGCGCTTTTTTCCATTTTTCTAGTGGTTCTTTTGTTGTACCCATATCCATTGCAGCATAATCTTTGGTGATTTTATGGAACGGAATCGTATCTACTTGCGTGGTGGCGATGATGGCAACTGCTTTTCCGTCAAAGTCGGTCACAATGTTTTTTGTCCCTATTTTTGGTAAATTGGCATTGGCTTGCTCGTAGAAGAAATACAGATTGGAACCTGCCTGCTTTTTACCCTCTAGAATCAGTTGCGCCAAGCTGTTCGCATCTTTTCGATTGTTATGAAAATAGGATGCATCGGGCAGTTCATCGTTTTTAAATTCAGGGTGGGATTCCGTAAAACTATGCCATAAGTTGATAACGGATGGGTCTAGTCCGTTCTCGGTTTTGGTTTCGCTTTTACAGCCGATGAAAATCAATACTAAAATAAGCGCTAGGTGTTTCATTTTTATGCTCATATTAAAACTAATGTCAGTTCGAGTGAGGTCCTGAAGGAGACCTTGCCTGCCCGCCAAACTGGAGGGTATCGAGAACACTTTGGAACATACATGCTTCTTTCTCGAAAATGCTTGTGACAATCGCTTGGAACAATATATCCTAACCCATTGTGCATTTTGGCTTATTTCCTGCGGATGGATGTCACTTCGAGTGATTTTCGCGACCTTTTTGGGAGCGTAAATAGTATCGAGAAGCTTTCGTGTTCCAAAGTGTTCTCGATACACTTAATTTTACAACGAAATTATTGTAAAATTAAGTACTCGAACTGACATTGTATCAATTCGGTTTTATAATGCACAACGGGTTATCCTTATAACGCCATTCAAAATACAGAACGGATTTACATAGGGTTCAAATACGGTGCAAAAGCAGGATTATCCTTTATGTCCTCATAGTGGTCCACATCGTTTTTAGCGGCTAGCAGGGCCAAAGGTTCCCCTTTTAAATCGGCCAAGGTGTCCTGTAAGACCGTAGGAGTTCCCCAATCCTTATTTTTAAATACTTCGGGCTTAAAATGTTTCATTCCCAACAAATAGTAACCGCCATCAATTGCTGGTCCAACCACAAAATCGTTTTCGTCCAAGGCCTTGAAAGCATCTTCCAGATCATCTTGTGACAGATCG
>CAYGUY010000058.1:22428-24261 GCA_964353165.1 uncultured Maribacter sp.
GGTCTTTTCGTCCTTTTGCGTCTTGTTCGTTTGAAGTATTCCCAATTTTTTTATTTTAACTACCAACTACCCTCTAATCAATACACCTTAATACCCTTAGACAGCAACTTCCCCCAGTGTTTGCTAAAGGCATGCACACTATCCGTGGGTTGTTCTTTTAGATTGTAAACGGGGTTCTCCTTGTTCTTCCATTCAAATATGCCACCATATAGATTTTGGACATTGGTATAGCCCATGGCCAGTAGTTTTTCGCCAATATCCTCTGAACGCACGCCAATGGAGCAGTACACGACAATGGGTTTTTCCTTATCTGGAATTGCCTCAAGTACTTTTTTAGGGTCAAATGCTTTATCGCCTACCCAAAGTGCATCCTTAAGATGACTTACCTCGTACTCCTCTTTTTTGCGAGTATCCAAAAGGGTAAAAGATTTGATATCTGGTAGGTTTTCAGGCTGAATATAGGGTACGGATTCGGTATTCCATTTTTTCAAGGTTTTATCCAATTTCGTTTGTCCAAAAATACTGGTTTGTACAAATAACATAACCGCTAATAAATAAAGAATTCGCATCATTCGGTGTTTTGTTTTCACAAAGGTAGTATTTTAGTAGGGTCGATATTCTTACCAAAAAGCAAAAAAAAAAGTTATCCAATGAAATCACAGATAAAAATAGTATTCGCAATTGCCCTAGTAGTATCCGTTTTTTCTTGTGAGGAGAAAGCCCCTAAAAAGAATATGGAGCAGGAAGAAACCGTTTCTACGTATTACATGGAAACATATAGACCTCAATTTCATTTTTCACCAGAAGAAAACTGGATGAACGATCCTAACGGACTCGTGTATCATAAAGGAGTTTATCATTTGTTTTATCAATACTACCCCGAAGATATAGTTTGGGGCCCCATGCATTGGGGCCACGCCGTAAGTACGGATATGTTGCACTGGGAACACAAGCCCATTGCCCTGTATCCAGATGAACACGGTTATATTTTTTCAGGAAGTGCGGTGGTCGATGTGGAGAATACCTCCGGTTTTGGAACCCCCGATACTCCGGCATTGGTTGCAATTTTCACCTATCATGACATGGAAGGCGAGCAGGCAGGGCGCACTAATTACCAGACCCAAGGTATTGCCTACAGTTTGGATAATGGCGATAGCTGGACAAAATACGAGGGCAATCCTGTAATTGGTAACGCCGGCATCAAGGATTTTAGGGATCCCAAGGTCTTTTGGAACGAAAAGGAAAACCTATGGACCATGCTTTTGGTCGCCGGCGATCATCTGCAAATATGGAACTCGCCTAATCTAAAGGAATGGGAACAGGTAAGTGAATTCGGCAAAGACCAGGGCGCCCATGGCGGCGTCTGGGAATGTCCGGACATGTTTCCGCTCCAAGTAGCGGGAACCGACGAGATAAAATGGGTACTCCTCATCAGTATCAATCCCGGGGCGCCCAACGGAGGTAGCGGTACCCAATATTTTGTTGGGGATTTTGATGGCAAAACTTTTACTTCCGACCAAAAAGAAAACAAATGGGTAGACTTGGGCAGGGATAATTACGCCGGCGTTACCTATAATAACACTCCAAACAACGAGCGTATTTTTATAGGATGGATGAGCAATTGGGACTATGCCCGTGATACTCCTACCGAAAAATGGCGAAGCTCCTCTACCGTTCCCAGAACCTTGTCGCTAAGTAAAAGCAACGGACAATATCAATTGCTAAATTATCCGCTTACTAGTTTTGATTCGCTGTTGGATACAACTGCCACATCACAGGACATTGTCCTTGCCCCTAAAGAAATACAGAGCGTAAAACTTATAGGCAATAACC
>CAYGUY010000059.1:0-23813 GCA_964353165.1 uncultured Maribacter sp.
GCAATACGTGAACGAATTCTAGACACCTCCTTACGAATACTAATAAAGCACAAGAACGCCTGCACTATGACGCTACATTTGGTCAATAAAACGAATCGAACTTAAAAAACAACAAGTATGAAAAATGTAGTCTTATTAGCGCTTTTATGTATTACGACCATAGGTTTTGCCCAACGACAAAATGGGCCTTATTTGTCGGTTTCTACGGAAAATGCTCAAATTACCTTAAAAGAAACCAATACACAGGTACAGATATCCGGTACGATTGCTCATGTAAAAACCACGCAAGTCTATCAGAATCTAGGAAACTATGCCATTGAAGCCAAATACGTTTTCCCTTTGTCCACAAGGGCAGCGGTTCATAAAATGCAGATGACCATTGGTGACCGTACCATAAACGCAAAGATTTTTGAACGGCAGGAAGCCAAAGAAGTATATGATGCGGCTTTACGTAAAGGTAAGCGCGCCGCTAAACTGGACCAAGATAGACCCAATGTCTTTCAAATGGCAGTGGGGAATATAATGCCCAAAGATGAAATCACCATCAACATATACCATACCGAATTTCTGGAACCGGTAAGCGGGTCGTACCAATTTGTTGCACCAGCAGCTGTAGGCCCTCGGTTTACTGGAGAAAGTACCACAGATGAAGACACATTTCATATGCCCTACACACCAAAAGGAATGGCTGATACCTTCGCTTATCATATTACGGTGAGCATTGCTGCGGGAATGCCCATCCGGAGTGTAAGCAGCACCAGTCACAAAGTCAATATTCATTATCCAGATATTAAAACGGCCGAGGTCTTTTTATCCAAAAGCAATGAGAACCCAGGTAACCGTGATTTTATTTTGAACTATAGCCTTCGCGGGAATGAAATTCATTCAGGAATACTGTTATATGAACACGGCGATGAAAACTTCTTTTCGTTTCAAATGGAACCGATGAAAACAGTAACCTTAGCGGCTATTCCTTCTAGGGAATACGTATTCATTGTTGATGTTTCGGGTTCTATGAACGGTTATCCGTTGGAGGTGTCCAAGGAACTAATGCGAAATCTATTGTGTAACCTTAGGTTAACAGATACGTTTAACGTTCAATTATTCGCTTCAAGTGCTACCGTTTTTAGGCCGGCATCCGTAGCCGCTAACAACCAGAATATTGAAGCGGCCATTCGCTTTCTTTCGGAAGGCCAAGGCGGTGGCGGTACCCAGTTGTTAAGCGCTTTACGGGATGCATACGACTTGCCCAGAACGGATGCGGCAAGTTCACGTTCCATAATCGTTATTACAGATGGTTATATCAGTGTAGAAAAAGAAGTTTTTGAATTGATACGGAATAATCTGGACACTGCCAATGTCTTCACTTTTGGAATAGGTTCTAGTGTAAACCGGTATTTAATAGAGGGGATGGCAAAGATTTCGAACAGCGCATCTTTTGTCGCCACCACCAAAGCTAAGGCCGAATATGTAGCCGAGGATTTTAAGGACTATATCGATAGCCCGGTAATGACCCAAATCAAAATTGAAACGGAAGGTTTTGATAGCTATGACGTACACCCTAAGACCATCCCCGATGTTTTTGCCTCACGGCCTATTACCATATATGGAAAATACCATGGCAGGGCAACCGGGAAAATTACCATTACGGGATACCAAGGAGCTAAAAAAATCGCACAAGAATACAATGTGTCCAACGGTAAACGCACTAGACAAAACAAGGCACTCCGATATTTGTGGGCACGGAATAAAATAGCCGAACTGGATGACTATAAAAAATTGTTCAATGATGATGTAAAGGATAGCGTTATCGCCCTAGGTCTAAAGTACAATTTACTTACCAACTATACGTCTTTTGTGGCGGTTGACGAAGCTGTTGTTAATAAAGAAGGTAAACCTAAGACGATGAAACAGCCCTTACCTATGCCACAACACCTTAACAATTCCGCTGTTGGTGCAGAAGCTGCCGTTACCTTAACATCGGCATATAAAAAGTCCTTTGCGATTCGGTTTTTGGACGCGCTTACCAAGTCGGAACAACGGAAGATTAAGATGGCTTTTAAAGCATTGTATTACAAATTGGTTCAGGAAACTTTGGAGAAGAACGAAAAGTTACGGATCAATTTTGATAAAACGGGAACAGTAATAAGTGTTGAAACTTTCGAACACGGACAATGGGTTTTGTCCAAAGATTTGATGAAGGAGTTTTCGAAATTAGCTACGAGCAGTTTAGAACTAAATCAAAAGACGAGTTTGATTATTGAAAAACACGTTGGTTAGCATTTCTCTTTTTATGAAGAAAAAAACTGCAATGATATGCTATTCTTGCAGGTTTTTCCAATATCAGAAAGATGTTATTTCCACAGAAAAGGGAAGGAACACGCCAGATTTCTATTTGGCCTAGATGAAAAATTGCTCCAAAATACAATGATGCACCCGTTGTGTATTTTGATCGTATTTCTAGGAATAGATGTCATTTCGAGTGAATCTTGCGATTTTTTCGAGAACAAAATTTGTATCGAGAAACTTTTTAGCCTCAAAGGTTCTCTCCCGAAACTTCGGGAACACTCGATCTTACAATTAAATAATTGTAAAATCCAGCATTCGAACTGATATGGTCTACATGGTTATCCATAATGCACAACGAGTACGAACCATCGTTTTTTAGCAACGTTTATTCTCCTAAGGAGGAATTAAGGAATTCCTTTTTCTTGACTTCCCTTCTAGTTGAGAGTGTACCAGGGAGCGGATTTCTACGAATTCTAGTTGGTTCTTTACGAATACTAGAACAGCACCTAAAGTCCACTGGTTACAAGGTAATTTAGGGGTATAGAAACCAAAGAACAATTTAAACAGCATGAAAAAGTATACCCTTATTATCATTTTTGCCCTAGGATGTTTAGCTATGAGTGCACAGGATTTTCAGGAAACTGAAAGCTACATTCTCAAGACCGAAACAGGTATGACCAAAGCCTCTCCTTTATTGGCCAAAGTTGATATCCTAGCGATAGAAGAGACTTCAAGAAAAGTAGCGACACTTACGCTATCAAACTTGGAACAATACCATGAAACAAGACTTTCGGTATTGAATGCGCCCAGGCTTAGAAATATTCGTGAGGTACTCAAATTAGAACTTGAATACGGGAGCTATAGTTTGGCAATAGACACGTATTATTTTCTAGTAACAGAAAAGGGAGGTTATATCGCCCTACCAAAAATCACTAAAATATATGATGATATTACCGAGCCAATTATAGACTATGTCTTCCCGGCACAAAAGCACGGTCGGGAGGAAACCATTGTTAAGGCCATCTTCCATTATACCGATAATTATAGCACCGAGGAAATAGAAGTAATTCAAAGCATTGTTTGGAACGATCATGACTTTGGGTCAGAAAAAGTAATTGCAGGAATAGAAAATCATTAAAATTAAATAGTAATCTAAAATTCAAAATTATGAAAAATGTAAAAAGAAGTATCCAAATGTTAAGTCTGTTCGTTATGGCAAACCTATTTGCCCAAACAGCGCCCGAAGTAAAATTTGAAACCTACAGCGATTCCATACCTGTACAGGAACGTTCCCACGAGTATTTGCTTGCTCACAGGGTACACCTGCGTGAAAAGCCTTCTTTGACATCGAAAAAGGTAACCGTTTTAGATATTGGCTCAAAACTTAGTTTAATGGAAAAAAGCACCAATTATGAGAAATTGAACGGAATAAAAAGTCACTGGTATAAAGCAAGAATAGGGAAGTACGAAGGCTGGATCTGGGGAGGAATGATTGCCCAAAAGACTTTTGGAAGTCAAGCAAATTACGATGTAAAATTCGTGTACGGTTTGGAAAGTATTACCAAGAACGAAGCGGGAGCAACTGAAATCAAGCATCAGTTGAGAGCGTTTAAAAATGGCCGGCAAATAGACAAAATAGTATTTGATGGTTATGTTACCCATCCTCTGGAAGTAAAAAATATAGGAAACAAGGGAATGTTTAATGTGGAGGATATTTTAACCTTGGATATCCCAAATGCTGAAAACGGGAATCCGATAGGAACCACCTATATCTTTTGGAACAATGGTAAATTTAAGAATGTTGCTAGCTTGATCGATTATTCGGATGCTAGTTATGCCAAGAGCGAGCAGTTTGTTTTTCCTTCGGATATGGAGGGAATAAAAAGTACGATCGTTCTGGAAACCATGATTACCGATTACCAGATGGCCGCTAACGATTTAAGTGCTGAAAACACCAAAATGGTGGTAAGTTTCTATACATGGGACGGTTACAAATTATCTCAAAAAGAATCGCTGCCTCCAATCTCCACGGATTTGGTAAGTACTACGCAAAAATAAAAATTAAAGAGAAATACGCCTTCCTTTAGCTAAAGGAAGGTGATTTTTCTTCGCCTTAGGAGCGCGGAATAACAGCGTATAGCTAAACTGATGCCCGGAACACGATAACCTAAATTACACGCCATGAAAAATATACTCTTACGCTTATTAGTTTTAGGGTTACTTACAGCATGCAAGCAGTCGGCACCAAAAACAAGCGATATAGCTTTGGCCGAACCTTCGGTTGAGGAGCTACAATCTTCTATTGTTTTCATTACTGGTATAGATCAAGGTGAAAACACCTACTACGGTAACGCAAAAAACCATTATGAAAACTTGGGGATGACGGTGGTATCCAACTTGTTTTCTTTACATGAGGTGTTGACATGGTTAAATAAAAATGCTTCTCATGAGACCGCTTATGACGAGATACATATTGTAACCCACGGTAATCCGTGGTTGGGAATGTCTTTACAAACTACCGTAAACGGTGGGCGCATAAATATTGAAACTATAAGGCTTGCCAAGGAAAATAAAGAATTCCCTGCGGTAAGGAACGGTATCAAGAAAGAAACAAAAATTATATTCCATTCCTGCGGCCTGGGTCAGAATCTACCATTGTTGCAAGCCCTAAAAAGTATTTTTGAGAGTGACGAAACCCCTAATATTTATGCTTCTGCGTTCTTTAATGTGTATGGGGGCAAATACGCACCACACTATCTGGCAAAACCTTACTATGGGTTTTATCCTACCGCCCAATCCAAAGGGCCGGTCGCACTGGCGAAACAGTTTTCCGGCAGGTATGGCAAAACCGATATCGATTGGCGTGTGGCTATAGAAAGCCGTAAAGAACGAAACATCGGGGAGGTATACAGCTATACATTCAATATTCCCGTAAACTGGGCGATCACCTTTGACACGACCGAGGAAATCCCGAGCCTGGATCATCGGGAGGCGATTATGGATTTTGTATCGGAATCTGCGGACATGGCCAATATGCTTTATCGCTTAAACATTCCCATAGAGAAGTACCGTTGGAAAACTGAGATAGAAGGGAATACCTTACTCATAAACGGTAAAACTACAGTGCTTTGCGTCTTGGAACCAATTCTTGATATCGATGACAATAACGAATATCGAAAGACCTCCTTAACGGATACCTTTTTGTATCAAATATTATAATGATACTATCGTTAAAAAGATGGACGTACGGTTACGGACAGGGTTTTTAAACCTGAATCGGATTAGGCTCGATATTTGATTATATTACGCTAACACATTTGCTATTTGGATAAAAAATCTACATATCTACTTTTATTCCTGCTTTGTTTTTCAACGAACCTTGTCTGTGCACAGAACAGCCAACTTAGATTGTATACCATCGAGGATGGCCTGCCCCAATCTCAAGTATACGACATTGTGCAGGACGAAATGGGATTTTTATGGTTAGGAACCCAAGGTGGCGGACTTGCAAGTTTTGACGGTAATAGTTTCAAAGTTTGGAAGGAATCTGACGGCTTACAATCTAACTACATTCATTCCTTATATGCCCAAAACGACTCTTTGTTTATAGGGAGTAAAGAGGGACTATCGATTAAAGTCAACAACCAAATTTCAACGGTTTCCGGGCCTCCAATACATCAGTTTTACAGGGTCGGGACCACACTTTACCTAGCTACACAAAAAGGTGTGTTTACATATTCAAAAGTAAGCGGTCTGGAAAGAATCAATATTCTTCCGGAAATAGATAACGGTGTCATCAACACGATTCACTTTGATGGGTCTTTTTATTGGTTAGCAACCAATACCGGACTTTGGAAACTAAATCTATTGAGTAAAAGTGCAACTGAAAAGACCAAACTGGAAACTAACAATTTTACCTCGCTGGTCTCTTATGCCAACAAGTTATTTGCCGCTACTTTTAACGATGGTATACGTGTACTGGATTCCAACCTATCGGATAATAACATTTTGATACGGGAACCCTTGCGTATCAATTCTATGTCTATTCAGAACAACGATGAGCTTTGGGTGGCCACGGATAATGATGGTATTACGGTTTTAAATACCGATAGTTATACCGAAATAAAACGATTGGATACTCGCAGTGGCCTTAAAGTCCCACATATTCGAAAAGTTATAAGCGATACCGATTCCAATATTTGGATCGCGACATCAGGTGGAGGGTTTTACAAGTATTTTCAGAATAATTTTAAACACTACGACAAAGATTCGGGTTTAAAGGGAGACCGGACCTACGCCGTTCATCGTGCAGGTCATAAACTCTGGATTTCTAGTTCAGAACTGGGCCTTACGCGAATAGACTCGCTGGGGATTCATCATATAGCACAGTCCAATACGTTTGCCAACGCAAAAATTAAAACAATCGCAAGCGATACCAAGGGCAATATTTGGGCAGGTTCGGATGGTATGGGTCTCTTGATCAGGGAAACTAAAAATGTAGACAGCGTTGTAACCGTGTTTAGCGATTCTTTGACCGTGCAAAGAGATACCCTTTCTAAAATAGTCGTTAGAAATCATGTTTTGAATACGGACAATGGTTTCCCGAGCAACTGGATCCGTAAGATTATAGTGGATGATGATTATTTATGGGCGGCAACCTATTCAAGTGGTATTGTAAAGTTCAGGTATTATGCAGACCGTGACAGCTTAGATATAAACGAACGATTTGGCAGGAAAAAAGGTATTTCGGATTTGTTTTTAAAGGATATGGTAAAGGATGACCAAGGCCGAATTTGGTACGCCACAAAGAATGGGACACTTGGCTATATTGAAAAGGATACGGTTACTGAATTGCCATCCGTTTTGGATCGACAAATTACGATCGGAACCCTCCTTTTTCATAAAAACTACCTGTTTATAGCCACTGCGGGCCAAGGAATTTGGTACTCCGATATAAAGGGTACGCTCAATTTTAAAAAGTTGAACGGCACTAAAAAACTTACCTCCCAGAACATATATCAGCTAATTTTTGATGACCAAGGCTATCTATGGGCGGGAACGGAACGTGGTGTAGATAAAATAGAACTCAACCACGCAATTGAAATAACGGATCTGTACCATTTTGGCAGAAACGATGGTTTTTTGGCCACAGAAACCTGTGCGAATGCCGTTGCCAAGGATGCAGAAGGTAGGCTTTGGTTTGGAGGTATTTACGGACTGACCCAATATACGCCAAGTGATAATATCGGAGAGGTTCAAAAGCCGGAAATCCGGTTTACCGAAATAGAAATAGATTATAATATCGTAGACTCTTTAGATTCTTTTTCAAAGAATAGTCAAGATAGGGTTTTACGTCTGAATCCGGAACAGCGGCAATTGGGCTTTAGCTATAAAACTGTGGACATTAACCACCCTGGCGATGTGCAATACCGTACCAGATTGAACGAAACGGAATGGGGACCGTGGTCATCTGAAAACAAGCAAAATTTGGTTGGGCTCCCTTATGGTGCGCATCAGTTTTCAGCGCAGTCAAGGAACTACCGCTGGCAAGAAAGCGATATAATAACCTTTGATTTTTTTATTGATTCACCTTGGTACGAAAAGCCTTGGTTTCAAGCGTTACTGCTCGTTGTGGGGCTCAGTTTGCTTGGGTCTATGGTTTTAGTATATATTAGAAGAATAAAAGTTAGAAACAGACAGGAGCAGGAGCGGTTACGATTGCAAAACCACCTCCTTACCTTGGAGCAAAAGGCCTTGCGGCTGCAGATGAATCCCCATTTTATTTTTAATGTGCTCAACGGCATTAAAGCCATGGGAAACGATCAGCCTCAGAAAATGAATGCCACGATAAACAATTTTGCATTATTGTTGCGGGAAACCTTGAACAATTCCAGGACCGACACCATCAATTTGAGCCAAGAAATCAAGACCTTGGAGCATTATATTGAGGTAGAAAGGTTGATGAGCCCCAAACCGTTTTCCCATCGGATTGTAGTCGAAACCGAACCGGATGCAGAAGAAATTCTAATCCCGCCAATGCTGATCCAACCCTTTGTTGAAAACGCTATCCGTCACGGAATCTTAAAAAGTGTTAGAAAAGGCCAACTAACAATTCGTTTCCAAACGGAGAACGATGTGTTAACGTGCACTATTACCGATAATGGTTTCGGTATTTTTGAGTCACAAAAAGTAAAAACCAAGACCGACCATCAATCTATGGCGTTGACCGTAACCCAGGAACGATTGGAATCTATTTCGGGAAAAAACGCCTTGGATATAACAGAATTGAAAAATTCCGATAACAGTGTTGCCGGAACCCAGGTTATACTTAGAATTCCTTTAGAAACCGATTATTAAAGACTTATGCTTACAGCCATTATTGTTGAAGATATGCCAGATGCTATGCAGCTACTGCAGCGGGATATTAAAACCAATCACGCCGACATTGAAATTATTGGTACCGCGCAAAGTGTTGTCGATGCCGCAAAACTCCTACGTAAAAGCCAACCTGACATCCTTTTTCTGGATATTATGTTGGGAGATGGTACGGGCTTCGATATTTTGGAAATTGTACCCGATGTTAGGTCTAAAATTATATTTGTGACGGCAAGCGATGAATTTGCGATTAGAGCCTTTAAGTTCGCGGCGATAGATTATGTGTTAAAACCCTATTCACATCAGGATTTGGCCTTAGCCATTAATAGGGCAAAAGACCAATTACGACCCAACCGGGAACGTTTGGATATTTTAAAGGATACACTGGCTGCGCCGGAACGAAAACCGGATAAAATTTCGTTACATACGCTGGATAAAATCATCATTGTAAATTTAGATGCCATTGTACGCTGTGAATCGGACAGTAACAACACCATTTTTCATCTAAAGGATAAACGAAAGATATTCGTAACCAAGACCTTAAAGTATTTTTCCGATATGTTAAAGGATTACGAGTTTATACGCATTCATCAAAGTCACCTGGTAAACCTGCAATACATTAGTGAATTCATTAAAACCGATGGGGGTTATTTAATGCTAAAGAACGGTGAAAATGTTCCAGTTTCCGTTCGAAAAAAAGCGGAGATTATCGATATTTTAGATAGAATGCATCGGTAATAAAGGAAAACGCTTCATAGCTAAAAGGTTATAAGTTTATAGCTAAGAAGCTACCCAAGCCTTAAAATCTGGAGCTTTTGCCTTACTCACGATAATCTGTTCGGCAGATTTAGGGCTTACCTCTACGATAAGCTTTCCATTAAAGTATTGCTTTATTCTCGAGAGGGCATCACGGCGCAAGATACATTGGCGGTTAATCCTATAAAAATTACTAGGGTCCAGCTCTTCTTCCAGCTCTTCTAATTTACTATCGACTACATAGGATTTGGAATCAAAAGTAGTAGCTTTTACTACCCCCGTGTCTATTTGAAAATAGGCGATATCCTTTGTTTTCAATGGGATAAGCTGGTCTCTATGGGTAATAAGAAACGTCGTTTTATAGGATTTTCTTTTTTCTTTCACCAAGTCTAGTAATCCTTTGATTTGATCTTCGGCAATATTGGGGTCGGTTTTCTGCTCCTTAAATTGCTGTAATGCATCCGAAAGTTCATCCTTGTCCAACGGTTTTAACAAATAATCGATGCTGTTAAATTTAAATGCTTTGAGTGTGTACTGATTATAGGCTGTTGTAAAAATTACCGGAACGCCCAAGTCTACCTTATCGAATATTTCAAAAGAAACGCCGTCTGCTAAATGGATATCCATAAATACCAATTCGGCATTTTGCGGCTGGGAGAAAAAGGTCACGGCGGCTTTTACAGAATCCAATACCTTAATGACCTTTATATTTTTGTCTATTGCCTGTAATAGATAGATAAGGTTGTCGCTCGCTGCCAGTTCGTCCTCTACGATTACTACGTTCATAAGGGTTTAATTAAAGGGAGTTGCACACTAAATATATCATTTTCCGTACGTACGGTAAGCTCTTTTTTAAGTAGGAGAATATACCTTTTCCTAAGATTAAGCAGGCCGTTTTTAGTGCCTTCCGCAAAGGTATTTCGCAAGCGCATGGGATTGTCCACATAAATAGATCCATCCTTGGAGTAGATGCTCACCTTCAGCGGATGGGTCTCGGATATTTCATTATGTTTCACTGAATTTTCTACTAGCAGCTGTAGTGCTAAAGGAGGAATTTCTTGGTCCAGATACGACTCATCTATATTGATGTCTATGCAAAAGCGATCACGGTACCTGGTGCCCATTAAATAGGTATAGCTTTCCAAAAATTTTAGCTCATCCTTTACACTAACCAAGTCGCTATCTCCACTTTGTAATATATAGCGATACATGTAGGAGAGTTTTTTTACGAACTGGGTGGCGGGTTCGTTTTCCCTTATGAGCGATGTCAATGAATTTAGGGAATTGAATAGAAAATGAGGGTCTATCTGATTTTTAAGTGCAATGAGTTCGTTTTGTAAACTCTGCTGTTTAAGATGTTCGTTTTCTATTCTTGTTTCTTGCTTTTCTACCTGTAATCGCAGTATTCTGCCAATAAAAAAGAGGGCCAAGAGCAAAATGGTATAGGTAAAGGCCAAGAAACCCTTATCTCTTGGATTCATCTCTATTTGTATCACGTACGGATATAAAAATTCAAAAAAGCTTAAGGTTGCGATCAATACGGCAATATTGATCAGTACCATTACGCTTAATCGAACAGAAGTAGACCATTGGTATTTTGAATACCCTACGTTCGCATTGAGTTGTAAAATGGCCCACGAGAACAAAAAGAAAAAAATGAAGCGATAGAACAAATCAGTTATCCATGCTCTTGAGAATTCATCGTTTCCCTGACTGATCATATCATAAATGAAGATTGTTTTGGGTACCGACACTAAAATGGCCAATAGCACAGCTATTTTAAGAATAGAAGATTGTTTAACGTGTCTTAATGCCATTTGTGCCTAATTGGGTTAACTCAAAAATACGTTAATTTTAAAGGAAACAATTTCGAAGATGTAACCTGTAACGCCATGAGTCTTTTCCAAACCTTTTAATGAATAAAAACTCATGGGGAAGCTACCGGACAGAAAACAAAAAAGGCGGATAAAGAACTATAAACAACCATTGTCCATAGCAACTTCTTCCGCCCCTTCGCGTTGTTTTTCAAACGTTTAACTATTCAAAAATCTATTATTTGGATAAAGCGTTAAAGCTGTTAGGAAGGTATTTTTTAGGGTTGAAATCTAAAATAAACTCTTCTTCCAGTTCAATGACAACGATATCCTCAACAGCGAATATCATTCCTTTGTAAGGATTAAAATTCTCCGGTAAATATTCTTTGGTATTGAAACCTAGCTCTATCTCTTCTTCTACTTCAACAAGGTTTAGGTAGTCATAACTTTTATGCATTCCTGCATAAGGGTTAAAACCTTCGGGAAGATATACCGAGGTGTCAAAGCCTAGGTCTATTTCCTCTTCAATTTCTATTAATCCAAGATTTTCTAAGCTCGGATCAATACTTGTTGCCCTTCCTTGTGGGTATCCCGTAAAGGATACAAACGTTGCTCCTAAGAACAATACACTTAATAAGGTTGATATTTTTTTCATGTGATTATATTTTTATCGTTTTATAAATTGCTTTAATTCTTACACAAAGTTAGGTTCACTTACCGCCTGTACCCGTTGTTTTTGAGTGAACCGTCTAAATTGACATCTGAAACGACTTTTAAGCGAAATGAATCTTTTTTTAACTTCACGTTTATTGTTATTTTCATCGTAACAGTCCATATTTTGGTGCATAAAGCAATCCTAGAACGTATGATTTCTAGGTGTAGTATAGCATACTTCAGGTTTCTTTTTCGGGTTTTAAATCAATTACTATAACACCAATAAATTTTCGTTTAAGGTTTTGATAAAGAACAGCCAATACTACGATCAATATGTATCTTTGTTGAAATAATAACATTGTTTTCTATGAAAGTCCGAGAATACTTTATTCTTATTTCCGTGGTGGCTATTGCAGCGATAATCGGTATTTCCTTTTTATGGTGGCCTATATTATGGTCTTTTATACTCGTGTTGCCTTTAGTGCTAATGGGAATTTTTGATTTATTACAGAATGAGCATACGATTCGGCGTAATTTTCCTGTAATCGGTAGGATGAGGTATTTGCTGGAATCCATACGTCCAGAAATTATGCAGTATTTTGTGGAGACCGATACGGAAGGAAAACCCTTAAACCGTATTGAGCGATCTACTATATACCGCAGGTCTAAAGGAGATACGGACACCGTACCTTTTGGTACTCAAATGGATCTTTACGAAACAGGTTACGAGTGGATGGAGCATTCCATGTACGCCAAGAACCATCCAGAAGGTTTGGGAGAATTTCCTAGAATAGTAATAGGTGGTAAAGATTGCAAGCAGCCATATGCCTCAAGTTTGTTGAATATTTCTGCTATGAGTTACGGTTCGCTGAGTAAAAATGCAGTGCTTGCCATGAACCAAGGGGCTAAAATGGGAAATTTTGCCCATAACACGGGTGAAGGCGGTATCAGTGATTATCATTTGCAACCTGGGGGAGACCTTATTTGGCAAATAGGTACGGGCTACTTTGGTTGTAGAAAGGATGACGGAACGTTTAACGAAGTCACGTTTCAAGAAAATGCAACAAAGCCTGAGGTAAAGATGATCGAAATAAAACTCTCTCAAGGTGCTAAGCCAGGCCATGGAGGTATTCTGCCAGCCATAAAAAATACACCGGAAATAGCTAAAATAAGACATGTGCCTGCTGGTGTAGCCGTGCATTCCCCGCCATCACATTCTGCCTTTAAGGACCCTATACAATTCATGTATTTTATTGAAAAGCTTAGAAAATTATCAGGCGGTAAACCTGTTGGTTTTAAGTTGTGCATTGGCAGGAAACAGGAATTTATGGATTTTTGCGAGGCGATGGTTTATACAAACATTACGCCAGACTTTATTAGTGTAGATGGTGGTGAAGGGGGCACGGGTGCCGCTCCGGTGGAGTTTTCCAATACCATGGGGATGCCCATGCGCGAGGGCTTGATTTTTGTTCATGATACCCTCACGGGATTTGGTCTTAGAAAAGAGATAAAAGTCATTGCTGCAGGTAAGATCATTACCGGTTTTGATATGGCACGAGCAATGGCTTTAGGTGCGGACGGATGTAATAGTGCTCGTGCCATGATGCTCGCCGTAGGGTGCATACAGGCCTTGGAATGCAATACGAATAGTTGTCCCGTTGGAGTGGCTACACAGAACAAATCGCTTATGAAGGGGCTTGTTGTAGCTGACAAAGCCCCGCGGGTTAAAAATTTCCATGAGGCTACGGTAAAAAGCTGTCTTGAATTGATATCCGCCGCTGGACTCCATGGTCCGGAGGATCTGCGGCGCGAACATATTAATAAGCGTATGGGGATGTTCGAGGTAAAGAATTACAGCGAAATCTATCCATATATACCAGAAGGTAGTTTGTTAGATCTAGGCACTATTCCTGAAAGTTACGCCCGTTATTTTCAGTTGACCAGGATTATGAACTAGGAAGACCACGGAAGGTCTTATATCGATTTGCAAATAGCAGTGTTTTACAATAACATTGCTTTAGTTGTGTATTGTTGTTCAAAGCCAGTAAAGCTAATAAAGCGACGCTTTTGTACATCTCGCATTCCCAGATATTCTAATGGCCAAAAATATTTTGGTCGTCGGAATCGATTCTGGATTATGTTTGGCGCTAACTGCCTGCTGCAACTACCTACCAATCAGCGGTTTTAGCACTTGTTTTGTGCCATCCTTGAGAAGTTATATTGTTAGATTCCTGAGCGCCTATTCCTCCAATACGTACCAATCGATATCTCGTAAGTTTTCCCGTCTACCTTTTATTTTTGGGGGATAGTTTGTTGCTAGGTAATTGACGATTACGGCCTGGTTTTCGCCTAAATCCCATAAGTTCTGGGTTTCTTGCATCCATTTTATGGTAGCCGTCCATCGTTCTTTGTTCATGCGGTTCTGTAATACCAACTGGGAGGAGTGGCAAGTGGTACAGTTTTGTACTGTTTCCATAAGTCCGGGTGCATCCACGAAACCAGTTCGTACATGGATGCCATTCTCTATTTTATCAAAGTCATCTTCATCGCTAACATCAACAAGAATTTCTTCGGGAGTATTCGAGGAAAAATAATCGGTTTTGGAAAGTAAATAAACGCCTCCCGATACCAGTAAGGCTAGAAGTAGAAAGACCAAGATTATCCTTGATTTCCTGCCTTTTTTGGCGCTATTATTATTTTGTGGCGTTTCACTCATCGTTTAAACTTAGGTGACTTTTATGGCAATACGTTGGCAGGCATTGTTCAAATACCCTTTTGGGTTCCATCCGGGAATAAGCATCGGTTGTGCCGTTCCTTGAGCATCCGTAGCCCTGGACCAAATTTCATAATAGCCTTTTTTGGGAAAATCTACCTGTGCGGAAAAGTGTTGCCATGCCAGACGATTTACTGGCTTTTCAAGCGTGCATTTTTTCCAAGTAGCTCCAAAATCAATCGAATATTCCATTTTTATAACTTCCAGTTCCCCTGCCCATGCATGTCCTCTTATATTCAATCTATTGCCCTCCGTAATCATTGCTCCCGTTTTGGGATAGGTAATGAGTGATTTTACCGGCATAGATTCTATGATGCACATGTCTGCATCTGCCACTTTTTCTCCTGGCGCAACAGTGTTACAAGGTACTCTATAGGCATCACCGGTCATTTTTGTGCCGTCATGTACCTTATTTCGGATGCTTATACGATTGATCCATTTACCGGAAACGGATGCTGGCCAACCACCGGCAACCAATCGCAATGGATATCCATGAACCAATGGAATGTCCTCTCCGTTCATTTGAAAGGCAAGCAAAGTCTCGTCCTGTAACGCTTTTGCTATGGGCGTACCACGGGAAATAGGTTCTTTCTCAGGGTCTCTGGTTAAATGTTGATCTACTGCATGGTATCCAATATAAACGGCATCATTTTTTATGCCCACGTCTTCTAGGATATCCCGTAGGCGAATCCCTGTCCATTCTGCACACGAGACAGCCCCAACGGTCCATTGGTTGCCTTTCGCAGGTGGATTAAACTCGGATCTTCCATTTCCACCGCATTCTAGTGTAAGTTGGTAGGTATGGTGTTTAAATTTTGATTTTAATTCTGTTAGGGTGAAGGTTTTTGGTTCAAGAGCAGACTCACCATCAATAGTAAGGCTCCAAGCTTTAACATCTATGTTTTCAGGTACGAGTCCGTTGTTTCTTATGAACATGGATGCATTTGGTGTTATCTTATCATCTAAAAGATGTGCTTGGGCCTCTATATTCCAAGGCCTGTCGTTTAGGACAACCATCTGTTTATCCTTTTTGAACAGTTTAAAAGGATCGGGTTCTTGCAAAGCCAATGGGATATAGTTTTCAGGTAGCTTCAAGCCATATACAATCTCTATACCCAAGGCGCCCGTCATTGCGGCCAGAGTAGTTTTACTAATGAACTTTCTTCTTTCCATACTACAATTTTACTCGATAATTGAGATTTGAATGTTCTGAGGTTTATCTCGAAATCAAAATATCTTTTCTCGAATTGCTACTAGGGTTTTACTAGTGAAATTTTATACTTCCAAGATAGTATTTTTAGGCTTTTTAGAAGGCATCCTTTTGGAATTTAAGATTCAAGTTTCATAGGGAGTTCAAAAACTTCCAACTTAAAAAACGGTAAGGCTGCGAACAAGTGGTCAAAGATATCAGCCATAACAAATTCGTAGTTCTCCCAGCGCTTATCGGCACTAAAGGCATAGATTTCAAGAGGAATGCCCTGTGGGGTAGGTTCCAGTTGACGCACCATGAGTGTCATTCCCTTGTTAATGGCCGAATGCTGTTCCAAATACTCGGTTACATATTTTCTAAACAAACCAAAATTGGTAAGGTTCCTTCCGTTTATGGGTATTTGTTTATTGATGTTATTGTTCTGGTTGTGTTCGGTAATTTGTTGGCTCCTTGTTCGGAGATAGGGCGCTATACGTTCTATTTTCTGTAGTTCGGCCATATCAGTTTCCATCAAAAAACGAATGCTTTTCTGACTAATGATCAGCGCTCTTTTAATACGTCTTCCTCCGGAAACCTGCATGCCGCGCCAGTTTTTAAACGAGTCGGAGATAAGCGCATAGGTAGGTATGGTGGTTATAGTTTTGTCAAAATTCTGCACTTTAACAGTCGCTAAGGTAATTTCCACAACATCTCCGTCTGCACCATATTTTTCAAAGGTAATCCAGTCCCCAATGCGCACCATATCGTTGATACTTACCTGTATACTTGCTACAAAGCCTAAAATAGAATCTTTAAATAGCAATAGGATTATGGCGGAACCGGCTCCAAGTGCGGTAAAGAACCTGAGAACACTTACCTCTGTTACGATAGCGAAAATACTTAGAATTCCTATGATCCAAATAAAGATCATGAAGACCTGTATATAACTATCCATAGGTTTGTCCCGAAACCTAGGTTTGGTTTTGAGGTAATCGTTGGTACTTCGCAATACTTTTTTTACTATCGTGATGGTCAGCACAACAAAGGCAACCTGCAGCATTTTTTCAGCAATTATGCCTGCATAAGTAAATTTTGAAATAGCAATCGGAATACATTGAAATAAAAACCATAATGGTAAAATATGTGCCACGTTTCTTGGGACCCTGTGCGCTACCAAATGGTTGTCGAAATTTGTTCTTGATTTACGTGCTAATCTTACGGAAATAGAACGGAGGACTTTCCAAAGGATGTAATCCAGAATAATGGCTAGAATAAAAATGAGAATAAGGAGAATACCAGTGTTTAGGTAGGATGCAAGGTTTTCGCTCATTCCAGTCTTTAACAAGTATTCGTAAAGTATATTCTTCATATCCTGATTTCTTGTGTTGATAGATTGATGTATCTTTTTGACATGCAAGATAGCATTAAGGTATTCTATAGCTTGGAGAATCCAATGGTTTATATATCTTAGATAGCTAAGGAAACCGCTGCTAACCATAACTTGTTCGCTGGTCGAAATAAAGTAATATAGGTTACCTTATTTGAAAAAATCGATTATTTTAAGGCTTACTTTTTATAAGACCCAGATAATTAACTGTTTTTATTTAGTCTTTTGTAAGTTGTTTACTCAGTTCCTCTAAAGATACGCCTTTGGTTTCCGGCATTTTGGTTACGGCCCAAATGAGTTGTAGCACCATCATCGCACCAAAGAAGTAATAGATATACCACACTGCATCTTTTAGAAGCCCTTCTGTGGAATCCAAGAAGAACGGTGTTATTAAGGTAATAATTGCGGCAAAGACCCAGTGCACGCTAACGCCCCAGGACTGCCCATAAGCTCTTACGCTGTTAGGGAATATTTCTGAAATGAATACCCAGATAACGGCACCCTGTCCAATAGCATGTGATGCTACAAAGGAGCATATAAAAATAAGGGTCAGGGTGGAGCCTAACTCCATCTGGAAACATAGTCCCACCATGACCAAGCTAACGATATAACCAATAGAACCGATGATAATCAATTGTCGCCTTCCTAATTTATCCAGTAAACGAATACCAATGAAAGTAAACAGAAAGTTGATGATGCCAATCGCGATGGAATTAAATAGTGATTCTTTTCCTCCCAATCCGGCCTGTTCCAAAATTTCCGGTGCGTAGTATAGTACAAAGTTGATTCCTGAAAGTTGATTGAAAAATGCTAGAAAAAAGGCCAACCATAATACTTTCGAATATTTTTTCTTGAAAAGCGGTTCACTTTTTTTGGAATGGCTGATATCTAATTTGATTTCGGTTAGCTGCTCATTGGCTTTTTCCTTGGAATATATAAGCTCTAGAACGTTTAAGGCCGAGGTATCGTCTTTTTTATGAAGGGCAAGCCACCTTGGACTATTAGGAACTTTAAGTACCATAAGAGTATAAATAAAAGCAGGAATGGCCTCAACCCCCAACATCCAACGCCAATCGTTTGCGCCATCAAAACCTTTTAACAACCAGTTAGATACAAAGGCAATCAAAATACCAAAGACCAGCCAAAATTGATAAAGCCCACCTAGCTTGCCACGATTTTCTTTTGAAGTGATTTCAGATATATAAATAGGAGCGGCTATCGACGATACCCCAACCCCAATTCCTCCGATAAATCGGAAGAATGAAAAAGAATAGGGATCTTGCGCAAGGGCAGAACCAATTGCGGAAACAAAAAAGAGAATACCAATCCAAAAAAGGGTTTTTTTACGTCCAAGGTTCTTTGTGGGAATACCACCAAAAAGGGATCCGAAGACCGTACCCCAAAGTGCCATGCTCATAATGAATGTGCCGTGGAACAAAGGGGACGTATCCCATAATTGTTTTATGGGTTCATTTGCGCCACTGATTACGACGGTATCGAAACCGAATAAAAATCCGGCGAGTGCTACCGTAATTGACCATATAACAATCTTGTTCATATTCAGCGTTTTTAACAACTTCTAAAGATAACAAAACAAAAGTTTAACACGGCTCCAATTTTAGATAAGTATCTTTGTAATCATTAAAACCAAGATTGAAAAAATGAAAGGAAAAGTAGCATATATAACAGGGGGAACAAAGGGCATAGGATTTGGAATAGCCCAAAGATTACTTGATGAGGGTATGAAAGTGGCCATAAGTGGAAGGAATCAGCAGAGTGTAGACACGGCACTGGAGCAATTGGAGGGTAAGGAGGTGCTTGGTTTAGTTTCCGATGTTTCCATTTTGTTCGATGAAACGAATGCAGTAAAAAGGATATTGGATACTTGGGGACAGTTGGATGTTGTTTTAGCAAATGCGGGGGTAGGACATTTTGCTCCGGTCGATGAGTTGTCGGAAGCTAATTGGCACCAAATGATAAACGTGAACCTAAACGGAGTTTTCCACACCTTAAAAGCAACGGTAGAGGCCTTGAAAACTTCAAAGGGATATTATATGACCGTTGCGAGTCTTGCTGGAACCAATTTCTTCGCATCAGGTGCCGGGTATAATGCGACTAAGTTTGGCGTGGTAGGCTTTACGCAGGCAGTGATGTTGGATTTAAGGAAATACGGAGTAAAAGTAACTACGATTATGCCGGGATCTGTGGCTACTCATTTTAACAATAACGAGCCTAGCGAAAAGGATGCTTGGAAAATACAGCCAGAGGATATTGGTTCGTTGGTGGTAGATTTGTTACAAATGAATCCAAGAACATTACCTAGTAAGATAGAAGTAAGGCCTACACGACCGGATTTAAAATAGTTAGACTTCTTTTTCTAGGAATGGAATATCTGGATTGTTTATCTCTTTGATCAGTTCATGGAGAACTGTTTGGAAATTTGATAAGGTATTTTGGTTGATGACATGTTGTTTAGGACCTCTCGCACCATCCTTTTGGGCAAATAGTAACACACCCTCATTCACGTTTTTTAGTGATATAATACCCGCTTCTATTAGTTCGTTTGGATGTTGAATCGAGTACATATAGGAATAACATAATAGTTGAAATGCCTTGCTAAATTTATAGTCATCGGTGAGAGGTTCCCATGACGTAATCTCAACATTCTTTCTTTCTACCTTACCTGTTTTGTAATCGATAATTCTTGTTGTTCCGTTGACTTCATCTATACGGTCAAGTTTTCCTTTTAGTACAACCGGATGGTTAATACCCTCTATATTCATTGATATTTGGAGGGTTTGCTCTAGAGCAATTATTCTTACGGACTGTTTGTCTAATTGTTTTATCTCAGAATCTATAAAATTTGAAATGTACTTGTAGATGACATGAAATGACAGATAGTTTTTCCCGGTGCTGAAGTCTCCATCGAAATATGACTTCTGAAAGTTACGTTGTATAGTGTCGTTCAGATTTTGTTTAGCTTTAAGAAGGTGTTCTTTTAAAAGAATTGTTCCAATATAAGGGGTGTATAGCTCTTCTAATGTATCATGAACAATAGTGCCAAAAGTATTGGCCGCTATAGTTTCTTCTACAACTAAAGTGTCTTTAATACCCAACAGGTTTTGCTTATAAAAATCTAATGGATTTCTTATATAGTTACTAAGTGAACTTGGAGAGAATCCATTCGTTGAGTATTTGGTAATGGTACGAAGTAAACTATCTGATTTAGGGATTGAATATAATGTGTTTACAATAGGTTGCAACTTGGGAGAAGCTATTTTTTCAATAATATCCGACCTTTTGTCCTCGGTTAATAATTGGGTGATAAGCCTACTTTTTTCGCCGCCCTCTAGTACGTCTGGTTCTGTATTGTATAAAAGGTATATATTCTTTGCCCTCTGCATTAACCGATAAAAGTGGTACGTATACACGGCATCTTTTTCTTTATACGTTGGGAGTCCGTGCGCTATCTTTAGATCAAAAGGAATAAACGAGTTATTCGATTTTCCCGAGGGAAGAATACCTTCGTTCACCGAGGTAAGTATTACCGTTTCAAAGTCTAAATTTCGGCTCTCTAGCATACCCATAATCTGTAAACCCTCTAAGGGGTCTCCTTGAAAGTCTAGCGTTTCTTTAGTTAGGAGTTGTTTAAAAAGGTTTTTAAGAGCTTTTAGGTTTGTAATATAATCATAGGTTTCAATTAGCTGTTTAATCTGATTGAATAGTGTATGAAATCTATAAAGTTGTTCAAGTGCCAGTGTATTTTTTTCGTTTAGGAACGATTCTTTTAAAAAATCAACTAGGATACTACAATGTTTCATAAATGACATTGGTTGGTCATGGTCTTCGGAAAACAGAACGTGTATAATTGAATTTTTTGATTCCAATGTTTCGGTAATGTTTTTTAAACTAACGAACGTCCAATTTCTGGTCTTAAGGGTATTAAGAATACGGGCCTGATCAATTTTGTGATGGTTAAGGAGTGTAGTACAATAGGGATGAGTAATAAATTTTATAAAGTCCTTAAAAAACCATCCTTTTGCGGTGCTTACTTCGTGTAGCTCAAAATAGTCGGTGAAGAAACTTGCTAATGGTGTAAGATGTAATTTTTGCCCCATAGTAATGTTAACGGCAGGTATCGGACTGGGTATGGAATTGAGTAACGGGGTTAGTAGTGTCTCATCACCTAAGATAAGAGCGGTATTCTTTAAAGTTTCGGGTTTGTTATTTTGTAAATCTGACAGGAGATTCCCTATATATTTAGCTTGGGAGATGTTTTTTGGAACACCGATTACTTCAATATTTTTTTGATTACGGTAATAATTGCTAGGTCCCTTTAATTCTGAATTATTGAGATATGGCCAATTTACACTATGCTGTCTGATGAAAAGACCAGCATCGTGTACAGTATCTTCAAGGAAATAAGGATCAATGTCCCAATATATTTGGGATGCTGGGTCTTTTAATATGGCTTGTATAATGCTACTTTCAGCTGTATTGAGCGCATTAAACCCTAAAAAAACATGAGGCTTTGTTTCTTTTTCTAAATATTGTCCTAAGCTATTGAAGGCCTCTCTATAAACCAGGCCTTGATGGCCTAAACCTTTACTAACAAGGTTGTGGTTAAAAGTTAGATATACTGGAAGAATATTTTCCCAAAAATTAAGATAGTTCTTTATAAGGGTAGTTTGCTCTGCATCTGTGGACCAATGGTTTATTTCCTGTATTGCACTAAGATTAGAAAATAGCGATTTTGCATTTACAAGGTAGCGATCTATTTCATTGAAATCCTGTAATAGTGTTTCTCCCCAGGTAAGGAAGGTATCAAAAG
This sequence comes from uncultured Maribacter sp., assembly GCA_964353165.1. Lineage (GTDB taxonomy): Bacteria > Bacteroidota > Bacteroidia > Flavobacteriales > Flavobacteriaceae > Maribacter. Next base: position 22,069 of record CAYGUY010000059.1, read on the forward strand.
TTTCTTTCTCATAACTGCCCGCTTGAAGATAGGCTGTATAAAGTTCAAATATTTGTTCTGTATTACTAGCATAGGTAAGGCCTGATATGCTCTCTACAAACTCTTCTATACTACATACAACAGGAGTAAAAATAGTTTTTCCGGCCTTTTTTGAAATAGCTTGTTTTAGGAAGGTTCCAGCACGTTTACTTGGGAGTATAAATATAACGTCCGATATGTCCGCCTGTTCATCCCATACCTTGTCTACTACTTCATCTATAAAAGTCCGCATAGTGTAAAAATAAAAAAGCTCCGCGTAATGCGGAGCTTTTTAAATATTAAAACACTTAGTTCGTATAACTTATTTTACTAAGTTAATTTCAACTCTTCTATTTTGTGCTCTACCGGTTTTTGTGTTGTTAGTAGCCATAGGCTTATCTTCACCATAACCAACAGCAGATAATCTGAATTCTTCAATTCCTTTTTCTACCAAGAACTCTTTTACAGAAAGTGCTCTTGACTCAGAAAGGCTTTGATTTAATTTAGCACTACCTACACTATCCGTGTGACCTTCAACTGTAAATTTAGCATTAGGATACTCTTTAAGGATGGTGATAATATCTACCATTACAGAAGTAGATTCCGCTTTGATTGAAGATTTACCAGTGTCAAACAAGATAGTTCTAGCATAGTCGTTCAATTGTTTTTGAACTTCTTCAGTTACTTCAGGACATCCAGCGTTGGCAACAGTTCCAGCAACGTCTGGACATTTGTCGTCTTTGTCTAATACACCGTCTCCATCAGTATCTGGCCATGGGCATCCTTTGTTTTCAGAAGGACCGGCTTCGTTAGGACAAGAATCGTCCTTATCAGCAACACCATCTCCATCAGCATCTGGGCAACCAGCTAAAGCAGCGAGACCAGCTTCGTTAGGACAAGCATCATCTTTATCTGCAACACCATCACCATCAGCATCTGGACAACCGTTCATTTCTTTTGAACCTGCTTCATTAGGACAGCTATCTTTGCTATCTTCGATTCCATCACCGTCAGCATCTGGACAACCGTTGAAAGCTTCTAATCCAGCAACTTCTGGACAAGCATCGTCTTTATCGTAAATACCATCACCATCGGTATCAGTCCCACCAAATTTGATCGAAAGACCTGCTAAATGTTGAAAATGAGTAACACCATAATCTTCAAAAGCATTTTTGAAACTAGATTGTAAGGTTAGACCCACATTCTCTGTAAACCAGAAATTAATACCAATACCACCATTTACAGTACCAGCACCAATGTCGTTTACCCAAGTATAACCACCGCCAATTTCTACAAAAGGATCAACTACGGTATTTTTAATGAAATTATATTTTATGGTACCATCTAAAGCATAATGAGACCAATCATCTACAGACACATCTCCTAATTTACTTATTTTATTCAAAGAACCTCTAGCACCAACAGAGAACCCTCCTCCTACGGATTTAGATAATCCAACAAAAGAAATAGAAGGAAGAATGTTCCAGTGGTCGTTTACATTGAAGAATTCATTGCCAAAAGTACTTTGAGCTCCTACTGGTAGATTATCTGCACCGGTCGGGAATACGTCAATTGCGTTAACCCCGAACTGTACTTGCCAAGGATTATTCTCGTCTTGCGCTTGTATGTTGTTCATTCCTACAATAAGTAGGGCAACAACTAATAATTTGCTAAGATGTTTCATGTTCAAATTTTTAAGTTTAAGTGTTTATTAGCTGCAAATGTAA
>CAYGUY010000060.1:0-12297 GCA_964353165.1 uncultured Maribacter sp.
CTGGTCTTTTGCAACTTTAAATTGCTGCCCTGCCATCTCTACAATTGCGTACATATCGTTAAAAATGTATAATTAAAACCTCTTGGATTTTTTCCAAAGGCGGCTGCAAATATACTATTTATTGCTTAATCTACAAGGTTTTTTATTGAATTTAGTTTTGATTTCCCTTTAAATTATTAGAACTTTTGAATAGCTGCATAAAGGTAAGTGTTAGTACAACCGTGGTACTAAAACCCATTACCGCGACTACAAAGAAAACAATAGCCTCGAAACTTTCATATTCGCTAGCCCATTGAGAAGAAAGAATTTCCAAAAATCCTGGATTGAGCTCCGTGGAATACAAGGCGAAAAAGATAGTAAAAACTATAGTAGCCATGCCACCTGTAGTTAATCCTGTAGTAAAACCGGTGCTATAATTAAACGCTTTTCCTTACTGTAATTTGAAATACTTAATAGCTTCATAGATTCCAAAGCCGGTTATCACACCATTAAAGAGGCTATAGAACACATTGGTGTGCAATCCTAAAAGTGATAGTATAAGAAAATAGGCTATTAGACTACCACTAGTGGCAATTCCAAAACGAATGGGCAAGGTGAAATTTTTCATATCTTATTTTGCTTTCTTAATAAGTTATAACTCCCTGAGTTAAAAATCAAATTTATACTCAATATTTAACTTTAAACTTTGAAAACGATTTAAACTTTGAGGTAAACGATACGAACCAACCAAAAATATAGCGTAGTTAAAAGCCACTGAAAATAGCGTAAAAAAAACAACTGAAGCTTATACGGCTACAGTTGTTTAATTAAACATGTTTAAATCACGTTTTGTATGTTTAAAAGCTTAACCTATTTTCCTCACCTTAGCCTCTCCAATAATAATTCCGTTATCTACATCGGGATCGCCTTCATAGTTGATAGTTGTCTCCCCATAACATGTAACCTTTAAACGATTCGAAACTTTTAGCCTAAAATTACTTTCACCATATGCGGTGATTTTAGTTTCCTTGTTTTCCATTGCAATCGTATTCACTTCACTTTCTCCATAAGCTCTAAATACTTGGCGTCCAACATTGCCCTTAACAATTTCTAAGTAAGAGGAACCATAAATAGCTACGGTAAAATCGTTCAACATTAAACCCTCAAAATATACTTTAGTTTCTCCGTATAAGGTCAACTTTAAATTGTCTTGTTCTATATCACTCTTACACCGCACTATTTCCTCTCCTCTTACTGAAAGGTTATTTAGAGTTTTATATGTAATCGTAGCCGTGGCCATAGTACCGTTGTAAATGGGCCGATTTCCGTTCCAATTATCGGACGAGACGCGTTCCGATTTTGTAACCGTCTTCGCACCATCTAAATAGAGCCTTAGCGTAGTTCCTTCGACTTCAACATTTATTTTGTCCATAGAAACTTTTGTGTTCTCTATCTTAACTGAACTCTCGTCGCCGGCAACAAGGGTTACTTCTATGTGCGGACTTACAATTACCTTTTCAAAATCTTTAACTTTAAAAATTCTGTCCTGAGCTATACCAGCTATAGCATTAAAAAATATCATTAAAATTGTTAAACGTATAGTGTTCATCTTGGCTCGTTTTATATGGATTGCCAACTAAAGATTATATTTATTATAATTTGTTACAGTTATAAAACCTTAATTTTCTTTTTTTTATTGACCAAATAGACCCCAGTCAATATTAACAATGATGCGCCAACTTGTTTTAAGGAAAAAGCTTCCCCATCCATAACGCCCCAAAATATACCAACAACGGGTATTAGATACGTTACGGATACAGAAAATACCGGAGAAGATATTTGTATCAACTTATTGAAAAGCACCTTAGCTATACAGGTGCCAATAACACAGAGTACAACGATATATCCCAAGGAACTCCAAAAAAATTCACCCTTGATAACCTTGGTATTCATAGCTCCAGATAAAGGAAGTAGTATAATACCAGGCACTAAAATACACACAAAGTTCCCAACTGCAATCCCCATAGGGCTAACTCCTTGTAATTTACTTTTGATGATGTTAGCATTACAAGCATAACATAAGGTAGCTATTACCACCAGCCCAGCATACCAATAATTCTGTCCCGGATTTATACTACTGCCAAAGATTACTAGGAAGCTTGCTCCAAAAAGTCCAATCAAAACACCAAGAAACTGATTCTTAGTAAATGAAATCCCAAAAACAAATAGACCTACAAACAAAGTGAACAACGGTACTAACGAATTTAAAACTGCGGTAACACCACTATCAATTTCTGTTTCGGCAAAAGCGAACAAGAACATAGGAAAGAAACTGCCAACAAAGCCAGAAAGCGCCAACCACTTCCAATCTGTCCTATGAATAGTCTTTAAGGAGCGAAAACCAATCAACAAAAGAAGACTGCCTGCAATAACTATACGCAACGCGCCCAATTGCAATGGAGCAAAACCCTCCAAACCCTTTTTAATTAGTATATACGAGGTACCCCAAATTAAGGATAGAATAATAAGGTAGAACCATTTGCGTTGTTGAAGACTCAAAGCTTTTTTTTGCAAAAGTGATACTTTTTTGCGAGTAAAAAACGAGATAAGGAATTTACTGCCTCTACTTCCCCCTATCAGATACTTTTCAAAAACGATTCTCCTTGTCAATTATTAAAAAAACAATAATCCTTACATTAGTAATTATTCCATTTTGAATATTTGGTATCTTTACCCTGTACGGTGGTTTTGTTTGTTTTTGACTACGGCAATAATCACACCGATATAACTAAGAAACACCATTACGAATACCTAAGTAAAAGAGTACATTTATTGCGTAAATAGTCTCAAGATTAAAAAATAATATAGAAATGAAAAAAACAATAGTATTCATAATTTTAGCATGCGGTATCACTTTTTTTTCTTGCAAAGAGGAAAAGAAAGAAGTAAGTATTACACAAATGCAAGAAGTGATGGCTATCCATGACGAAGTAATGCCAAAAATGGGAGAAATCGGAAGACTTGTTGGACAACTAAAACCAATGGCAGATTCTTTGGGAATGGATTCCCCCGAGGGCAAAGCCATGCGAAAGTTGCAAGATGCAAATAAAGCCATGATGGATTGGATGCAAGGGATAGGCCAACGGTTTGACGCCGATGAACTTATGAAAGGTAAGGCACTTACTGAGGAAAAACAGCTATGGTTAAATGAGGAAGAAGAAAAAGTAAAGACAGTTAAAGAACAAATAAACTCCAGCATCGCCAATGCCGAAGCGCTGTTGAAATCTGCTGATTAAATCCTATCTGCTCAAAAAGGGAGTTTATCCAAATCAACATTTCCTCCAGAGATAATAATTCCTACTTTTTTATCAGCATACGTTTCTGATTGTTCGAATGCGTCCCTTAATAAAGCTGCCAAAGTAACGGCACTAGAGGGTTCTATGATAATCTTCATTCGCTCCCACACGAATCGCATTGCGGCTACAATTTCGTCTTCCGTAACTCGGATAATTTTAGAAACATGCTTTTTGATAATAGGAAAGTTTTTATCACCTAAAGTAGTTTTTAAACCATCTGCAATGGTGTTCACTGTATCATTATACTCTATTTTACCACTTAGCAATGAACGATAGGCGTCATCGGCTTCAAAGGGTTCTCCACCTAGTACACTGCAACCTTTCCCAAAATGAGCTGCGGCTAAGGAAGATCCTGCGATAAGACCACCCCCGCCAACCGGACAAAAAATAAAGTCCAAGAGCGGCTCCTGCCTAAGAAGTTCCAATGCCGCCGTTCCTTGTCCCATGATTACATTTTCATTATTGGATGGGTGTAAAAAGGTTGCTCCCGTTCTATTTTCTATTTCATCCGCCATGGCCTGACGAGCTTCTATGGTAGGTTCACATTCATAAATGTTACCACCATATTCCCTTACCCCCACTTTTTTAATTTCGGGAGCAGAGGAAGGCATTACAATATGAGCTTTAACTCCAAGACTTTTTGCCGCAAGGGCGACCGCTTGTGCAAAATTTCCAGAAGAATGGGTTACTACACCTTTTTTTCTCTGGGCATCCGTTAGTAACAACATTGCATTCGTAGCTCCTCTAATCTTATAAGCTCCCGCACGCTGAAAATTCTCACATTTAAATAAAACGCTAGCGCCTACCCTTTTATTAACAGTGCTAGAAACCAACACCGGGGTATTGTGAATATAGGGTTCTATTCTATCGTAAACATCTAAGAGGTCTTGCTTATTCATCTATAAGGTTTTATTTCTTCCAGCGTAGCGTTTCCATGATAATTCGAATATCGTTTTGTAGATATGCCGCTGCTGGCAGAATGGAATCGTAATTTGGTTTAGAATAAAAATAAACCGAACCAGTTAAAAAGTGATTCGTGCTATCCGTTACAAAAAACTGAGTCTGAGAAGCTGCGTTTCCTTGTACTTCAAACATAGAACCATATACTTTTGCTTGGGGATTTACAAAAGGCTGTTCTACTATATTATCTGCCTTCACTGCATGCTCGTAACTAAAGCGCTTTGCTTCTTGAGTTAGTTTATCCAAATCATTATTCAAAGGTCTATAGCTTAGAAATATAGCCCCTTTCATCTGAGGGTATTCTAAGGTATACGCCATATCCTTGTTTTCCATAGGATTAGCTAGTTGGTTATAATTGACAATAAATCTAGAGGTCTCCAAGGTGGCCAATTTTCCTTGTGGATATTCTAAGCGTATTTGTGCTTTTGGTTTCGGAATTGGCTCCTCTTCCTTGCACCCAGCCGTTAAAACGAACACTGAAAAATATAACAATACATGGTTATAATTCATGTGGCAATGTTACTTTAATTTGTTTTAATCTTTTTTTATCCAAGCTTTCTACTACGAACCTATATGCTCCAAAAACCACTTCTTCTCCCCTTTTAGGAAAACTGCCAGCTATCTCTAAAACAAAGCCTGCAATGGTTTCAGACTCCCCTTTGTTTTCTTCAAAATCGCTCTCATCATCCATTTTAACTACACGGTAAAAATCCTTGAGGGTTGTTTTTCCTTCGAATACATAATTAAAATCATCTAATTTGGAGTACACAAGGTCTTCATCATCAAACTCATCGCTAATATCTCCTACGATTTCCTCAATTATATCCTCTAAGGTTACAATCCCAGATGTACCTCCGTACTCATCTACAACCACAGCCAAATGATTTTTTTTAGCCTGAAATTCTGTCAATAAATCGTCCAATTTTTTGTTTTCAGGAACAAAATAAGGTTCTCGCACTAAAGTTATCCAATTAAACGATTTCCTATCTAGATAAGGCAAAAGATCTTTTACGTACAAAATACCCATTACATTATCTATATTCTCAGTGAAAACCGGAATTCTAGAGTATCCATTTTTTCTTATTTCGTCCAGAACTTCAGGAAATTTCATTTGATCGTTCAAAGAAAAGATATCTATTCGTGGACGCATTACCTGCTTGGTATCCGTATTACCAAAATTTACAATTCCTTGTAAAATTTTCTGTTCTTCTTTGGTGGTATCACCCTCAGAGGTGAGTTCTAAAGCTTGTGACAAATGATCAACACTTAAGCTAGATTTTTCCTTTCCTAATTTATTATATAAAAAAATAGTCCCAAAACGCATAGGCAAGCTTAGCGGTGAAAACACAAAATCCAGCATTTTTAAAGGATACGCCATAAAGTTAGAAAAACTCATTCTGTTTCTATTAGCGTAAACCTTTGGTAAAATTTCTCCAAACATTAGTATTAAAAAGGTAGCCACGACTACTTCCAACAGAAAACGAAGGGAAAGCACTCCAAAAATAACTTCTGTAATACCAGAAAATAGGGTGTCTCCAATAATGTTAAACAGCAGAACAATGCCAATATTTATGGCATTATTTGCAATAAGAATGGTAGCCAATAGCTTTTTAGGCCTTTCCAGAAGTTTTAATAAAATTCTACCTTGAGGAGTCTTTTGTTCTTCTATGGTATTAACTTCTGTAACCGATAAACCAAAGAGGGCTACTTCTGCACCAGAAATTAAAGCGGAGCAACACAACAATAGAACAACCACAGCAATGTTGAGCGCAAAAGCACCATCCATCACCGTAAAACTGAGCGTATAACTTAAGGGGTCAGGATCCAATAGTACTAATTTATATATTTAAAAAGGAAGATCATCTTCCTGTTGTGGTTCACTAGCACCTGAAGGTGAATTGTTTTGTGCGGGCGGATTAACAGCCATAGCCGAGGGCTGCGCCTGATTAGTATTTGCCATGCTTTCTTTCTTAGTTGAAAGAAAGGTAAATTCCTGCACATGCACTTCGGTGGTATACCTGGTATTACCATCCTCGCCTTGCCATTGTCTGTTTTTCAACCTACCCTCAACATATACCTTATCCCCTTTACTTAAATACTTTTCACAAATCTCGGCAGCCTTGTTACGTACTACAATATTATGCCAATCGGTGTTTGTGACACGCTCGCCTGTCTGTTTATTGGTATAGGTCTCATTGGTAGCGATAGGAAACCTTCCAATACTTCCGCCTCCTTCAAAATAATGCATTTTAACTTCGTCACCTAAATGACCTATTAACATCACCTTATTTAATGTACCACTCATATCACTAGTTTCTATAGGTCAAAAATACTAAAATTTAAACGCATTAATGAAGCTGGAGATTAAAACTGGAACCGGATATTTTTCTAATTCCTTAATCAATATACGGTTGGTAATAGGCTCATCAATCTCCAGAATCCAAAATTTTGTTACTAAATGCTGATGAGATAATTTATGAATTACAGAATCTGTATTGAACAAGCTAATGCGGGCTGGTTGTGTTTTCAGAGGTAAAACTTCTATGCAGCGCTTCTTAACCTCTTTTATGTCTATTTCCTTATCCGTTTCCAATAAAGGAAACTCCCAAAGATTCTGCCAAATCCCTTTTCCTGTTCTTTGCGTTAATACAGAAGATTTTTCGCCCTTCTGGTCTATAAAAAGCGGTACTAAATAATTAAAAAAACGTATTTTAACCTTAGTCTTATTCAATTTTACCGGCAAGACATGAATTTTCTTTTGTTCTAACGCAACACAGCTGTCAGAAAGCGGACAAGTACTACAATCCGGATCTTTTGGAGTGCATTGCATCGCACCAAATTCCATTATTCCCTGGTTATAATCCCTCACATTGCTTTCATGCAACAGCTCTTGAGCCAATTTTTTAAAATACTTGATACCAGAGGTACTATTAATTGGAGTTGCTATACCAAAATAACGGGACAATACCCTAAACACATTACCGTCTACAACCGCCTGCCGTTCATTAAAACAAATAGAGGATATTGCACTTGCGGTATAATCACCAACACCTTTAAGCATCAAAAGTTTACTATGCGTATCAGGAAACTGACCTTCATAATTTTCTACTACCATCTTTGCAGCGACATGTAAATTTCTCGCTCTGGAATAATATCCAAGCCCCTGCCATAGTTTCAATACCCTTTCCTCCTTTGCATTCGCTAAATCGATTACACTGGGAAAAGCATTAATAAACTTTAAATAATAAGGAGTTCCTTGCGCTACCCGGGTCTGCTGTAGTATGATTTCCGATAGCCAGATTTTATACGGATCGGTAGATCCGCGCCAAGGTAATTCACGCTTGTTTTTTCCATACCAATCTAGAATTTTATCCGAAAAAACCATTCACTTTACTAGTAAGCGATAAAAGTAGCAGTTTATATACTTAAAATTAACCCTTTACAAAGAAAGATTGAATTTAATTTATATATTTGCAACCCGAAAAAAATACAGAAAATCTAATAACGAAAGATGACGAAAGCGGAAATTGTATCTAAAATCTCAGACAAGCTGGGAATTGAAAAAGGAGATGTGCAGGCTACGGTTGAATCCTTCATGGAAGAGGTAAAAACTTCTTTAGAAAGCGGAGACAATGTGTACCTTAGAGGTTTTGGAAGTTTTATAATTAAAACTAGAGCAGAAAAAACAGGTAGGAACATATCCAAAAACACAACAATTAAAATACCTGCCCATAATATACCTGCGTTCAAGCCTGCAAAGGTTTTCGTAGAAGGAGTAAAGAGCAACGTACAAGTTAAATAATAATCTTAAAATAAGAGCTTTATGCCGAGTGGTAAAAAAAGAAAGAGACATAAGGTAGCAACACATAAGCGCAAGAAGCGTAGAAGAGCTAACCGACACAAGAAAAAGTAGTTTTAAAAACTACTTTTTCATTTTATAACGTTCTTTGACATAGAGATTCCAAAGACGGATCTCGGCAGGTTTGTACAAATCTGTTTACGATATTGTTTAATCAATTTATCTGGCTTGCTATTGTAAGTTCAGATAAGTACAAATACATTCAGGTGAATAGAGAATTAATCGTAAGATCTAGTTCCGATGCCGTCGATTTTGCCTTGTTAAAGGATGGGAAACTCACTGAACTGCATAAGGAAGAGGACAATAATGATTTTTCCGTTGGTGACATTTTTTTAGCCAAAATAAGGAAACCTGTGACCGGACTCAACGCTGCATTCGTTAACGTTGGATATGAAAAAGATGCATTTTTGCATTATCATGACCTTGGTCCACAGCTGACCTCTATGCTTAAGTTCATAAAACAAGTGAGTTCCGGAAGACTAAAGGATTACTCATTAAAAGATTTTCCTTTTGACAAGGATATTGATAAAAATGGAGTAATAACAGACGTTATTAAAGCCAATCAATCCCTTTTAGTGCAAATTGTTAAAGAACCCATATCCACCAAAGGACCAAGAATTAGCTCCGAGCTATCTATCGCAGGCCGTTATTTGGTCATGGTTCCATTTTCAGATCGTGTATCCGTATCCCAAAAGATAGGAAGCAACGAAGAAAAAGATAGGCTAAAAAGGCTCGTTAAGAGCATTAAGCCCAAAGGATTTGGTGTAATTATAAGAACAGTTGCCGAAGGCAAAAAAGTAGCAGAACTAGACAAAGATCTAGAAAATTTGTTGGCCAAGTGGTCTACAATGTGTAAAAAATTACAGCGCGCACAAACACCCTCAAAAGTATTGGTGGAGCTTAACAGAGCTTCATCCATCCTAAGAGATGTCTTTAATGACAGCTTTACAGGGATACATGTTGATGACGCTAATCTATACAGCCAAGTAAAAGATTATGTTGTTGAAATTGCCCCTAATAAAGAATCGATAGTAAAACACTATGATTCTCAGGTTCCGATTTTTGAAAAATTCGGAATCGATAGGCAAATCAAAACTTCGTTTGGCCGTACGGCCACCATGAGTAAAGGTGCCTATTTAATTATTGAACACACCGAAGCGCTACATGTAGTAGATGTTAATAGTGGTAATCGTTCCAATAAAGCAAAAAATCAGGAAGACACGGCACTAGAAGTAAACCTATTGGCTGCCTCAGAAATCGCTAGGCAATTGCGCCTTAGAGATATGGGAGGTATTATAGTGGTAGACTTCATAGACATGGTAAAAGCACAGCACAGGAAAAGGCTTTTTGAACATCTTAGGGATGAAATGAAAGATGATCGTGCTAAGCATAAAATTTTACCTCCTAGTAAATTTGGACTCATTCAAATTACAAGGCAACGTGTTAGACCCGAAATGAATATTAAAACAACAGAGGAAGACCCTAACCAAAAAGGTCAGGAAATTGAAGCTCCCATAGTTTTGATAGACAAAATCAACGTGGATCTAGAGCGTTTGTTTAAAGGACCTGCAAAGGATAGTAAAGGTATAACCTTGAATATTCATCCTTTTATCGCAGCCTACATATCCAAAGGATTTCCATCCATACGTACCAAATGGTTCTTGGAATATAAAAAATGGATAAAAATACAACCAAGGGATGCCTATACGTATCTCGATTACCGTTTTAAGGACAAAGATGGTAAAACCATTTATTAAAGTTTAAAAGCGACCCCTTATGGTGGTCGCTTTTTTTGTTTGTAGCCGCACCTACTAATTCCTTAACTTGCTTTCCTAGTCAATTCCTATTTAGGAAGAATAAAAAGCTAATACTGCCATATTAGTAGCAAACAATCAAAAAACACAAATATATACGTGACAAACACAATGAAATCGAACACGGTATACTCCCTGCAAGAGGCCACTAAAAAACTGGAAAACTACTGTGTCTACCAAGACCGTTGCCATAAAGAGGTAATTTCAAAACTAAAGGAAATGGGAATGATTCCTATGGTCATAGATGAAATAGTGGGCCATCTAATACAGGAGAATTTCCTTAACGAAGAGCGTTTTTCACGCAGTTTCGCTCGTGGTAAATTCAATATAAAAAAGTGGGGGAAAAATAGAATCGTAAACGAACTTAAACAGCGTGGTATTACCAAATACAATATCAACTTGGCCCTACAAGAGATAGATGAAGAAGGCTATTACGATACACTTGAAAACTTGGCCAAAAAAAGGTTGGTACAGCTCAAGGAGACGGATGCATTAAAAAAACGTAAGAAATTAGCAGATTATCTTTTGTACAGAGGGTGGGAAAGCCCTTTGGTCTATGAGATAACCAAAAGGCTTATTCCTTAAATCTATAAACTGGTAGCCTTAAAGATTAAAAACTGCTCCAATATTAAAAACAAACTGATTGTTGAGCAATTCAGCTGCCGAAAGATCACTATTATCATATTTTGCAAAAGGCACCGAGAATTCAGTAAATATGCCAAAACCATCACTAAAGAAATAACGTCCTCCTAAATGGCCGCCAAATTGTTTCATGGAAAGATTAAGTCCTGGATAAACATCTACTGCATCACCTATATTCATAACGCTACCGATATTGGCATTAAAACGAGCCACTAGGTTAATACGGTCACCAAAATCCGCTCCAATAATCTCATTTACACCTAATACATACCCTGCTGTTAATCCTATAGAAAAGTTCTCCCCAAGTCCGTAATCATAAGTTGCCGCTACTCCGGTTCCGTTGTCCTGAAAGCTAGCGCCCACTTGAAATTTTTGATCGTCCTTACCATCGAAGGCTTGCGCGTTCATTGCCGCAACACCAAAAACTAAAATAAGACCTAAAAGTAAATTTTTCATATTAAAAAATTATGGTTTGTGTTTTACACCTGTAAATATATTTAAATTACTAATGACATACCCCTTAAATTAAACAGTAGTTCGTTCTATGGCACGCTTATTTTTCCAATCAATCCAGTTTTGTCCTTTTAGTTTTCGCATAAACACATCAAAATGACGCATGATAAAAATATTATAGGCTGCGTGTACCAAGTTCTTAGGACTCCTAGCAAGGGCACGTAAACTCATAGAAAAACCAGGTGTCCTATACTTCATATAGTGCCAATACCCTTCGGGCATATAAAGTAAATTCCCATGTTTTAAGGTGGTGCGATACCCGTTTGCCTTTTTTAAAGCTGGCCATTTTTCAAAATCCGGATCAGAAAAATCAATACTCTCGTGCGTAATAAGAGAATGGGGTACTTTATATAGGTGCGCGTTCTCCGATTGGGAAAAAAGGATACACTCTTTTTCTCCCTCAAAATGAAAATGAAAAATATTGCCGAGATCAATGTCGTAATGCATGAAGGTATGAGAATTGGTACCTCCAAAAAATAGCATGGGCACTTGTTTCAATAATCGGATTCCAAAGTCGGGATAACTAAAATCTCTTTGAAGTTCCGGAACCTCCTTTAAAATGTTCCAAAGAAAGATGCGATATTTAGTAGGTTCCTTTTTGAGTAAATCAATATACTCGCTCATTTTCATGGTAGCGTGCGGTTCGTTAAAACCATCTTCATGTTGGACAGGCCTATCATCATATAGCGGAACAACCTTATCCCCTGCAATAGCTTTCATATACTCCAATGACCATTTTGAGTGTGCTGCCCATCCATCATCAAACGACTCTATCACTACAGGAAGCTGTGGCTTTAAATAGTTAGCAACAAAGTCTTTCTTAGAAATGGAACTTACCCTTGGAATTTCGACTAGTTTCAATACTGCTCAGATTTTTTAAGAAGGACAAATTTAATCAACCCACTTAGAACAATTTATTAAAAAAGGGAATAATGTAAGGTTAGTCCGTCAATTTGGCTTTTTGCTTTGCCATTTCATTACGCTCTATTTTATGTCCAGGTCGCGTCCATTTTGGCTTTTCGCCTAAAGTCTGAAACTCAGAATCCGATGCCTCCACTGTCTTTGGTTGCGAAACTTTTGTGAACGGTTTTTGAGGAGTAAGGCCTAATAGCTTAAATAGTTCCATATCGTCGTTCACATCAGGATTTGGGGTGGTCAACAACTTATCGCCAGC
>CAYGUY010000060.1:12397-21099 GCA_964353165.1 uncultured Maribacter sp.
ATCTTCAAAAGCGCGGGTAGAGATAACATCTTTATAGTAATCTTCTGAAGTATCCAGATTATGGTTATAGGCATAAAGCCCGGCCTCGGCCAAACGTTTTGCTTGGTTTTCCGTAATCATTCCCAAGGTACAACACACCTCCATATCCAATTTATTGATGGTACGTACCATTTCCAAAACTTGGTCGAATTCAGGACCATCCTTTACGTTACGCCATGCCGCTCCCATACAAACTCTAGAACTACCGGATGCTTTTGCTCGTAAGGCTTGTGCCTTTACGTGTGGTACGGTCATTAAGTCGTTACCCTTAATATCCGTATGATAACGAGCTGCTTGTGGGCAATACCCGCAGTCTTCTGGACAACCGCCTGTTTTTATGGAAAGTAAGGTGGACACCTGAACGGTATTGGGATCATGATTTTTTCTATGGATGGTAGCCGCGTCGTACAGCAACTCCATTAAGGGTTTGTTATAAATATCAAGAATTTCCTCTTTGGTCCAATTATGTCTTGCTTCGCTCATAAAATTTTTGGTTGTTCTAGGCCGTAAAAATAACGGAATTCAGGTAGAAATAATAATATCATTACTTAAAATGGTAGGTGTCTATGACTAAGTAATATAGAAGAACCCAAAAGGTTCTAGTACTAAATTTATTACAGTATCATACCCTTTGATGTCATTACAAATCTTACGTAATTAGTCCTTAACTCTTATTGCTGGCCTTACAAAATCAGTAAACGAGATTGCGGCAATAAGTATCCAAACTCCACGATACATCCAGATATTCATTTCCATACCAAAAATAGAACTCACTTCCTGATTGTTTATAAGACCGGAAACGATATTAATTACGGCCAGCACACCAATTATGAGGGAAATGTATTTCTTCATTATCTATTTGGATTATTCCTTTTTCTTTGGAGCGTCTGGTTTCTTGGTATTTTCCGCAGTGTCGTTCTCCCCGGAGGCTACATCCTTACCCTTTAAATACTCAGGTAACTGCATCCCTGCCATATTAAACATATCTTGCAATGGAGGAACCGACTTATACATTCCCGAAATAAAGTTGGCCGTGGAATTTTTACCGTCTTCGGTCTTGGCTCCGGAATCCCATACCGTGACTTTATCAATTTTAATGTTCTTGATTGCCTCGGCTTGGGTTTTGACCAATTCCGGTAATTTATCTGCAACCAGTAATAACACCGCATCTTTAGGGCTATCGCCAGCGGCACGAACTATTTTGTCCAAACCTTCCGCTTGTTTGGTCAGTACTTCCAAAATTCCTTGTGCCTCTGCCTGCGCTTTGAAAAGGATTGCATCTGCCTCTCCTTTTGCAATACGTCTGGTACGTTCTGCATCGGCCTCCGCATCTATCTCTACTTTTTTCTTGTCTATTTCGGCTGGAACCACAATATCTGCCATTTGCGAACTACGCTCGCGTTCGGCCCTTGCAATTTCCGCATCACGTTCCGCGGCATAGGATTCCTGTAATGCCTTTGCGGATTGTACCTTCTCGGCAGCTATGGCCGTACGTTCCGCTTCTGCCTCACGTTGTCTTCTCAAGGAATCTGAATTAGCTACGTTTATCTTGGCAATATTCTCTCCTTCTACCGCCTTTGCATTGGCAGCTGCAACCTGTGTTCTTTCGTCCTGTACGGCATTGGCCTCCCCAATAGAACCATCCCTGTTTTTTTCGGCAACAGATTTACGGGCAGCGTTTATGGCATGGGCAGCGGCCTCTTTCCCTAATGCTTGAATATATCCAGATTCATCAACAATATCCGTAATGTTCACGTTGATCAACTTTAAACCAACTTTCTTTAATTCGGATTCTACACTCTGAGAAATATTTGTCAAGAACTTATCCCTATCAGAATTAATCTCCTCAATATCCATGGATGCCACTACCAAACGTAACTGACCAAAAATAATCTCCTGCGCCAATTCCTGAATTTCATTCTGACCCAATCCCAACAAACGTTCTGCTGCGTTTTGCATAATACCCGGTTCCGTAGACACCCCAATGGTAAATCTGGAAGGTACATTTACCCTTATATTCTGTTTGCTCAAGGCATTTATTAAATTCACCTCAATAGAAATAGGCGTTAGATCCAAAAACTGATAATCCTGGATAACCGGCCAAATAAAAGCCGCACCCCCATGGATACATTTTGCGGAATTACCGCCTCCTACTTTACCATAAACGACCAAAATACGATCAGACGGACATCTTTTATACCTTCTAATAAAGGAAATAATGATGATAAAAAAGAATAGAATGGCGAAACCAATGGCCAATAATGAGGCGCCTCCACCAAGTTGTAAGGGTAATAGCATAGAGTTATTTATTTAAGAGTTCAACAATTAATATTCCGTTATCGGTTACTTCTTTTACACGCACAACATTGGTTTGTTTTAGGTCGTGTACCTCATCCGTCAAGGCCTCCAATTCACGCAAAGTTCCTTGTACATTAATACTTACTTTTCCGATACTGGAACGGTTTGCTCCAATGGTCAGGTATACTTCACCGATTTGGTCTAAGGCATTCTTCAATTTTAAGGTGCCACTGCTTTGCAATTTTGCCAAATAGTAAAATAAGGCAGCCATTGCGGTCATCATGAATAAACCACAAAGAACGGAGATAACTACAGTAAGACCCGTAGAGAGCCCATTGTCCAAACAAGAGATTCCGGACCAACCAAAAATGGTAAAAAAGCCCATAAGGTTTTTAAAGGATAAGAACTGAAAACCAATTCCCGTATCCCCTTCGATATCGGTATCTACATCGCCACCCATGTCATCGGCATCACCAGCCGCTAAGGTCAAGATAATCAGTACTAGAAATATCGCAGATGAAATAAGGGCTACGGCCCAATATACTTTTTCGAAAAGAGGCAAAGCTTCAAACCACTGTTCCATAGTAAAAGGTTTAGTTGTTAAAATGAAAGATACTATTTTATCGCAATACAGGTTGCATTAAAATTCTTGGAAAAGCAAAAATGTTAAAATTATAGATCGATGGCCTGCTCCAACAAAACACTTACGGCGTTCCCTCCAAAACCTACAGCATTTACCAGTACTTTTTTTAAGGTTTTAGGTTGATGCTGAGTGTCCACAAAGGAAACGGGCACCACTTTTTGATGCTGTAACATTAACGCTGCCAATTCCATACTCAACATCCCCGATGCTCCAAAGGTGTGACCCACTTTCCATTTATTAGTAGTTAAAAATGGTGTTTTGTTACAGAATACTTTTTTGATGGCGTTGTACTCGGTCTCATCTCCCTTTATAGTTCCCGGTGCATGCATTACGATAACGTCTACCTCATCGGGCGAATGATTATCCAGTGCCATGGTCATAGAACGCTGAAAACATAAGGCATCCGTAGAAATAGAAACATTGTGCTCCAAAGGTTCCGTGGCATACCCAACGCCAACGACAATAGCTAGAGCGTTGGATTTAATTCCACGCTCCAAACATGCCATTGCCGCTCCTTCGCCCAAAACCATTGTATTAACAGACTTCGTTAAATCCATTGCCCGGCAAGGATAATTCTCAATACCATTGTTTTTAGCGTAAATCTTTAACGCTTGCATTTGGGCAATGGTAAAATGGGTTAGCGGGGCTTCGCTGCCGCCTACCATAAATTTGTCTGCCATACCGCTTTGCAGCCATGCTATTCCATTCAATACCGAATGCAATGCCGTAGAACAGGTAATAGAATGGGAAATTTCCGGACCTTGGGTCTGTAAATCGTGCGCTACCCAAGAGGAAATATTGCCAAGTGTGGTGGTTGGCGATGTAAGGGTTACTGTTTTTTTATCAGTTAAAAAATCCTCATGATACTTTTCAAATAGGGAAGTTGCACCCCGGGAAGACCCTATATTGATGCCAAAATTATCAGTCGATTTCCAACCGGCTTGCTCAATGGCAGCTCTGGCCGTATACATTGCAAACAAAACGGAATCGTCCAGTTTTTTGTATTTCGCATCTGAATTTCTCAGGGATTCAATTTCCTGCTTTGCCTTTTGATTTAACACGGATACCCATTCCAAACGCTGATTAAATAGTCGTTGCACTAAAAAAGTATTCGGCTTGTTGTAGCTGTCCCAAACATCCTCAAGGGAAGAGCCTAAAGCAGAAATTGAACTAATGGCGGTAATGGATATCGGTTGATTCACGAGAATTAGGTTATTCGGCAAAAGTAAAAGTTCTTATCTTCATGAATGCAACATCAATCTAAAAACAATGAACAACGAATTAGTGGAATACCCGAACTGGTGGAAAAGAAATTGGAAATGGGCAGTTCCCGTGGGTGGTTGTTTGAGTTTAATCGTTGTTTTTATTGTGTTTATTGGCTCTATATTTTATGGGGTTACGGCCGTACTAGAAGAATCCCAACCTTATGAATATGCACTGGAAACCATAAACCAAGATGAAGAAATTACGAATACTTTAGGTTCGCCCATCTTAAAAGATGGAATGATTCAAGGGAGTTACAACAATAGCAATGGCATTAAAACCGCCGATATGAAAATTCCCGTTTCCGGACCTAAAGGCTCTGGGACATTATTTGTGAAAGCCACTGGGGAAGATGATAATTGGACCTACAATGAAATTAGAGTCGAAATCAAGGATGATGAAAGTATTGATTTATTGCATGAGGAATTAGAAGACTTTTAACGCACTTTTTATTGCATCATAAATCTTTTTCAATTGCTCATCCGTAATCACAAGGGGAGGCAATACGTAAACCGTGTTTCCTAATGGCCTTAAAATGACGCCCTTTTCCATAAAAAACCGATACAATTTATCGCGCAGGTTTCCGTAGCGCTCCATTTCTAATTTCAAATCAATAGCCAATATAACCCCGATACAACGTGCATTTTCAACCTTTGGGTGTTCCCGAATTTGCAACACGAACTGTTCATGCGCTTCTTCTATATATTTACGCCGTTCCAAAATTTCGTGAGATTCCAACAAGTCTAATCCTGCCAAAACGGCGGCGCATCCTACCGGGTGGGCACTAAAGGTATGGGCATGAAAAAAGCCTTTGGATACTTCATCGCTTAAAAAACGATTATACACCTCTAACGAGCAACTGGTAATACTTAAAGGGAACATCCCTGCGGTAAGTGCCTTGCTCAAACACATAATATCCGGTTGCTGTTCCATATGTTCAGAGGCAAAATTTTTACCTGTTTTGCCAAATCCTGTCATGATTTCGTCGGCAATGCAAAGTACTCCTGCTTTTTTACAAACAGCTAACAAGGTATCCAAACCGGTAGCGGAATGAAACTTCATTCCTGCCGCTCCTTGTACTAGTGGTTCATAAATAAATGCAGCGCAATCGTTTGTATCTATAATATGTTTAAGCTGCGCAACAACCGCTTCCAGATTATGGGACTGCGGTACCGGAATACGTTCTACTATTAATAGAAAATCCTCGAACGGCCCGTTATAAGAGGAAAGTCCGGAGGCGCTCATGGCGCCAAAGGTATCGCCATGAAATCCGTTTTCAAACGCAATCAATGTGTCCCGTTTCTCTTCATGATTATGGTGATACTGGAGGGCTATTTTTATACCTGCCTCTACTGCGGTAGACCCGTTATCATTAAAAAAAATCTTAGCTTGATTTTTAGGAAGAAGTGGCACTAATTTTTCAGCTAACGCTACTGCTGGCTTGTGGGTAAAACCGCTGAACAGGACAAAATCCAATTGCTTCATTTGCGCGGTCATGGCATCAATAATGTATGGATTACCATGACCGTACATACTGGTGTACCAAGATGCAATACCGTCTATATATTCATTGCCATCCTCGTCCCAGAACAAGGCTCCCTTAGCCTTAACAATACCCAAGGAGGCTGCAGCAGTTTTATGCTGGGTCAATGGATGCCATAGGTGTTTTTTATCTCTTTCAGATAGATTTTTTTCCATCATAGATTCTAACAATCCTCATTTTCTTTATCTTGCAAAGATGGGGAATAATTTAATTACATGTCGATAAACCGGCACGATGGACATATTTAAAAGAAGCTCTAACACGCTAACTAGCGCCCTTATTTCATGCTAAAAAATAGTTTACCAATTTTTGATAGGTACCTGAATGGTTTTACTGACAAACAGGTACTACTTAGCTTGTTTTTAATTACCCTATTTATACGATTTCCTTTTTTCTTTAGAGACTATATAGATCGTGATGAAAGCACATTTATTCTGTTAGGACAATCTTGGGTTGATGGTTTTTTACCCTACACGCAGCTTTGGGATTTAAAACCGCCTTTGACCTTTGCTTTCTTCGCATCCATTATCTCCATCTTTGGAAAAAGTTTTATTGCCATACGATTTACCGGAACGCTTTTAGTGGCTGTTGCGGCATTTTTTACTTATAAAATAAGCAGTAAAATAACCAGCAGAAAAGTTGCATTTTGGGCTGCTACCTCTTGTGTGGCACTTTTAAGTTTATTCGGCAGTTTACAAGGTGTTATGTCGGAACATATATGCATGGCCTTTTTTACTCCGGCACTTTATTTACTGGTTTCAAAGCACCGTAGTGGATGGTTTCTTTTGGCTGGGATTTTAATGGGTGTCACTATCATGGTGAAATTAAATATGGCATATCCTGTTCTTATAATTGGTCTTTACTACAGTTTTGAGGCTGTTAAAAAGAAAAAAACCATATGGTTATGGTATATGCTACTTTTTGGGCTGGGAATTCTTATAGTAATTCTGACGACCATAGCACCTTATTATATTCAGGACAATACTTTGGTATGGTGGAAATCTGTAGTGTTAGCTCCTGTAGAATACACAGCGGCAAGAAGATACCCAATCATTAAATTGGCACCGTATTTTCTAGTAGTTGCTGGATTCTTCTTTTTTTCTTGGAAGAAAAAATATCTGGATTTTAAGGATAAAACTGTTTTTCTCCTAATTATTACTGTTATAGGAGTGCTGTTTTCTTTTTTAAAAGGTGGTCGTGTAAACGGACATTATCTTATTCAGTTGCATCCTACGTTTATTATACTCGTGGCCGTGGTTGTTAGTAAACTACAACTTAAAAACAAATTAAAGATTCCAAAGCCGGCACTCTTGTTATTACTGTTAATACCTGTAGAAAGCTACTTAGAATATGGTAACATTATTCAGCATAAAGTAAAATTCGGAACTTTTTATAATGGGGAGGGTTTCTCTGTACCAAAGTATATTAAAGAAAATAATCTAGACACTAAAAATATTCTCTTTTTAGGCTATCATATAGGTTATTGGAACCTGTCAGCATTGCCCCCTTCTAAAGCAGCTACCCATCCTAGTAATATTTGTAGAGATGAATTGTATCCTTTTTTCGAGAATCCCAGAAAAACATCGGTAGAAGAGCTAGCGTACATTATGGAAGAACTCCGTCCAAAAACCGTTGTGCTGCGAAAAAACAAACGCATTTTCGACAAGAAAGAAATAGATGAAAACGCCTATATAGAGGCCTATTTAAAAACACATTATAAGCTACATGCAGATGTGGAAAACGCCGAAATACTGCAACGTCTAGAGAGTCTCTAGAATAGGTCTGAATTTATCGGCATACCCTTTTATAATTTCCTTGGTAAATGTTTCCTCCTCGTTAATTCTTCCAATTAATGAAACCCGGGTCTTATGTAAGATAATATTTTCTGTGTGTGGATTGGCGTCTCCACTGAACAAGACAGAAACATCATACCCCTTTTGTTGTAACCAGCCGATTGTCAACAAGGTATGGTTGATACTCCCCAGATAATGTCTGGAAACGACAACTACCTTATAATTAGGCATAATAATGTCAAATATGGTATCCTCTTCGTTCAAAGGCACCAAAATACCTCCGGCACCCTCTATGATCAAATGATTTTCTGTAGCTGGCTCATTGATATGAAAACGATCTATGCGAACCTTATCTATCTCTGCTGCAGCATGTGGACTCATAGGCGTTTTAAGCTCGTAACTACTAGGATGTATTTTCGTTTTGGTATTGGATATCAAACTTGCCACTTTATGGCTGTCCGTATTGTTCAGGTCTCCCGCTTGAATAGGTTTCCAATAATCTGCCTCCAAAGCCTCCGTAAGTATCGCCGAGGCCATGGTCTTTCCTACTTCTGTTGATATCCCGGTTACGAAAATTTTTTGCATGCCTAGCTTGGTTTAGTGATTATCCCACAATTTAAACACTTATATTTTCTTTTTTCAAAAAATGGGAAAAGTTTATAAAAAATTCCCTTTCTGGTATAAAACGATTCGGATTTTGTGGCCTTGCAATTGGGACAGACTACTGGATCATCATTGTCGTCCAAGGCATAGGCGCGTACCTCGTTATAAATAGCTATGGCTCTATCCCTATCCTTGGCATACACTTGTAATTTAACCCCACCTATAGCATTACTGATTAGCGGATCGGAATTTAAAGTATTTTCGTCCCTAAGAAAAACCGGGATTCCCTCCGATTCTAATTTTCCTTTTATAATCTGTACATCTGCCGCGTACTCAAAGGATGCCAATTGGTAAAACTTTTGTTCCATAACCCTAGAGATAATTAGACAATAGTTTCAATCCCAGTCCTAATTCCTCTTTGGAATTATAACTGTGGATACAAAAACGTAATCTTTCCTGCCCTTCCAACACCGTGGGCGAAAGGATGGCCTTTACTCCAAAACCCTTGTCCTTAAGTTTT
>CAYGUY010000060.1:21199-23527 GCA_964353165.1 uncultured Maribacter sp.
CCAAAGGCCTTGCCAAAAGTAACTGTTCTTGCAAAAATCTTTTTCTCCAGTTTCAATTGGGATATGATTCCGCCTCCGTTGATTCCGTGAAAACCCACCGCATGAGCCTCGTCCACAATTAGATGATATTGGTTTTTGCTGGCAAAGTCTGCCAATGCTTTTAAGTCGGGCGTATCGCCGTCCATCGAGAAGACACTTTCGGTAACTATATAAACATTTGCATCTGTTCCAAGTTGAGCTTGGTTAAGGGCTATTTTATCCTTTAGGCTATCCATATCATTATGAGAAAAATGATAGGACTTTGCATTGCTCATACGAATACCTTCACGGATGCTCGCATGTATCAATTCATCATACAAAATCAAATCTCCTCGTTGTGGAACCGCGCTGAAAAGCCCCATATTGGCATCATAACCAGAATTGAAGACCAATGCACTATCAGCTGTGTAAAAGGTAACCAACAAGCGTTCTAAAACACCATATAATTTATGATTGCCCGATAGTAAGCGAGAACCGGTTGCTCCGTTTTGAGCAATATTTTCGGTAAGCAGCAATTGAAACGTTTTTGAAAACAAGGTTTCGTTCTGTGCAAATCCGAGATAATCGTTGGAGGTGAAATCTATGAGTCCGGCTGTTGTTTCGAGTGAACGAAAAGTCTTTTCCGATTTTCGTTTTTCCAATTTTGTCCCTAAGCTTTTCGGTAGTTTTTGCATAGTTTCAAAAATAGTCTTTACACGGATTAAATAGTATATTCGTTTTTAATAAATTTTAATTATGGCCCGTTTTTTATTGTACTTCTCCGTTTTGTTTACTTGTCTTCTAAGCGCACAGACCAACAGGTATACTATTTCTTTCGATAATGCCGTACATCATGAAGCCGAGATAACGGTTACTTTTCCTAACATAAGCTCGGATACCCTGCAAGTGAGCATGAGCAGGTCCTCTCCCGGACGCTATGCCTTACACGAGTTTGCAAAAAACGTCTATAGTTTCAGGGCTACAGATGAAAACAATGAACCCTTAAACGTAATTCGGAAAGATCCTTATTCATGGTCTATTCTTAATGCCAAAGGAACGGTTACTATAAATTACACGCTCTTTGGAAATCGCGGAGATGGCACCTACTCCCAAATAGACGAAACCCATGCCCATTTGAATATGCCCGCTACGTTTATGTACGCGACAAAGTTGGTAGGCCGAAAAATTGAAGTCGATTTTAAAGTTCGTGAAGATTTGAAATGGAAAGTAGCTACGCAATTACCACTGGTTTCAGGCACCACCTATTCCGCTCCCAATTTCCAGTACTTTATGGATTCGCCCACCGAAATTAGCGATTTTGATCTGCGTGAATTCAAGGTTGATGGACAAAATATTCGCTTTGTATTGCATCACAATGGCACCTCGGAAGAGCTGGATACTTATTTTGAAAAAGTAAAAAAAGTAGTTCTTGAACAACAGAAAGTGTATGGCGAATTACCCAATTTTGATTACAACACTTATACTTTTTTGGCCTGCTACATCCCCAATGCCTCCGGTGACGGCATGGAACATAGAAACTCCACCATTTTGACCAGTACAAGAAGTCTAGCGCAAGGTGGTATGGAGCGAAACATAGGAACCGTATCGCATGAATTCTTTCACGCCTGGAACGTAGAGCGTATTCGACCTAAATCCTTGGAACCCTTTGATTTCGCCAAAGCTAATATGAGCGGAGCTCTATGGTTTGCAGAGGGTTTTACCAGTTACTACACCAATCTGATTTTGGCGCGTGCCGGACTCATTACTCCTGAAAACTACATAGAGGGACTTACAGGTACGTTCAATTACGTATGGAATTCCCCAGCGCGAAAGTTCTTTACACCGATTGAGATGAGCTATCAGGCACCTTTTGTAGATGCGGCAACTTCGGTAGATCCCGTAAACCAGGAAAATACCTTTATCTCCTATTATTCATACGGTAGTGTTCTTGGCTTGGCTTTAGATCTTTCGCTTAGAAAAGAAAGTCTCAACTTGGACGATTACATGAAATTGGTTTGGCAGAAATATGGTAAAAGTGAAACCCCATACACGATAGAAAACCTTAAAGAAACTTTAAACTCTTATGCTGGTAAAGCTTTTGGAGATTCATTTTTTAACAGGTACATCTATGCCAGTGCAATGCCAAATTATAAAGAACTACTGGCCTCGAATGGTGTCCTTTTGAAACAGAATTTAGATAAGGCCTATTTTGGTGCCACGGTTAAAATAAATACCAATTCAAATGGCGTTCTAACTAGCAATCCTAAAATAGGGAGTCCGGCGTATATTGCAGGTTTGGATAAAGGAGAC
>CAYGUY010000061.1:0-23462 GCA_964353165.1 uncultured Maribacter sp.
TCATTGCGCCAGTCCGCAATCGCATTTTGATGTACCGCAATCTTCCCTTTTTTATCAATAATATAGGATCCTGGTGGTTTTAACAATACCAATGGACTAGGATCTCCGACGATTTCGTAGGTTACTGGAAAGGTATATCCATTTTTCTTCATGAACTCTTCTACCGGACCTCGCTCCTCATTCGTTATCACGTAGAATGCTACTTTTTCCTTATAGGTATTGTACAAGTCCTGCACGTCGTTCAACTGTGCTTTGGAAGGCAAATGCCAAGACCTCCAGAAGGTAACAAAGACCACTTTATTTTTTGCTTTCTCAAAATTGATGAAGTTCCAGTTATCATCCTTTAACCTCCAATCATAACCAGTAAGCGCGGCACGCTTATCATCTGCGATAATAGTTGGTGCGGTGGAAAATAATCGGTTTAACAAAATTTTACTGTAATCCCCAAGCGGGGTAATAAAAAAAGAGAGTACAATAGCTATTACAGCTAAGGTGTATACCGTTTGTTTCTTCATACGAATTACGTGTTACCCAAAACTAAAAAACTCCCGAGGATAATCGGGAGTTTTGAGAAAGTATTTCCAAATAAAAAATTTCCTTTATAACAAACCAAGAGTCCTACTCAATGGATATGCTATCAGTTATAATTTAGGCGCTACCCAAAAAATCCAAATTTTCTATTTTGCCTTGCTCATAACTCCTTAAAAAGGAGTCTTGAGCCCTCACAAGGAGAGGTAAATCTGAAACCTCGATGCTGAACAATCGTGGCATTATTTAGATTAATTATTATGCAGCATTTTCTCTTTTGATCACGTTAAGTGCGGAACCTTCCCGGAACCATCCGATTTGGGCATCGTTATAGGTATGGTTTGCTATAATGGTATCCTTGGAACCATCTGCATGAACCACCTCAATAGTTAAAGGTTTGTCCGGAGCAAAATCGGCTATATCTACAAAATTGAAGGTGTCGTCTTCTTGGATAAGGTCGTAATCACTTTCAGTAGCGAACGTTAAGCCCAGCATACCTTGCTTCTTTAAATTGGTCTCATGAATACGCGCAAAAGACTTCACTAATACCGCTGCAACACCCAAATGTCTTGGCTGCATTGCCGCGTGTTCCCTGGAAGAACCTTCGCCGTAATTATGATCACCTACCACAATTGTTTTTATGCCCGCTTTCTTATAGGCTCGTTGTGTATCAGGGACCCCTTCGAATTCGCCGGTGAGCTGGTTCTTTACGAAATTGGTCTTCTTGTTAAAAGCATTCACTGCTCCAATAAGTGTGTTGTTAGCAATATTGTCCAAATGCCCTCTAAATCGCAACCATGGTCCTGCCATTGAAATATGGTCCGTAGTACATTTACCAAAGGCCTTTATCAATAATTTAACACCTTGTAATTCTTCGTTTTTTATAGGTAAGAACGGCTCCAATAATTGTAATCTTTCGGATTCCCCAGCAACCACAACTTGAACACCGGAACCATCTGCTTCCGGAGCAAGGAAACCTGCATCCTCTACTTCAAAACCTTTAGGAGGTAATTCCCATCCTGTTGGCTCGTCAAATCGTACTTCTTGTCCATTTTCATTGATCAACGAATCCGTAAGCGGATTAAAATCTAAACGCCCGGCAATGGCAATCGCCGCCGTTATCTCAGGAGATGCAACGAATGCATGCGTATTAGGATTTCCATCTGCACGTTTTGCAAAGTTTCTATTGAACGAATGTACAATACTGTTCTTTGGTGCGTTTTTCGGATCGCTATATCTTGCCCACTGGCCAATACATGGGCCACAAGCGTTGGTAAATATCTTAGCGTCTAATTTTTCAAACACATTTAAAATACCATCCCTTTCAGCTGTAAAACGAACTTGCTCGGAACCAGGGTTAATACCTAATTCTGATTTCATTTTTAAACCTTTGTCCAAGGCCTGTTGTGCAATGGAAGATGCTCTTGACAAATCTTCGTAGGAAGAGTTTGTACAAGAACCTATTAAACCCCATTCTACTTGCATGGGCCAATCATTCTCAGTTGCCTTTTTAGTCATATCGCTACCCACTGCCGTAGATAAATCCGGAGTAAACGGTCCGTTTAATAAAGGCCCTAATTTGGAAAGGTCAATATCGATAACCTGATCAAAATAGTGTTCAGGGTTTGCGTAAACCTCAGCATCCGCAGTAAGGTGTTCTTTTACCTCATTTGCAGCATCCGCAACATCTGCCCTATCGGTAGCACGAAGATAGCGCTCCATGGAGGCATCATATCCAAAGGTGGAAGTGGTTGCACCTATTTCGGCACCCATATTACATATAGTTCCTTTCCCGGTGCAGGATAATGCAATGGCCCCTGGTCCAAAATATTCAACAATAGCCCCTGTACCTCCCTTTACGGTAAGTATCTCAGCTACTTTTAAAATCACATCCTTTGGAGCTGTCCAACCAGATATCTTACCGGTTAGTCTAACACCGATTAGCTTAGGGAATTTCAATTCCCACGCCATTCCTGCCATTACATCAACTGCATCTGCCCCACCAACACCTATAGCCACCATTCCCAGACCACCAGCGTTCACGGTATGAGAATCGGTACCGATCATCATCCCACCGGGAAACGCATAATTTTCCAACACTACTTGGTGAATAATTCCTGCTCCAGGCTTCCAAAATCCAAGTCCGTATTTATTCGAGACCGACTCCAGAAAATCAAAGACTTCGGAACTGGCTGAATTCGCAAATTTAAGGTCCGCAGCGGCTCCATTTTTAGCTTGTATCAAGTGGTCACAATGCGTTGTTGTAGGTACGGCTACTTTTTTCTTTCCGGCCTGCATAAATTGCAACAGTGCCATTTGAGCCGTTGCATCCTGCAAAGCAATACGATCAGGGGCAAAATCTACGTAGTCCTTACCTCTAGTAAAAGCTTTGGTAGGAGTACCGTCCCACAAATGGGAATATAATATTTTCTCCGAAAGGGTAAGTGGTTTGCCAACAATCTCCCGAGCTTTTTCAACTCGTTCCGCCATATTAGCGTACACCCCTTTGATCATATCGATATCGAATGCCATTCTGTATTTATTTAAAGGTTAAATCAATTTAGTAAAATTAAGAAAATAAGCCTCGTAATTAAAATTTAATATAAAGCTTTGAACGTTTTAACGAGATTGCTACATTTTTATTTCAAATGCTGATTCAAAGCCAGGTTTAAACGTAATTTTTTAATAAAAATAAAATGGATTCCACTAAAGGGACAGCTACAATAATTTGTCAATGATATCTTCTTCCGAAATACCCTCGGCCTCTGCCTTGTAGTTCCTTATAATCCTGTGTTTTAGGATACCTTTAACCACTACGTGTACGTCTTCAATATCGGGAGAATACTTGCCGTTTACCGCTGCGTTTGCCTTAGCTCCTAAAATAAGGTTTTGAGAAGCCCTAGGTCCTGCGCCCCAATCCAAATATTGTTTCACAAAATCAGATGCGGTAGCCAGGTTAGGTCTGGTACTGTTTACTAATTTAACAGCATATTCCACAACATTATCCGCGACCGGTATGCGCCTTATCAAATCCTGTACCGCTAGAATCTCCGTAGCACTAAACTGCGGATTGATTGTTACTTTATTCGAGGAAGTAGTGTTTTTAACCACCTGAATTTCTTCGGCGATTGAAGGATATTTTAATTCTATCGCAAACATAAAGCGATCTAATTGTGCTTCGGGCAAAGGGTAGGTTCCTTCCTGCTCTATAGGGTTTTGGGTAGCTAAAACAAAATAGGGTAATTCCAATTTATGTTGATGACCCGCAATGGTAACCGCTCTTTCCTGCATAGCCTCTAAGAGCGCCGCCTGCGTTTTTGGAGGCGTACGGTTAATTTCGTCCGCTAAAATAATATTGGAAAAAATAGGTCCTTTAATGAATTTAAAGTTCCGGTTCTGATCCAATACTTCACTACCCAAAATATCGCTGGGCATTAAATCCGGTGTAAATTGTATCCGTTTAAAATCTAAACCTAGTGCTTTGGCTATGGTATTTACCATTAACGTCTTAGCTAAACCTGGCACACCTATCAATAAGGAATGACCTCCAGTATAAATAGAGAGCAAAATCTGGTCTATTACCTTATCCTGGCCTACAATAACCTTAGCTATTTCCTTTTTAAGACCAATATGTTTTTCTACTAGATTGTTAATGGCAGCAACGTCCGACATATATTATTCCTTTACCCAATTGTTAGCAAAATCGCAATCCTTATTTGCGTCGTTTACACTAACGTACGTATCTTCTATATGTTCTGCCATCCACTCCTTAATCGCTGTAAACTGCTTTTGGGTCAGTGCCAGTTGTTGAATTTTAATATAGTCTTGGGCAAAATCTGCCTTATGCTCGTCATATCGATTCGTAACTTTTAAAATTTTATATTTTGGTGGACCTCCACGTTGATCTTCTTCTAAAATAGGGTACGAAATCTCATCATCCTTCAAGTTACGCACTTGGTTATATAAAGAAGGATCCATTTTAGTGAGTTCAAAACGAGAGCTAAAATCTTGGGGATTTCTAAGCACACCGCCATCGAATTTCGTCTCCTTTTCATCCGAAAAATTCAAAGCCGCCTCTGCAAAAGTGAATACTCCATCAATTATTTTTTGCCGAATACTATCCAACTCGGTCTTTGCTTCCTCGGCAGCGGATTCAGAAATTTCAGGAGATATTAAGATATGTCTCAAATCGAGCTCTTGACCTCGGATTTTTTCAATAAAAATAATGTGGTATCCAAATGGCGTCTTAAAAGGTTCCGAAACTTCTCCCTCCCTAAGACTAAATGCAACATCTTTGAAGGTTTTGTCAAAACCTGTTTCTTTTGTAATGCTATAGAACCCACCTTTAGACTTTGATCCAGGGTCTTGGGAGTATAAAATGGCCTTAACACTAAAGCTAGCATCGTTATCCTCAATATCGGCCTTAATCTGATTTAATTTATCGATTACCTTTTGATTCTCCGCATCCGATGGAACCGGAGTTTTTACAATTTGTGCAATCTCTAACTCGGCGCCCAATAACGGCCTTTCATCCTTAGGAATACTACTATAAAATTGGCGTACCTCTTCAGGAGTGATTTCAATATCCTTTATAATTTCCTGCTGCATCTTTTCGGACAACATTCTTAGCTTGTTTATTTTATAAAGCTCTTCCCTAAAACTTTGCTCATCTTCCTTTTTGTAGTAATTTAAAACTTTGTCCATAGAGCCAATCTGCTGCACTAAAGATTGCAACTGTGCCTCGCCTTGAGCATTTACCATATCATCCGAGACCAAAATACTATCTTGTACCGCTTGATGTGCGTATAAACGATCTTCCATCAACTTCCCTAAAAGTCCGCAATGTGTAATATCCTCCGTTGCGGCACCTTGACTTTTTAAATCTATGAGGGTTTTCTCGATATCGGAATCCAAAATCACATAATCCCCAACAACAGCAGAAATACCATCTAACTTTATTCTTTTAAAGTTGTTTACAGCCTCTTTCTTCTTTATTGTATCGGCTTCCGCAATTAACTCCTCTGGCTCCGCCTGATTGTCAGGTACTTCAGGAACAGTTTGCTGCCCATAAAGTATAGCAGAAGAAAAAATCAACACGAACACATAAAGCGATTTACTTATTCTTTTCATATACCTCAAATTCTTTTTCCTTAATTGCTTCATCTATGATTTCTGTTTCCAATTTACGCAGGTAGTTTATTTTTCTGCGATTTATTAAGACCTGTTTTATGGTAGGCTCTATAAAGGATAAAGGTGCTATTTCATTTATTTGTTTCACTTCTTCTATCTTTCCCAAATATACCCCGATTGAATCCTCCAATTCAAAAAATTGTGATTTTTTTAAGTACCTATCCTGATTTTCAAAGGTAATCGGTGGAATTTCCGTTGCTACCCTAGAAGCCCTTACCCAAATGGAATCATTGAAATGTAACTTGTTGAATTGCACCCCTATAGAATCTAAATAAGAAACATCCTCCAACTTAAAGGCTTTTAAGCGTTGTCCCACTTCTTCTTTGTTTAGAAAATTCTTTGGAAGCGCTACAAAACGTAATCTTACGATTCGTTCCTTTAGTTTAAAATTCTCCTTTTCTTCCTCATAAAATTGGACTAACTGATCTTGTGAGATTAGGGAGTCGGACCCCTGCGAAACCAATGCTTCCTTATAGGCTCTGGTGTACAAATCTGTTTTGTAGTCGGCTACCAAAGCATCGAATTTTCGCAATTTATCCTCTGGTAAATTTATTTTGGCCTTAGACAACAACAATTGTTTGGAAGCCCATGTTGTTATGTAGTTCGTCACAAAAGAGGCACTATCCGATTCTGTCATGCCGTCCGTTATATATATAGCAACATCCTCGGGATATAAATAGTTTTCCCCTACCCGTGCCAAAGGTGCCATATCTACGTTTTTCTTAAAATAAGAATCACAACTTCCTAGAAAAGAAGAGAACATAACAAATCCAAGCACTCTTAGTGCTAGAGAACCCCTATCAAAAGCTTCTGAACAAAACATCTGTCAAAAATAGCAATTACTGCATCCCTAGCAAACCTTCTTCCGTTTACTTAACACAATTTTAGGGCTAAGCTTGTACTGCTAAAATGGGCAAACACAGCCAAATCTAGGATACCAAAACATTTGTAGTTTTTACACTCCTAAAATAAGGGCATAATAATACCTCTATAGGATTTCTTTTGAAAAGCTTAATTTTGAAACTAAATCATTACAATCTTGGATAGAAAAATAAAACTCATTTGGGATTTTAGGGGCCCTGTTGCTTCTGAAACTGCCGAACATCACGAAAAACATTTAAAGGAGTTTATCGCCATTGAAGAATTAACCTTGAACATTACCGGCTTTGAAATAGTAAACGAAATGCACAGTTTAGCATACATGGTGGTAGAAGATAAAAACATGATTACCGTTAGGGATACCTTAAAACCACATCGAGGAGAAGTCTATATAGCTGACTAAAAGATGGGGCGATAAGCTTTAGTTCCTTAAAGAAACAAAACGTAGGATAACTTATTAAACGTAACAAATGAAAACTACCTCTTTATTCCTTACAGTTTTAGCTACAGTATTAAGCTCTTGTTCTGACAATGAAACAGCTTCTATACTAACGCAGGCATTGGCATCAGAGCATCAAGCTATTAAACGAGTTATGGATAGTATTGACCAATATGAAGTACAAATTAGGTATACACAAATCGATAAACGCAACGACAGTGTTTTTTTTACCGATTATGACTTTCAGTTAGATGATGACCAGTATTTTTATCCCGCGAGCACGGTTAAATTTCCAATAGCCGTTTTAGCACTGGAACGATTAAATGAAACAGATAGCCTAAACCGAAACACGAAGTATTACGTTGAAGGAGATTCCATAGAATCTACTGTAGCGCAGGATGTTTCTCAAATATTTGCAGTAAGCGATAACTTGGCCAACAATAGAATGCTGGAATTTCTTGGACAGGATGCCATTAATAAAAACCTAACAGACAAAGGGATTCAACCCGTACGCATATCGCACAGATTAGGTTATCATTCCGAAGACCTTAGAACCAAACCACTCATTATATATTTGAACGATACCACAACCGGAATTTCCTCACCTAGCATAAATACCGCACCACAACCACTTCAGCTAAAGCGTATTCAAAAGGGGAAGGGTTATTACGAAGATGGGATTTTGATTGAAAACCCTTTTGATTTCAGCCTAAAGAATTACTTCCCTATTGCGTCACAACACGAAGTATTAAAACGGGTTGTTTTTCCTTATCAGTTTGCACAAAATCAACGTTTTAATCTTTCAAACGAACAGCAAAAGTTCCTATTGGAAGCTATGCAAACGCTCCCAAGAAATGCCGGTTATGACCCAGAAGAATATTACGATGGATACTGCAAATTCTTTTTATTTGGCGACACCAAGGAAACTATTCCAGAGCATATCAAAATTTACAACAAAGTAGGATTCGCGTATGGAACTCTAACCGATTGCGCTTACATAACTGACAGCAAAAACAATGTCGATTTTTTATTGACAGCGACTATTTTAGTAAATAAAAATGGAATTTTTAACGATAATGTTTACGAGTACGATACAATTGGCATCCCATTTTTAGCAGCACTGGGAAGAGAAATCCATACCTTGGAAATACAACGTAAAAAGTAACATCGGTACCCGGAAAGATACGTATGTCAGACACAACAAAAGAAACTAGAATAAATAAATACTTGAGTGAAGTAGGGTACTGTTCAAGGAGGGCAGCAGACAAACTGATAGCGCAAGGACGAGTAACCATAAACGGAAAGGTTCCGGAAATGGGAACCAAAGTAGTAGTGGACGATGACGTTAGAGTAGACGGCGAAGCTGTTTACGTGCCGCAGGAAAAACCTGTTTATCTTGCTTTTAATAAGCCCATTGGGATTGTTTGCACCACGGATAAAACGGTAGAAAAAGATAATATTATTGATTTTATAAATTATCCTAAACGTATTTTTCCTATCGGAAGACTTGATAAACCAAGTGAAGGATTAATTTTCTTGACGAATGATGGTGACATTGTAAACAAAATACTAAGGGCGCGGAACAATCATGAGAAAGAGTATTTGGTCACGGTAGATAAACCAATAAGACCAGATTTTTTAAAAAAAATGAGAAATGGGGTGCCAATTTTGGATATTGTAACAAGAAAGTGTGAGGTAAGCCAAGTGAGTACGTACCAATTCCGGATTATCTTAACACAAGGACTAAATAGGCAAATAAGAAGGATGTGCGAATATTTAGAGTACCGCGTTAAGAAATTAAAGCGTATTCGTATCATGAACGTTCATTTAGACTTGCCAGTGGGCAAATGGAGAGATTTAACCCCAGAGGAACTGCAACAAATCCACAAACTGGTAGATGATTCCTCAAAAACCCATGAGCAGTAAAATTGAGCGTAACACTATCCTAGGCGATTCACCATACAACAATGAGATATTTTAATCCATTGGATAAATTTAGGATTGGATAAACTTTCATAATTATAGATAAAAACTATCCGAAATCTATTTTAAAAGCAGGACAAAGAATCTACTTTAAACTGCATCGCGGCTTGGATTTATTTTGAATTAAAGGAATTAAGCAACCAATAGAATAAGTTATCCCATCATTTAAAATTCACCCTAACTATATATTTTATGATAAAAAAATAAAGTATACCTCTTGAAATCGCTATCTTAGGATATAAAACTTTGCACTTAACAATATGAAACATACAAGAAAAAAACATCAGAAAATGGCATCACGCTTCGCAATACTTTTATCGCTATTGTTGATAGTTACTTTCACCACTTCTTTAATTGCGCAGGAAGCCAATTTCAAGGAATACTCAGGAGAAATACTAGATAGCGAAAACAAAAAGCCTTTGGTGTTTGCAACACTTACCGTAGAAGGCTCTAACGTGAGCACCATAACGAATACAGAAGGAGAGTTTTCGTTAAAGATTCCTTATAGCAGTACAGGACAAAACGTAGTAATTTCATTCCTCGGGTATAAAACGATAAAACTTCCGATAATCGATTTCCAAAATGAAGGCAACAAAATTTTAATGAGCGAATCCGTTGTGGAACTGAGCGAAGTAAATATAAGTATACCTAAAGATGCCGAGGCATTAGTACGAGAAACGTTAAGGAAAAAAGGAGAGAACTATCTTAACGACCCCACGGTCATGACTGCTTTTTATAGAGAAACCATAAAGAAAAGAAACAAAAATGTAGGTTTGTCCGAAGCGGTGGTAAACATTTACAAGACGCCTTACACATCTTATAAACGAGATGAACTGAAGCTATTTAAAGCTCGTAAAAGTACAGACTACAGCAAACTTGACACCTTAGCTATTAAACTTCAAGGAGGGCCATTTAATACCCTGTTCGTAGATTTGATAAAATATCCTGACTATATATTTACCGATCAGTCAATCGACTATTACGAATTTTCGTTCGATAGGTCTACAAGAGTGAATGACAAGCTTATTTATGTTGTAGATTTTCAACAAAAAGATGAAATACTCGAGCCATTTTACAAGGGCAAACTTTATATAGATGCTGAAAATAAAACGCTAACCAGTGCTATTTACTCCTTAAACATCACAAACAAGGAAATGGCCGCCCAAATGTTCGTTAGGAAAAAACCTAGAAATGCCAATGTTTGGCCAACAGAAGTTGATTATCGCGTAGATTACAGGGAAAAGGACGGGAAATGGTATTACGGTTATAGTAATGTACTTCTTGAATTTAAAATAGATTGGGATAAAAGACTATTTAACTCCGTCTACTCCATGAACTGCGAAATGGCAATAACAGATTGGGAAAAAAACCTAACCAACCAGCAGCTTAATCCAAAAGAGCGAATTAAATCGTCCATTATATTAAATGATGAGGCTATTGGTTTTACAGATCCAGATTTTTGGGGAGAATACAACATTATTGAACCTGAAAAATCGATAGAATCTGCCATAAAAAAAATCCAACGACAGTTGAGAAAAACAAAAGCCACTGATAGCGGAAACAGCAAACCGTAAGGTGAACATACATTATTAGCCTAAATATAAAAACCCTAGTTTTCAAATGAAAATTAGGGTTTTTAGGTACAAAGGAACATTGTTTTATTTTGGCATAACTACAGTATCAATGGCATGTATAACACCATTGGTAGCAGCCACATCAGCTATAACGACGGTGCCCATGTTTCCGTTTTCGTCAGCTAATTTTACTTTCCCGTCTGTGAGAGACAATACAATTTTACCTCCTTGCACGGTGGTTACTTCAAAAGCACCGTTGTTGGCATTAATTGCATCGATAACCGCGGCAGCTCCAAATTTACCCGAAACAACATGGTAGGTAAGAATACCCGTTAAGGCAGCTTTACTTTCTGGTTTTAACAAACCTTCAACTGTACCGTCAGGTAAGGCAGCAAATGCATCGTTAACTGGAGCAAAAACCGTAAAAGGCCCTTCACTGCTTAAAGTTTCCACTAGGTCTGCAGCCTTTACCGCGGCAACCAAGGTTGTAAAGTTCTCGTTTCCTGCCGCAACACCAACGATGTTTTGAGCCTGTACAAACGTTCCAGCAATCAAAGCTGCGGAAATAAACATAATTTTAATCATTTTCATAATATCTGTTTTAGATTTTCGTAAATGTAACGGATACATTTAATCAAGTATCTTAAATTTTGTTTAATTTTTTATTAAAAATGTTAAACAAAATTATTTTAATACTTTTAGTACTTTCAATTTATAAACATAAATACCCTATGAACCAGAATAGACGTAACTTCTTCAACAAACTTTTTGGTATTTCGTTTACGGTATTTTTACCTTCATTTAGCTTCTCATACAATAGGTCGCCAACTACATTTGTAGTACCTCTGCTCCCAAAAGCCTTAAAAGCAGGTGCTACAATTGGCTTGATAGCACCGGGCTATAGTTTCAAAAAAGATGCTTTACAACAGACTAAAAAGAC
Source organism: uncultured Maribacter sp. (assembly GCA_964353165.1). Classification (GTDB taxonomy): domain Bacteria; phylum Bacteroidota; class Bacteroidia; order Flavobacteriales; family Flavobacteriaceae; genus Maribacter. Next base: position 11,534 of record CAYGUY010000061.1, read on the forward strand.
ATTGAAGCAGATGGGCTATAACACCTACCATACCAAACGAATTTCTAAATCCTTTGGTTATTTCAGTAATACCGACGAAGAACGAGCAGCAGATATTAATGAACTATTCGCTAACAAAAACATAGATGCGATTTTATGTATTCGAGGTGGCTACGGCTGCACGCGTATCCTGCATATGATAGATTATGATGTTGTAAGATTGAATCCAAAAGCGCTAATAGGTTTTAGTGACGTGACCGCTCTATTACATGCTATTCATAAAGAAACAGGATTGGTATGCTTCCATGGCCCTGTTGGAAGTACACTAGAAGATTCCTACAGTAAAAAAGCGTTCAAAAATATACTGGAAAATAAAAATTCCTCTCATATCATTAAAAATGCAGTGATGGACGATTCCCTTACTTCTAACCGCGAATATGATCGATATATCATCCATTCCGGAGAAGCACATGGAGAATTAACCGGAGGTAGCTTAACCTTGATGAACGCCTTAATAGGAACTCCATATGAAATTGATTTCACGGATAAAATAATCTGTATTGAGGATGTAGAGGAAGCGCCCTATAGAATAGACCGCATGCTTACACAACTTATTCAGGGCAAAACATTTAAAAAAGCTTCAGGTATAGTTTTTGGTGTATGTGCCGGTTGCGGTGGCCCAAGTAGCGCTGATTCGTTTACGCTTAAAGAAGTCATAATGGACAGGATAAAACCCCTTGGCATCCCAGCATACTACGGTATGAGTTTTGGGCATGTGGACCAAAACTTCACTTTCCCCATAGGAACTAAAGCTTTAATGAATACGGCAACTATGAACATTGAACTTCAGGAATCTTGGGTCAGGTAGTTTTAATTGGCTACCTCGCTAATAAATTTTAAACGATACAAGCGTAATTCCTCATCCTCATATTCACCATCAAATTCGTTCATAGCGGCTTCAAGATCATCTGTCTCCGCTTCTAAAAAATAATCGTGAATTTCTTCCTGTTGGTCTTCGTCCAAAACCTCATCGATCCAATATCCTAAATTAAGCTTGGTTCCGCTGAATACAATTTGCTCCATTTCCTTTAAAAGCGCGTCAATTTCTAGACCTTTTGCAGAAGCGATATCTGTTAAAGGTAGTTTACGATCCACATTCTGAATGATATACAATTTTAACCCGGAATTTGCTCCGGTACTTTTAACCACTAAATCGTCTGGTCTAATAATATCGTTTTCCGCAACGTAATCTGAAATAAATTGTAGAAAAGGCTTTCCATATTTCTTAGCCTTTCCTTCACCCACTCCATGCACATTTAGAAGTTCATCCAAGGTAATGGGGTATTTCAATGCCATATCCTCTAGCGAGGGGTCTTGAAAAACGACAAAAGGAGGCACTCCTAATTTTTTGGCCTGCGCCTTCCGAAGATCTTTTAATTGCTTCAATAGTTTTTCATCGGCCACACCACCCGCTTTAGAGGCAACAACTATGGCACTATCATTTTCTGCATTGTAGACATGATCTTTCGTCATCATAAAGGAGCTTGGCGCTTTTAAAAATTCCTTGCCCATATCGGTCAAATGAATTACTCCGTACTGTTCTATTTCCTTCTTTAACAGTCCAGCAACCAATGCTTGGCGCACCAAGGCCATCCAATGGCTTTTATCTTTATCCGAACCTATTCCAAAAAACTCCTTCTCATTAGTTTTATGTGATGATATGATTGCATTACTCTTGCCGCGTAAGGCACAAACAATCTCCTTAGATTTGAATTTTTCACTCGTACCTTTTACTACTTTAAGCAACTTTACCACATCTTCCCCTGCCTCCTCTTTTTGCTTTGGATTACGGGTGTTGTCATCCATATCCGCGCCAGCCCCATTTACCTCGTCGAATTCCTCACCAAAATAATGAAGCATAAATTTTCTTCTGGACATAGAGGTTTCGGCATAGGCAACTACTTCCTGCAGCAATGCGTTTCCAATCTCCTGTTCCGCAACTGGTTTACCGGACATAAATTTCTCCAATTTTTCTATATCCTTATATGAATAAAATGCCAAACAATGACCTTCTCCTCCATCTCTTCCAGCTCTTCCTGTTTCCTGGTAATAGCTTTCTATACTTTTAGGGATGTCGTGATGAATTACAAATCGCACGTCCGGTTTATCTATCCCCATTCCAAAGGCGATGGTAGCTACGACGACATCCACATCTTCCATCAAGAACATATCTTGATATTTAGAGCGTGTTTTGGCATCAAAACCGGCATGATAGGGCACTGCACTTACACCATTTACTTGAAGTACTTGAGCTAACTCCTGCACTTTTTTTCTACTTAAGCAGTAAATAATCCCAGATTTTCCTTCATTCTGCTTTACGAACCTAATAATATCTGCATCTATATTTTCTGTCTTTGTCCGTACCTCATAATATAGATTTGGCCTATTGAAAGAAGCCTTAAAAAGAACGGCATCGTTAATTCCTAAATTTTTAACTATATCTTCTTGCACTTTAGGGGTAGCGGTTGCCGTAAGACCAATAATTGGAATATTTTCTCCCAAACGCGACACGATTGACCTTAGATTCCTATATTCCGGTCTAAAATCATGTCCCCATTCAGAAATACAATGTGCTTCATCTACCGCAACAAAAGATACTTCTACTGAACGCAAAAACTCTACATTTTCCTCTTTGGTCAAAGATTCAGGAGCCACGTACAAAAGCTTGGTGATTCCATTAGTAATATCCTCCTTCACCTGTTTGATTTCGGTCTTGTTTAACGAAGAATTCAATACATGTGCAATACCATGCTCAGCAGAAACGCCTCGAATGGCATCAACCTGATTCTTCATCAATGCTATCAATGGCGACACCACAATGGCTGTTCCTGGCTTCATTAATGCGGGAAGCTGGTAGCAAAGTGATTTCCCTCCTCCTGTGGGCATAATTACGAAACAGTTCTTGTTTTGTAGAATTTGTTTTATGACTTCCTCTTGAAGTCCTTTGAACTGGGAAAAACCAAAATATTTTTTTAAAGAGGCATGTAAATCAACCCCGTTCAGAGCTTTCTCGTCTATCACGTTTTTCAATTTGGTGCAAAGAAATTATGCAAGTATTTTACTTGGTCATTAAAATTAAGAATATACTAGTACGGCAAACCAAATTATTAAAGGATACATATACTATAACATTAAGTTTACGTAATTTTGTAATCTTAAAGATAAGACAATCTTTTAGGAATACAATTCATAAAACTGAATAAAACATTGACATCCGCGAGCACAATTATTGATTTGGCTAAAAAGACGATTCAAACGGAGCGTGATGCTATTACCCATCTTCTAACTTTAGTTGACGAGGATTTTGCAAACACTGTAAATTGCATTATTGCATCCAAAGGCCGTGTAGTCATCTCTGGAATTGGTAAAAGTGCTATCATCGCCTCAAAAATTGTTGCCACTCTAAATTCTACGGGGACCCCGGCCATATTCATGCATGCTGCCGATGCAATTCATGGGGATTTAGGAACAGTACAGGAGAACGATGTTGTGGTATGCATCTCTAAAAGCGGAAGTACCCCGGAGATTAAAATGCTGGTGCCATTGTTAAAAAGAGGAAAAAACAAATTAATTGCCATGACTGGCAACCCCGAGTCTTTTTTAGCGAAACAAGCCGATTTTTTGTTAAACACTTTTGTAGAAAAAGAAGCATGTCCCAACGGACTGGCCCCTACCACTAGCACAACGGCACAACTGGTTATGGGAGATGCCTTAGCCATTGTTTTATTGGAATTGAAAGGCTTTAGCAGTTCAGATTTTGCTAAATACCATCCAGGGGGATCACTGGGCAAAAAATTATATTTAAGAGTAGCGGATATCACCAAAAACAATCAAATACCCCAGGTACAGTTAAACACCGAGGTAAAACAAGTTATCGTTGAAATTTCCGAAAAAATGTTAGGTGTTACGGCTGTTTTGGACAAGGATAAAATCGTTGGGGTGGTAACGGACGGGGATATAAGAAGAATGCTTAACAAGCATGATAACATTAAGGGACTAACGGCGGCGGATATTATGAGCAGCCATCCCAAAACTATTGAGAACGACACGCTAGCGATCAAAGCTTTGGAACTCATGCAACAAAAAGGAATATCTCAGCTATTGGCCACAGAACATGGCAAATACATTGGGATAATACATTTGCACAATCTCATAAACGAAGGTATTTTATAATGGGAGAGAAAACGACCACACCACCAAACGAAATGTCATTTTTAGACCATCTAGAAGAGCTTAGATGGCATTTAATCCGATCTACGGCAGCTGTAATTATAATAGGTATCGTAGCTTTTGTATTTAGCGGATTTGTGTTCGATGTGATTATCTTTGGGCCTTCAAAAATGGATTTTCCAACGTATAAATTTTTCTGCGATGCGGCAACTTGGATAAACATAGACTCTGATTTCTGTAAAGAGAAATTACCTTTTACCATACAAAGTAGAACTATGTCCGGACAATTTTCTGCGGACATTTGGACCGCTATTTGGGGAGGCATCATTCTTGGATTTCCTTATATTCTCTACGAATTATGGAAATTTATAAGTCCCGGACTCTACGAAAAAGAAAGGAAACACTCCCGAGGCTTCATTTTTGTAGCTTCCCTTCTTTTCTTTTTAGGGGTACTATTCGGTTACTATGTAGTTGCTCCGTTATCCATTAACTTTTTGGGAACCTACCAGGTTAGTGAAATCGTGCTTAATGAGTTTGATCTTGATTCCTATATTGGTACGGTTCGTTCAGCAGTTTTAGCCTGTGGCGTATTATTCGAGCTACCCATAATTATTTATTTCTTAACTAAAGTAGGGCTGATTACTCCTGAGATAATGAGAAAATATCGAAAGATAGCTCTGGTCCTTGTGTTGATACTTTCTGCTGTAATTACACCTCCTGATGTGGCTAGTCAAATCATAGTGGCCATTCCTGTACTAATTCTATATCAGGTAAGTATTTATATTTCGGCTAGAGTATTAAAAAGTGAAGCAAAAAAAGAAGCAAAAAGAGCAAGCAAAAATGTCAAACCAAGTAGATGAATTTAATGCGTATCGTGCTAAGATGAACGATAAGCTGTTGGCAGATAACAACAAAATAATAAAACGAATCTTTAACTTGGACACCAATGCCTATGCTCCTGGAGTATTAGACGTAAAGACAAAGGAGCTTTTAGGTTTAGTGGCCTCTACCGTTCTAAGGTGCGACGATTGTGTAAAATATCATTTAGAAAGTTCCCATAAAGAAGGAGTAACAAAAGAAGAGATTATGGAAACCTTAGGTATTGCAACACTTGTGGGCGGTACGATTGTAATTCCTCATTTAAGACGTGCTTACGAATATTGGGAGGCACTAGAGCAAAAGGAGGTTAAATAAACGATAAAACCTTTTCATACGATTGAATAAGGTTTAGATTTGGAAACATGAAGCTTAGAGCTGAAAACATAATGAAGTCTTACCGCGGAAGACGCGTAGTGAAAGGTATTTCCTTGGAAGTCAACCAAGGGGAAATTGTTGGATTATTAGGACCTAACGGAGCAGGTAAGACAACATCCTTTTACATGATCGTTGGCCTAATCAAACCCAATGGTGGCGCTATCTATCTGGATGACATGGAAATTACCAAGTTCCCCATGTACAAAAGGGCACAGAACGGTATTGGCTATTTGGCACAAGAGGCATCGGTGTTCAGAAAGCTAAGCATCGAAAAGAATATTCTGAGCGTCCTCCAACTCACCAAATTGAGCAAGAAGGAACAGCACATGAAAATGGAATCCCTAATCGAGGAATTTGGTTTGGGGCATATTCGTAAAAGTAGGGGCGACTTGCTATCCGGTGGTGAACGCAGACGAACCGAAATCGCGAGAGCCTTGGCTACCGACCCTAAATTTATTCTTCTTGATGAGCCATTTGCCGGAGTTGACCCCGTTGCCGTAGAGGACATTCAACGTATCGTAGCCCAATTAAAGGATAAAAATATTGGTATTCTTATTACCGACCACAATGTTCAAGAAACCTTGGCTATTACGGAGCGATCTTATTTGATGTTTGAAGGTGGTATTCTAAAATCCGGGATTCCGGAAGATTTAGCCGCTGATGAAATGGTACGAAAAGTCTACTTGGGCCAAAACTTTGAACTTAGGAAAAAGAAGTTGGACTTCTAGTCTTACTCTATTTTCGCAAACACATAATACAATTCGGTAGCGATCTGCATACTTCGTTCCGCATACTTCTCATCTTGTAACGGTGTATCATCATAAACTTTAGGGTCATCAAATGTTAGCGGTATGCGCTTTTCCGCACCGGGAATAAATGGACAGTTTTCATCGGCATGGGAGCAGGTCATTACGGCCGCAAAATCACTAGTTGGATTAAAGGGATGGTCGTAGGTTTTTGAAAATCCGATGACAGGATGTGCTTGTGCACTATATTGTATAGCATATATAGGATTTGCTCCTTCCGATAGTGCAGTAATCTCAAAACCTACATCCGATAAAGTATTCACTACTTTTGGAAATAACGCTGTCGCCTCTGTGCCTCCCGAATAGCAAAATACATTTGGAATGCCAAAATACGCTACCAAGGTTTGTGCCCAAATCTGGGCCAAATGGCTACGACGGGAATTGTGCGTACAAATAAAATTTAGATTGATATTAGCACCTGTATCCTTTTTTTCCTGAACAAAATCTATCAATACCTGCAAAACTACCCTACGCTCCTTGGATATGCTTGCACCATCTAGTTGCTTTACGGTTCCAAGAATCTTTTTAAAAAGTAATTCGCGCTTATTTATCATCCTGCAATACTACTGCTAATTTCCAATGATTTAAGATTGAAAATAAAATCCTAACGATTATTTAATCTCAAAGGTCAATGTAGCCCAGTTGGACTCGTAATCTACATCTTCGTCAATCTTCTTTTCCATATGGATTGTCGCTACATACCACTTACCTTTTGTGTTTGGCCTAATGGAAAAAAGACCGTTTTCGTTCGTAATTAAGGAATTCTCATTTTCATGTGCGTCCTGCCCTGCAACGGCAGTACTGTAATGCACGATGTGATTGGCCAGAGGCTTGCCATTTCTTAGAAGTTTAAAACCTACGGCATCCCCCAAACCAATATCAAAAGGATTGTTTAACGGTAAAAATTCTATAGGATATCCTAGCGGCTTCATAAAATCTATGGAGCTTTCCCCGCCTACCTGCAACAAAGCCTTGACGTGTTTGGAATAACGCTCCTTGGCCCCTGTATTTTCTATATTTGAAGCTTTTCGTTCTGCAATGGTGTTTTCCAGGCCTTCATGGGCCAAATAAGTATTAAAAGCGGTCGCATCCATTTCCAATATCCTTGGCAACGTAGATATACCCGCAACATAGGTTCCCGAATCACCAGTTGTAAAATTCAGGTAGGTTATGTTGTCCTCTATCGTAAACTGACCTTCTTTAGGCGCAACCATATAATTAGGCCCTATAATTTTTGGTGCTACGATCCGGTCCACCGTAATCGCATTTTCACTGGTATCAAATGTTCCGTTTAATAAATAGAGTTGACTGACCGTATTGGGGTTTAAAAAGTGGGAATCTGTCTTAAGAAACAATTCGTGGGACATGAACAAACAAGCGCCCAAGAAAGCAATAAAAAGAATAGCAATTTTTCGCATGGTGTTTTATTTATATTATAGTTCTTCACCCTATTTACGTAAAAATATAAAGAAGATTCTTTAGTATTCTAAATTTTGGAATCTTTTTAAATTGTAAACGCCCCAAGCAAAAAACAACAGCTCCAAAATCAAAGCCGATGTAAACGGAATAGAAACCCCATCAAAAATTGTACTTACGATCCTACCAAAGGAAATTCCGCCCATAAACAGGACGTTGCTCAAAGTGGCTGCATACCATAATTTTGATCGATACGCCCCTAACAACCAAAACACACCAATACCTAAGTAGATTCCCATGACCGCGCGGAGCATGTTTTTTAGTTCCAGTGCCTCTACCTGATAATCCAAAAGCAATGGCATGAGATAGCTTGGGTGACCACCATAAACACATCCCGCAATAATGACGATGATTCCCGATAACAGTAAATTCAGGTTTTTATGCATATCAAGCTTTTTCACGATATAACCAGTAATAACGCCAAGCCGCAAACCCTCCTATCAATGAAAAAACGGCTAACATCCAAAAAACGTGTCGGTGTCCCAGTGCTCCCGGATTGGCATCCAACAAATAGCCCATGGCCGGACCAGAGAAAATATCCGGGGTATAACCTACTAGTGAAATAAGTCCTACTGCCGTTCCGGTCAACACTAAGGGAATTCTTCCGCGTTCCATTACTGCAAAATATAGGGAACGTGCCGCGTAAACCCCTGTAGCCACAGTCAAAATGGAGAGAAAGAACAACAAGGTGTCAGCATCTGAAATAATACCTGTTGCAAAACATAAGGCGCCAAAAAAGGAAACTATAAAACTGACAACCAACCAATAAGTAGTTTGGGAACGATCTGCCAAAATTCCGATGATAACGCCAACTATTGGACGAATGAACAATAAAAAAGTGCCTACTTGAGCAGACTGTACCTGATCATACCCCATAACATCTTGTGCGTAGAGCGAGAATACATCAGTGATTTTATACCCAACATAAGCACATAAGATGATGATCATCAATAAGCCTACAGCCGGTAATTTGAGTACTTCCTTAATTTGCGAAATAGTGATTTTATCCAGGATAATCGTCTTTTCAAATGCCTTGTCCATCCGCATAAAAAACCAGACCAAAAAACCTACAAGAACCACAATACCCGTGGAAACTAAAATCACATATCTAAAGACTTGTTTACTTTCCGCTACCGAGGCATTAGCCATTTCGCCTGTAATAAAAATAGAAAAAATGAGCACACCCATAGTTCCAAACAGAGCACCTACCAAGCCACGACCTCCATCCAACATTCCAAAGGCCTTACCTTGGGAACTTTCCCCGCCCCAAACACGGGTAGCTTTTATCATGGCCGCCCAAAACAAAAATATGGTAGTAAAGCCCCAGTAGCCGTATAAGATTTTAAGTATAAAATAACCTGGAAAGCTAGCATAGACCAGTCCACCCAGTGCAGTCATCCAAAGCGCTAAAGCGATGAGTTTTCTTGGCGGGTACTTATCTGCCAATGGACCACCTATTAGATAAGAAACCAAAGCAACAAAACCATAAACGGAAAAACAAAGGCCTAGTTGGGTGTTGTCTAATTCAAATACATCCAGCACCGTAGGCCGGAATACCCTTGCTAAAACAAAAGGAAGTATAAATACACTCTCCCCTGCCAAAATTAATAACAAGAGATAATACCAAGGCGCTTTTCGAGATTGATTCATGCTTTTTTTATGGGTATCCAAATTTCTTCCTCAGAATTGGGATCATTGTTTTTATAGGTGGCTCCCAATACCTCAAAATGAGGACGGTCGTCCAATACATATTCGGATTTCGGGAGCCATTCCGCATAAATATATTCAAAAATACGGGAGTCCGTATGGGTACCTTTGTAATCAAAAACCGCATATTGCCCGCCTTCGATTGTAAAGACATCCATACCCTCGGGAACTTGGTCAATCGATGAAACCTCTGCAAGTGCCCATTTTCTGAATACCACCGCCGGGTTAAAAAAAACGTGATAATTTAGTGGGTATTCCTGCAAAGAAATAAAATTTCCTCCCACCCGATTTCGTATTTCCTTTCTTCTTGGCATAAAACTACTCCAAAGTTTAGCAGTGACATCGTTGACTACACTCATTTTTAGCGATATGCCCATGCACCGTTTTTTCTTTACCTCGACTATGCTTGGTACTATCATGCTAAGCCTCTAGATCGATTTGAAAAAGGGAAACCGGTGCCTTCATGTAGTGTGCAGGTAAATTACCTTTGCTTTTTAAGCTACGTAGGCCTAAAAAGTCGAAACCTGCTTTGGTATAATGGGCAATAAGTTTTCTATTGTTTCCCACGGTGTCCAAACGGATAAAACGTTTATTGTTCGCTTTGGCATATTCCCGCGCCCACGTTATCACAACTTCTACAAGGTTCTGTCCCCTATATTCAGGATGCACAGCAATCCTATGAATGTAAACTGCGGCATCTGCATTGCGTTCCTCCCAAATAGCGGCATCTGTAAAGGTTATGGCCCAAACACAGGCAATTTGATCATTAATCAATAATTTAAACTGTCTGTTTTCGGCAAGCTCTGTTTCTACTAATATGCGATCAAATTCTGGCCAAACCACAACCGTTTTTTTTGTTTTCTGATACGCTGAAGCAATACTATATAATCGAAAGATTTCGGTAATATCGATCAACGTAGCGTTAGCAATCTTCATAGGAAAAGATAATTTTTTTATTGAGGTAATTGAGAGTAACAACTACCTTTTTGAATAAATAAAGCCAAAACCGAAACACATTAATTTTCAATAGAAATTGTAAAACTAAATTTTGAACCTACATTAGGTATGCTCTCCATCCAAATGCTGCCACCTAGTAACTCAGCATAGCATTTTGCAATAAACAACCCTAGTCCAGCGCCTTGCCGCGCTTCTACATCATCTATATCTGCCTGAACAAATCGTTCAAAAATGCATTGTTGTTTTTCCATTGGTACGCCTATACCCTCGTCTTTTACGTAAAACTCAATATACTTACCCTTAATGCTATAACCAAAAGCGATTACACCTTTTTGGCTATACTTAATCGCATTTTTAATTAATTGCTTTAAAATGTCAAAAAGTTTATCGCAGTCCGTTTTTATAATAATTGGTTCTTCTGTACCAAATTCATCATATACCAGAGCCATACCCTTGGCCTCAACTTCCCTATTAAAAGTATCATATAGCTGTTCTAGCACCTCGTTCACATTACACGCTTGGCTTTTTATAGTTACCAAACCCGCTTCTATTTTAGAAATATCCATGACATCGTTAATAATATTCAACATTCTATGTCCGCTTATTTCTATGATTTCAATATACTTTTCATGGATTTCGGGATTAAGATTTGGGTTTTTAAGTAATTCCGAAAAACCCAGAATACCGTTCATGGGTGTTCTGATCTCATGACTAATGTTGGCAAGGAAGGCCGACTTTAACCTATCCGATTCGATCGCCTGCTTTTTTTGCTTTAAAAAATCCCGTTTGAATAGCAGCAAAAGACCAACAAGTAGTGTAGTATAGATAAAAAAACTAAAATAAACATCAATAATTCTTTTATGGCTGCTGGGATATTCAAAGGAAAAATCAGGAGCGTTATAGTCCAAGTAGAACAACAGACATAAATTCAAAAAATAAAGTATAATCAACAAAACGAGCGCCCTACCGTTCCACAGTAATAAAATAAGTGCCGCAAATATTAATATAAACAAAAGAACAGGACCGTTGGAGAGATACTTTATATAAAAAGTAAAATCCAATATAACCAAGCCCCCAATAGTTAATATAATTTTTGGCACCAACAAATAGCGATAAAACCGAACTACATAGTGCAACACAAATAATAGTATGGCGGTACTAACCGCTAACAGAACCGAAGTGGTTTTAAGGGCACTAACTAAGTGGAAAAATCCTAAAATAAGTGAGAATACCGCGGCCACAAAAGCAGTAAGAGCAACAAAATAGCGCTCGGAGGTAATCCTGTCACGATTACCAACAATATAATCCTTAACATGCTCAATTTTTTGCTTCATACTATAATTTAGGGGTTTTCCGCTTACCCAACCTGCAACAAACCAGAAGAACTAAAGCCTTTCTTATTAATAAACTACATTATCCCAAATACTTGTCTATGAGTGTCACTAATTTCAACCTATCAACAGGTTTAGAAAGATAGTCGTTACAGCCTACTTCGATTGCCTTTTCCCTATCGCTGGACA
>CAYGUY010000062.1:0-22864 GCA_964353165.1 uncultured Maribacter sp.
AGGGATACGGTGATAGGTAATAATCGATTACTGGACTTCTGCATTATACCTCAGCGCAAAGTAAATAGGCTAGAACTATATACGAACAACATTGAGATTTTAAAAGCAACGGTGAACGGAATAGCACTTTCCGATTATTTTCTTGCGAACCGAAATAGAGGGAAATTAGTGACACACTTCATAAGCGATAATGATTATACGGATATTATTTTGGAAATTCCCAAGGACGCAGTTTTGGAGCTGACCATATACGAGGCATCTAACGACTTGTTGGAAAACGAACAATTTTCCATACCTAAAAGACCTGAGGACAATATTCCAAAACCCTTTATCCTTAACGACGCCATCCTAACCACACAAACCGTAACATTTGACTAAAACTATTGGCATAATGGGTTGCGGGTGGTTGGGACTACCCTTGGCAAAAAACCTATTAGCGGAAGGCTACACTGTAAATGGCACTACAACTTCTGAAGAAAAGCTACCGGTTTTAGCCAAGGCGGGAATACATGCCTTTCTCATTTCCGTTAGCGAAACGGAGGTAGACGGAGATATACAAGGTTTTCTAAACCCATGTGAAATTATCATTATAAATGTCCCACCGGGATTAAGGGGAGATGGTGCAAAAGCATCTTATGTTGGCAAAATGAAATGCTTACTAACCCATATAAAGGAAAGTCCCGTTAAAAAAGTGATTTTCGTAAGCAGTACATCAGTTTATGGGGACGAACAAGGTGAAGTTACCGAGGAAACCTTACCGATACCTACCACGGAATCCGGAAAACAACTTTTAGAAAGTGAACTATTGTTTAAAAATTCAACCGGTTTTAAGAGCTCGATTGTGCGCTTTGGCGGACTCATAGGTCCGGATCGGCATCCTGTGACGATGCTTTCGGGCAGGAAAAACTTGCAGAACGGAGACGCACCTGTAAACCTCATTCATTTAAACGATTGTATATTGGTTTTACAGCGCATTATAAATGAAGAACAATGGGAAGCAACTTTTAACGCCGTACATCCAAATCATCCCCAAAAACAGGACTACTACACTAAAAAAGCACTAGAAAGAGGATTGGAACCTCCCAAATTCCTAATATCACCAAGCAAAACACATAAAATTATAAGTTCAAATAATTTATATCTTACTAAAATGTATTCTGATTTCACATCAATATAAGATTAACTTAACACGTGCTTAGTCATTCCCATAAAATAACTCTTATTTTACAATTAACATGTAAATGGTTTTAAGTAAATCCAAAAATTGATATAGTATAGAAAAGTCATGATTAAAAAGAAATATATTACTAGAATTTATATAAGGATGGGGAGAGTTTTGGTTTTTACACTCAATTACTAATTAGTTTTACTAGAAAAAAGCTCACTTATGGTTTACCCTATCAGCTTGAATTTTTAAAATAATTAAGGCTACTTGGTTTAGTGTTTTCCTTTTTAGCATATTTAAAGCTTTCCTTAACAAGTTCTTACGGATTATTTTAATAGTTTAGCCCACCTAAAAAATAATCAAAATGAAAAAAGTATTATTTATGCTTTCGTTACTAGCAGGAATTGGTGCCCAATCGCAGACTACAACAGAACTTCAAAAGCATTACGAAGCATTTTATAATGAAATGCGTTTACAAGGTGATATTAATGGTATTATAAATGCCATAACGCATTTAAACATTCTTGCTCCTTCAAGAGAACGCAGAGATACCCTTGCCTACATTTATGCCAATGACAACCAACATATGCAGGCTTTGAATACTATTGGCATTGAAAAAGTAGCAACAGATTCTGACCTTGCCGTACAGGTAAAAGCAATTTCCCTCAAAGCTTTGAACCAACCTAAAAGAGCTCTAGAGCATTTTGAAGTTTTAAATAGTAGAATGCCAAACTCATATTTAGCCTATGAAATGGCCGACCTTAAAATTCAGTTAAATGATATTGACGGGGCATCCACCCACATAGACTATGGAATTGCGAACGCAAAAGAAGATATGAAATATGCATTTTACGAGCGACAGCAACCATATGAAGCGTCGCTTAAGGCCGCATTTTTTCACTTAAAAGCATTGGTTAAATTCAATAAGGACCCAAATGATTTAGATGCTGCAATAGCAATCATTGATGAAGCTTTGGCCATTGACCCTAATTTCAATCTTGCAAGCCTAACTAGACAAGCATTGGAATCTAAAAAAGTAACTCCAGCAGCGCCCAAGCAGTAAAATATATTTTGGCGTAAGGCCCGCTAGTTTGTATAAACCCCAATGATGCAATTTGATGGGCAACCCTTCAAATAATATCATTGGGGTTCTTTTTTTTCCAAAATGAACTCAGTAACACCCCTTCACATTCATTTGGATGCTTATTGAAATAACCCACTTTAACTCCATGTTCAACACTAGTTAAAAATACAATCCTATTGTATAAGCGTAATAAAAATATGCATATAGTTAAGACTATATTGCTAATGCCTTGCGATATTCAAACGAATATTCTCAAAAACAATTAGCTATTAATTTTTATCATTTGCCATGAGTTCTTCCGGTAGTGTGTTATTGACCTGCACATTAAATTGATTACGAAAACCATTATAGGCTGCTATCATTTCTTCAATAGAAACTTTTGGGTCTTGGCGGTATTCTAAATCTCCTTTTGCCTTTAGGATAAACGTTTTTAAAACGTTCTGACGGCCTTTTATTTGTGGGATATCAAATTCAGTAGGATATTCAGAACCTTCCAATGCTTTCTGGTTTTCAACCAAATCCTCAACAATCAACACAAGATCTTCAATATAAGTAGCCGTATATATTCGATCAAAACTGGTGTCAAAAGATTTAAATGCCGCCCAGTCATCAACAAGCGCTTTTGATTTTGGATTCAAAGCGATTTTGCGTGGTAGTTCACTTGCAACACTTTCCCAATTACTGTCCTGCTCTGCTTCGACCGCTATATTATTTTCCTTACAGGAAAGAACTACGATAAACAGCGTAATTAAATAATAGATTTTTGCCATGGGACGAATGTACAATTTTTAAGAAAAGGTATCTTTATGCTTGAATTGATTTAACTTAGTATTTAGATGCAAAAATACATATTGATTATAGGCGCTTGTGGACAGATAGGAACAGAGCTTACCATGGCCCTTCGGGAAAAATATGGTAATGATAAGGTTATAGCTAGCGATATCCGCGAAGGAAGTGACACTTTAATGGCAAGCGGACCGTTTGAGATTTTGGATGCTACCGATTATGATGCATTGGAAGAAGTAATTGCCTATTATGAGATAAACGAGGTGTATCTAATGGCGGCCATGCTAAGTGCCACTGCGGAAAAATTCCCCATGCGTGCCTGGAACTTGAATATGAATTCGCTCTTTAATGTGTTGAACCTTGGCAAGGAAAAGAAAATAGACAAAATTTTCTGGCCTTCCAGTATTGCTGTATTTGGACCAAATACGCAAAAAGACCATACACCCCAGAATACCATTATGGAACCTAGCACGGTCTACGGGATTAGTAAGCAGAGCGGTGAGCGATGGTGCGAGTACTATTTTAACAAGTTTAATGTAGATGTACGCAGCATACGCTACCCCGGACTCATAAGTTGGAAAACAATGCCGGGCGGCGGAACTACGGACTACGCCGTAGAAATTTACCATAAGGCACTTTCTGAAAGGGCCTATACTTGTTTCCTAAAAGAGGATACAGCCCTACCCATGATGTTCATGGACGATGCCATCCGTGCCACCATGCAATTGATGGAAACCGATGAAGAACGTGTAAAAGTGCGTTCCTCCTATAATTTGTCCGGTATGAGTTTTACACCTAGCGAAATAGCGAAAAGTGTTCAAAGTGAACTTCCAGACTTTAAAATGAATTACCGACCAGACTTTAGACAGGCTATTGCCGATTCTTGGCCTAGTAGCATAGATGATTCGAATGCACAACAAGATTGGGGATGGAAAGCAGCGTTTGATTTGGAAAAAACGACAAAAGAGATGTTAGACAATTTGAAATAAAATCGATACTTGCGTGCACAAAACAGAGATGGGATTCTTAAACACATAAATTGAAAGCGACCAAAAAATATTCCAAAATTCAAGAATATATAAAAAAACGAATTCAGACAGGTGTCTATCCAATAGATAGTTACTTGCCCTCGGAAAACGAAATTTGCGAAAAATTCAAAACAACACGAACTACTGTAAGAAAAGCATTGGACGAATTGCTTCGAGAAGGGTTTATCCAAAAAGAGCAGGGCAAAGGAAGTAAGGTCATTGAACGACGAAAAGCATTGGGACTTTTAACCGTAAAAGGATTCTCAGGATCCATAGACTACGAGGTAAAAACGACACTCACTTCAACGCCTCGAATTACGAGTTGGGATCCGGTAATTGTATTTGGGTTGACGAGTGAAGAACGCAAATCAAAATGTGTTTACTTTCAGCGGATACGCCATATTAACAATAAGCCCGTTGTTCTGGAGAATAATTGGTATGCGCTAAACGCTATGGAAATCATTAAACCGGCAGAATTCATAGAAGGCTCCTTCTTTAAAACACTAAGTCAAAACTATTTTATTGAAATTATGGGAGCCGAGCAAGAATTAAGGTCCATTCCCGCTACTAAAGAAATAGCAGAAAACCTTCAACTTTCCGAGGGGGAACCAATTTTACATATATCTGTGCGGTTTACTACCAGTAAGCCCGGTTTTAACCTCTATGGAGATTTATATTGTAATACCAACGAGTACCCGATACGTAATGCTTACTTTTCATAATTGTTGAATAAAATTAAAAATCAACTACCAAAGGTCTGTGCCTGCATAAAGAAAACATAGGATTCCCCTAAAATGTAGCGGTTAAAAAAACGAGTATAAAGATTTTGGATTATCAAAAAACAACTTTTGGTAATGTTCTGCCAAACCTTTTGATTTAAGAAATTTAGGAATAGTCTCTATTAAATAATTTAGCCCCGGACTGCCGCCATAACTTTTCCAATAGGCATTCTTGGCCATATCCATACCCATAGTTATCTGGTCCGGATATTTTGGCAGTAAATGGGTCAACAGGTTCAGGGTATGATTAATATCATCCTTCTTCCATCTAAAAGCACTATCATATTCCACTTTTACCCCAATATCTAGAACGGCGCGATTATAATCAACCTTTTTAGCCCTATCCACATGGGACAGTACCACATGTTCCAATTTTGCACCCAACTTTTCAAATAACAGGGCCTGTTCCAGTGCCTGTCTCCCAAAATTGGTATGGGTAAGTATAGGCGCCCCAGTTTCCAAATGTGCATTTACCACAGCTCTAAAAATAAGCTCCTGATGTTTAGTAAAAGTTTCGTCCCCAGTAGCTAATTTTATTAATCCCGCTTTATGTTCGGTACGTTTTACAAAAGGCCCCGAATAGTCGAAGGCATCGATTCCTTCTTCAATATCGGCAATAAAAAGTCGGGTAAGTTCGTCTTCGGAATACGAATAACGCCAGTGGTTCTGCGGATAATACTGTTCTAGATGTATTCCAGTCGGCATTACGATTTGCACTCCACTTCTTTGGCTTACTTCTACCATCTTCTTTACATTTCGTCCCGCATTTGCGGGCATGGTATCTATCACCGTTCTTCCTCCTGCGTTATAAAAATTAAGTAGCTCCTCCGCTATTTTATAAGTATCGTTCAATAAAAATTCCGGATGTTTTGCGGTAACATAACAATCGTCTATAACAATATGTTCGTGGGAATAGGTGAGACCCATTTCTTCACTCGGGAGGTCTCCGATGACCGTTCTAAAAAAATCCTTCCTCATAATCTTAATTATTTGCCCAACCATTGCGAGAGATATCCGCAACGGTATTGGGTAGTTCCAACACTGCCCCTTTCTGAATAAGGCCGTCCTGTAGTATTTTTATATCGATATTCTTAGCATCTATGTCTTGCGTCAAAGAAACTACGGCGGCCAACCCTGCAGCCTGACCCATGCTCATGGTCTGTGCCATAGAACGACACGAAGCATGTGCATCATGAGTTGCAGAAAAGCAGCGACCTACCACCCAAGTATTGTGACTTCCTTTGGGAACTATGGTACCATATGGAACACCGTAGATCCCACCATTTGGAACGTATTGCCAAAAGGTTTCCGAACCACCGTTTGGGCTTTTACGATGGTCCTCAATAGGGGCGCCGCAAAGAAAAATTTGGTCATCAAACGTTTTCGCATGCATGCAATCCTCCTTGGTGAGGCGATAGTTCCCATACACACGCCTGGTCTCCCGCACCCCGATCTGATTAGAAAGCCCTATAATCCTTGCATTTTCATATCCAGGTACCTCCGACCTAAAAAAATCCTCGAAAATAAAAGCTTGCCTCCTGCCCTCTATTTCAGCCTTTGTGATTCCCTCTACATCCAAGGGATCTAGGTCGGCCACTTTAACAGCTACGGTCGATATACATTTTGGCTGACACATCTCGTGCGCACTCCCCTCTTTTCTAGGTAAGGGGTGCGTTCCCTTGGTGTAAGCTTCCGCCATCTTTTCCTGTAACATTTTCTTACCTCCTGCAGCATCATAGATATCGTGTTCTACGTTGGACATCCGAAAGGTAGTGGTCATACTCTGTGCGGGTTCTTTTTCTCCTGCTTTTTCATAAGGAATATCTGCCCAATGGCAGTAATCTGCATCCCCTGAAGCATCTATGATACGCTTTGCGGTAATGGTGAAAAATCCAGTTCCTTTATGAAAAAAGACGCACGTGTTAAGCTCTCCGCCTTGCTCTACACCTACCAAAGTGGTATGGTAAAAAAGTGCTACCCCACTTTGTAGTAGTAAATTGTCCCATACCTGTTTCAATTTTTCTGGATTATAGTTCACCCCAGTGCCAGCGCCATAGGTGTTTGGTCGTAAAAATATGTCTCCCGTTTTATGCAACTCGTTTACGATACGGTCGGGAATGCCTCCAACGATTTTTTTAGGGGTTTCGGAAGGCGTAAAAAATCCGTAGAAGGTATCCAACATTTGAGTGGATGTGCCACCCGGAAATCCGTAACGTTCTACTAGGGTAACTTTGTATTTACTTTGGGCTGCCGCTATAGCTGCGGTAGACCCTGCACTACCACTACCAATAATTAGAATATCCGTACTGTATCTTTTTACAATCGTTGAAGAAAATGTCATCAGGCTTCTATTTAGGTCCAACGTTGGCGTACAATTTGGCCATTAAATGTGCGTGCTCGTCATAGGCCGATTCAAAAAGGTCTACCGCACGCTGGTCTCCTACGATTTTACCACTGCTCAGAACTTTTGGAGATTTTCCGTTTTCGTGAAGAATTTTCGCTGTTTCAGCCTTTATGCAATTAATTAGCAGTACACCTCCTAAAGTAGACCCTGGGGCCACGGGGGAATCCAGTCCGTCCAAATAAATCATGGCATCGCCCAAGGGAGCTCCCGTGTCCAATACATAGTCGGCAAAATCTGTTAGTTTTTTACCATCGGATTTTTTGGAGGTACTACCTTCTAGGTGTAATTTGCTGACTAAAGCGACCACCTTAAGGTTTCGCCTCTGAAATTCTTCGGCCATTTCTATAGGTACCACATTGCATCCGCTGGAAGAAACCACCAATGCGCTATCCTGCTCGCTGGTATCAAAATTCCTAAGAATCCTAGCGGCGAATCCAGGAACGTTCTCCAAAAACATGGCTTGTCGCTGCCCATTGGCACCAACGACCAGATTATGAAAGGAAAGGGACAGCTCCACAATCGGATTAAATCCCGGAAACGAACCGTACCTTGGCCACATTTCCTCTACCAACATGCGACTATGGCCGGATCCGAAGAGATGTACCATCCTACCTGCCAAAATTGACTTGGCAAATAGTTGAGCCACCTCTTGTATGATCTCTTCTTGTTCGGAAACTACCGAAATGATATCCTTTCCTTTTTCTAAGTACTCTTTTATAACGCTCATTTTTCTATTTCTGTTTTGTTTTTGCAAAATATGCAGCACCCATCGCTCCTGCATATTCTTTTAATTTTGCTGTCACTATTTTTGTTCTGTACCCTCCGGGTCTCCATTCATATTCCGCCATGTAAGTATCTAAGGGATCCATTAAGACCTCATTTGCTCCTGTTGCGATGCCTCCGCCCAATACGATCACTTCTGGAGATAGAATATTAATCAAACCGGCCAAGCCTATGGCCAACTTCTGTACGGAAGCTAACCACCAAACACGGGCTTCTGCGTCTCCGCAAACATAAGCATCTACAAGCTCACGTACCGACTGGTAACGGCCTTCGGTTCTTTCGGAAACTGAAAAATTACCCACGGCATGCTCCAGACTGCCCGGCATATTGGTCATGGTAGGTACGCCATCATATTCAAGCGTCATGTGACCAACATGGCCAGCGCGCTGTAAATTCCCCTGATACAGGCTACCGTTCATAATTATGCCACCGCCTACTCCGGTACCCAAAGTAAGCATCAATAAATGCTGTACACCGGAACCACGATAAAACAATTCATACTCCGCCAAACAGGCCGAATGCCCATCGTTAAGCACATGTATGGTTCTACCTAAAGCTTTTGACCAATCAAACCTCTCGATTCCCTTGAGCCTTTCAGGCATGTGCAGAGTCATTTTATTTAGGGAATCTACCAGGCCAGGTGCGGAAATTCCACATTGTAAGGCTTCCGGATTAGCTTTTGTATATTTTTCAAATTTATTTTCAATAAGATCAATGATTTTCTTTTTCCATAGCTCCTTTTCGGGTGCCATGTCCTCGGTAAGGATTTCACCCTGCTCCAGTATGGTACCTTTTTCATTTAAAACCACCATTTTAATCTTAGTTCCCCCAACATCTATTCCTAAATAATATTTATCCATAGTACACTACGATCAATATTGGCCTTCACTCAAGGTCCAACCGCCATCTACTGCTAGGACTTGGCCAGTTATGAACTTAGAATCCGGATGCAGAAACATCAATACTGCGTTATTGATATCTTCCGATGCTCCTGGGCGACCACCATCCAGTGGCTGTTTTGTTTCTAAAAACCGAAGGATTTCTTTATTCTCCGCGGCTCTTTTTGCCATAGGGGTAATGAACAGGCTTGGTGCTATAACGTTGATACGAATATTATTTTTGGCATAGTAGGCGGCGATGGATTTTGAAAATCCGATGATGGCAGATTTTGCCGCGGCATAGGCATGGGTAGTAAAATATTTTGGAGATGGGCTGTAGCCCAATACGGAACCCATGTTCAATATAACCCCTTCGCGACCATGTTGCAAAAAGTAATTGACCATTCCCTGATTGGAAAGCATCAGGGAGGTAAGGTTTAGTTCTATAGTTTTGTTCCATCCCTCTAGTGCCATTGTATCCAATGGTCCATCTCCCCATTTTCTACCGCTACCTCCAGCTACATGAAAAAGTCCAGAAATAAACCCAAAGGAGTCATGCGCAAGTGTTATGGCTCTTTTAATGGTTTCTGGGTTCGTTGCATCTCCACTTAGGGAAAGGGCACCATCACCCAAGATACGTTCAGCGGCCGAACAGCTTTCGCTATTTCTTCCTACAACAAGAACCTTGGCTCCATGACCCTTTAAGGCAATGGAAGCTGCCAGGCCCATACCTGTGGTGCCGCCCATGATAATGTATGTAGTGTTCTTGAAATTCATATCTTTTAGTTTGCCTACACTTTCGTTCTTTTATGATTTGATAAACATCTTTGAAATTTTCTAAGCAGCAGCTGGTATTTTTGGGCTTGTGTTATCCCTGTTTTCAAGAAAATATAGCTGAATTATTTCAGCTTTTTATCAATTATTTACCAGCTCAGATGCCTAACTCTAGAACTATGATATAGTTAATGTTTTAAGTGTTTTGTTTTCCATTTATATTTTATTTAGCCAAGATAACCTTACGGGATATCGCACCAGAGGTTTTATGCTTTAATATGACCGTTATATCGCCATTAGGCAGCACCTCTTCCTTAACTAGGTAATATTCTTCATCGTAAGATTCCCATATTTTCATTGACTCTTCCGGTTCGTCTCCACGCCAATCTGCCAAAACTACAGGCTCCCAGAGTTTACTTTCGGCCGATTTGAACGCTGCATCCAAAATAGCATTTACTACGTAACCGTCATAAAAGGATTCCAGCGGCTCCCTACCCTCCTCAATAGCAGAAAACATATCGGTAAACATGTGTGGATACCCCAATTCATGTGCCTCGTCCCCAACAGGGAACAGCCAACCGGTATTGGATTCCGCTTTTTCCGCAACGTAACCATCACCTCCTTTACCAGTTGTAAACATTTCAAAACCGGTACGGAGAAAACTATTGACCCAAATAGTACCTTCCGTACCCATCACCTCGTCCCTCAAGTCCATACCGCCTCTAAATGTCCAACTGACTTCGAACTGACCAATAGCGCCATTGGCATATTTAACCAAGCCTATAGCGTGATCCTCTGCATCTATGGGGTGTACTTGGGTGTCTGCCCAGCACATTACTTCTATTGGTTTTATATTCTTTCCTATGAAATTCCTACTGATTTCCACACAGTGGCAACCTAAATCTATAATGGCTCCGCCACCGGATTTTTCCTTATCCCAGAACCAATCGCTATGCGGCCCGGGATGTGTTTCCCTGGATTTTGCCCAAAGCACTTTGCCTATAGCGCCTTTCTTCACACTTTCCATAGATTTCAAGAATTTTGGTGTGTAACAAAGATCCTCCAGATACCCGCCAAATATCCCTGCTCCCTCTACGGCATCTAGCATGCGCTTAGCCTCAGTAGCAGTTCTGCCCAATGGTTTGGTACAGATAACGTGTTTTCTGAATTTTACACAAGAATGCACTGCGGCTTCGTGTAAGTGGTTGGGAAGCGATATCAATACCACATCTACATCCGGATGTGCAATGGCTTCATCCATATCTGTACTGAAGTGAGCCAAACCATAATCGCTTGCAAAACGTTTAGCGTTATCCTCGTTTCTTGAATAAACCATTATCACCTCGTCCTTTCTGCGCTGTGCGTGTAAGGATTCTGCATAAAATCTGGCAATAAAACCAGAACCTAACATTGCTATTTTCATACTACCTTATATTAAGTTTAATACCACTGAAATGTTTGCCTAATAAAATCCTTACTCATTTTCCAATTCTCCTTAAGTTGGTTTTTGGGTGTAAAATTATCCGGGTAAGCTAGCTCTATGGCTGCCTGTCCGTTAAAATTAGTTGCCTTTAGTGCCGCAGCTATCGTTTTGAAATCGGTATCGCCCTGTCCTACATATTCGGACCATGTACCGTCTTTATATTGATCCCGTATATGAAGGTATTCTATCTGTTCCCCATAGGTATTTATGAAATCTACCGGATCTACTCCTGCACGAATAAGCCAATTAATGTCGGGTCCCAGTTTAAAATCGGGAATACGTGCCAAGGTTCCTTTTAAATCGTGCAAATTGTTTTCTACTTCGTAGGTATGGTTGTGCAAATTGGCAACAATTCCGTTATCATCGCAAATATGCCTTATTTTTTTAAGTATATCTGCTTGGGCATCCAGCTCAGCTTCAGTTTTAAGTCCTTCAGATTTATTTCCAACAGAAATACCAAAGGTTTTCCCACCAACTTCTCCTAAACGTGGAACCACCAAATTAATATCCTTCAGAATCGCTTTATGCTTATCATGTTTCCACATATTAAATCCTACACCGTAAGAAGACCCGGATACAGGAAGGTTATATGTATCTATAAGTCCATTTAATCGCTCTACTGAATCCTCGTGCCGCAACTGCCCTTCCATCAATTCCAGTCCTTGGATTCCTGCATAACTTAGGTCCGAAAAAATCGTATCCAACACAGGTGTACAATCCCAATTAGGCGGAAATTCACTAGCGTACACCCATAAATGGGCGTTTATTGGAATTTTCATAGCATTGGTTTCGCAAGCCACCGCGTTCAACACTAATGATCGCGATAAAAAAGAAGCAGTAATACCCGCCGAAGTGTTTCTAATAAATTTTCTCCTACTATTGTTTTCCTCGTGATTCATTCCGTGTAAGTTGGCAAAATAATAGATTTGGTATATGAAATCTAAAGATAGTTGTTTCAACTTGTACGTACAAGTTTGATTTCTACGTTAGCGTTTTTTAGAGAACGATACCGACAATCATGCTTTTCTATTTATAACTTACTACCTTATATTTTCGAAATAATTTGCGGTACAGGTAGCTTGTCAGTCATCATATGTTATTCTTTTACCTAAACACAAAACGATTAAATTAATTAGAGTATTTCTTTAAAACGCTATTGTATCTTAGCTATCCAGCGCATATTTTTGACAAAACTAAAGATTTGCGGTATGGACAAACTAGGTAAACTAAGCCTTCTAACTTTATTATTTGCTATAACAACGGCATTTACTTCAGGTACAGCCTTATACGCCCAAAGTGATGCCAGCGCTATCGTTGGGGTTTGGATGCCCAGTGAAGGTACCGCTTATGTAAAAATTTTCAAGGAAAAAGGAAAAGAGAAATATCACGGTAAAATCGTTTGGTTAAAGGAACCCAATGGAGAAGACGGAAAGCCAAAAAAAGACCCTGAAGGCAAGCCCATATTGAACATGTTAAACTTAAGGAATTTTGTTTTTGAAGATGATGAATGGGTAGATGGCACTATTTATGACCCAAAATCTGGCAATACCTATTACAGTACCATAGAAATGAAAAATAAGAACAAGCTAGAAGTCCGTGGTTCCGTAGACCCCTTTGGACTCGTAGGCAGAACGGACACATGGGTACGAATGAAAACCAATTAAACAAACCACATGGCAAAACCAATTTGGATTCTCGTTCTCCTATTTATATTACCTCTAAGCGTGTTAGCTCAAGACGACCCCCCCATAGAAGAGGAGGAAGAGGAAACTATTATCGATTATTCCAACTTGGTACAGACTACGGAGAACAAGGCTTTTGCCTCTAATAAAATTATAGGTCAGACTCCTACCAAGCTTTTCTCTCTGGGCTATGATTTTCAAACAGCTCATACCTTGGAGTCCGCACCTTTTGCGCCTAACGGCGCATCTGGGGAAAACGAATTAAATAGTGCACAAGGGGCGCGTATTGCCATAAACTATCCTGTATTTTCCAAAAACTATTTTCTCCTTAACCTTGGATTGAACTACGCAGAAACCAATTACTCGTTTTCCGAACCTAACACCGTGGCGAGCAACCCATTATCTCGAGCTTTGGAAAATAATGGCTTAAGGACCATGGGTTTTACCGCAACCGCATTCAAGCCCTTGAATATCAAGCGCTTTTTAATTTTACAATTTGGGGCCAACCTAAACGGAGACTATTCCTTTTCGGATATGCAATCGCTCAAATACACCCGGTATTCCGGCGCCGCTATTTACGGAGTAAAACCAAATGACAGAAAATTGTGGGGTCTTGGTCTAACCAGAACTTATCTTGGAGGTTCGCTCAACTATCTACCGGTATATTACATGATGTACACTGCACCTAGTAAAACATGGGGTCTTGAAATGTTGCTCCCCGCGCGTTTCCAATACCGTAGAAATCTAAATTCAAAAAACATACTGCTGGCCGGTTGGGAAATTGAAGGGAATACCTACCGCATTAGCAATGATGACAATATATACAATTTACCCTTTAATGATATGGAGCTACGACGCTCGGAACTACGACTGCGTGTGACCTGGGAACACGCTATTACCTCTCAAATATGGTTTTCTGCCCAAGCGGGCTACCGCTACAACTGGTCCTTTGATTTGGATCGGGGCGATTTTTTCCGTCCTTTTGGGGATGACACGTCTTTTTTAGCAGAAAACAACTTAGGCAATCCTGCTTACTTTAATTTTTCTATTAATTGGGTGAGTCCTTAAGCACAGTGTTTTGCGCAATATCTTTAGTTCCTTAGCCATCCAAATTTAGATGAATCCCTTATTCCCTAATAACTATTCCTCCTATCATTTCTTTGGCAGTTGGTTTGTTAAACCAGGTCTCCATAAAGTCGAAATTCTCTTTACTTACTTCAAATTCAAATGCCTCCCCTTTCTCTTTATTTCTTTTCATCACTCTCTCTAGCCTAGTTTCTGTAGGTATATCTAAAAAGTGTATTTTTAGTTCATAGTTATGCAACTTCGCAAATCTTCTGAACTTCTCACGATGCTTAACTTTAGAAAGTCCTAAATCAAGAATGGTATCTGTTTTTGTCTCTTCGAGTTGTGTGACCAAATCAAGAATAATAGTTTCAGCACGTTCTATTCGCTCTAGAAACCATTCTAGCCCATCAGTAGGTTTTTTATCTGTCAGAAACAAGGCGTTATTCCATTTATCGATTGAAAAGATAACCCCATTGGTTTTTTGCTTTAATTCTCTTGAATACGTGGTTTTACCAGAACCTGTATTTCCAACGATTAGGTGTATCATCTACTTCCAGTTTATTTTCCGTATTTATCAAAAAAAGCTAAATTCTCACTACATACTAAACTTCAATTTCCGCTCTATAGCAACAATCATTTCGTTAGCAATATCCTTCCCCGTGGCATTTTCGATTCCTTCCAAGCCAGGAGAAGAATTAACTTCCAATAGTAAAGGCCCTTTGTTAGAACGGATAATATCTACCCCTGCCACTGCCAAATCTAAAATTTTAGCGGCTTTGATAGCCAATTTCTTTTCTTCCGATGTGATTTTTATAATGGATGCCGTACCGCCTTGATGGATATTGGCCCGAAACTCGCCTTTTTGCGCTTGCCGCTGCATACTAGCCACTACTTTTCCGTTTACTACAAAGCATCGAATGTCCTGTCCGTTAGCCTCCTTAATGAACTCTTGCACCAAGATGTTGGTATTTACGCTTTTAAAGGCATTAATCACACTTTCTGCCGCTTTGTTGGTCTCGGCCAATACTACTCCTTTTCCTTGGGTACTTTCTAGCAGCTTTATAATCAATGGCGCACCGTTCACCATTTTAATGAGGTCTTTGGTATCCATGGGCGATTTTGCAAACCCGGTTATGGGAATATGGATGTCGTTCTTGGAAAACAATTGTGAAGCGAA
The DNA here is from genome assembly GCA_964353165.1 of uncultured Maribacter sp. Lineage (GTDB taxonomy): Bacteria > Bacteroidota > Bacteroidia > Flavobacteriales > Flavobacteriaceae > Maribacter. The sequence goes on from CAYGUY010000062.1 coordinate 15,092, forward strand.
CAGCTTATCACGGGACTGCGAAATGGCTTCCGACGAATTTTGACAATAGGCGCCTAAATTGGTAAACTGCCGAATCAAAGCGCAACCATAAAACGTAACCGAAGGCTTTATTCTTGGAATGACGGCATCAAAATCGGATAAAATAGTGCCACCCCTGTAGCGAATTTCCGGAGAACGGGCATCCAATTTCATGTAGGCCAACTCTACATTTAAAAACTGTATTTCGTGGCCACGCGCCTCAGCAGCCTCCATAATACGCATATTGCTGTACAGATTGGGGTTACTGGCTAACAAACCAATCTTTAAGCCTGTTTTCTCTTTTCTAAAAGGTGCATATTTTACCTCGATCTCCGCATCGGAAAATTCTTTGGCAATATAGTTCAAGGCAGGGTTTACAATAAACCGTTCGTTCAGTGCTTCGCGACCTAAGAGCATACGGAATTCCATTGTATCCCTGTTCGCCAAGGTCAGTTCCACATCAAAGGTATCATCGCCTACAGTTACAGGAGTTTTTACCACCAAACGCTCTTCGGATATCCCTGAAGAGCTTTTTACCATGCGACGATCTATTAATCTGGCCTCGCATTGGATAGCTATGCTCCTATTTTCCTGCAAAGGATTTACCTCAAAGCGCACCCATTCCTGCGTGCCTTTTGAAAACACTTTTAAATTGGTTGCCTGTATGGAAGAGGTCTTTGCACCGGAGTCTACACGAGCCTTAATCGCGGGTACTCCCAAATGTTCAAAAACACACCACTCTTCACTCCCTATTATTTTCAAATCCTTCAATGTTTTTACTTTTTTCTTAGTTCAAAGATATCTGTTCTTCTGTCCTTTAGGTTACGTACGGCTCCAAATTGGTTGAGTTCCCGCAACAAATCTATATCTACATCGGCAATCAATATCATTTCTGTATTTGGCGTTGCTTCTGCCTTTATCCCATTGGTAGGAAAAGAAAAATCACAGGGTGTAAACACCATGGATTGGGCAAATTGAATATCCATGTTCTGTACATTAGGCAAATTCCCTACACTACCTGCTATGGCCACGTAACATTCGTTCTCTATGGCACGTGCCTGTGCGCAATGGCGCACCCTAGAGTATCCGTTTTGAGTATCTGTCAAAAAGGGAATGAAGAGTATGTCCATTCCTTCGTCCGCCAACAAGCGACTTAGCTCAGGAAACTCAGAATCATAACATATTAATATCCCTATTTTACCACAATCTGTATCAAAGGCTTTTAACTGCGAACCACCCTGCATGCCCCAGACCTTGGCTTCGTCTGGTGTCACATGCAATTTTTCATACCGCTCCATACTCCCATCTCGGCGGCACAAATACCCCACATTATACAACCTACCTTCTATCATCTCTGGCATACTACCGGTAATGATATTGATATTATAGGATATAGAAAATTCAGCAAATTTCTGTACAATGGCCTCGGTATGCTTAGCGAGTTCCCTAATGGCATCTGGCGTTGACAAATGGTTGTCCTTGGCCATCAAAGGAGCGTTAAAGAACTCCGGGAAAAGTGCAAAATCAGAACGATAACCAGAAACGGCATCTATAAAATATTCCGCCTGCTGTAACAATTCCTCCAAATCCTTATAGGGCCGCATTTGCCATTGAATCAACCCAAGTCGGATAATGGTCTTCTTAGTTGCTGCCTTTTTAGAAGGTTTTTGATAATAGATATTATCCCACTCCATCAAAATCGCGAAATCATTGGATGCGGCATCCCCGGGCAGGTAGCCTTTCATGACCTTGGCAGGATGAAAATCGTTACTAATCTGAAAATTTAGTACCGGGTCCTGAATTTCTTTTCGTCTTACCTTGGAAATATATTCCTTTGGTGTCAGCTCCTTGGCATAAGTATGATAATTGGGCATCCTTCCGCCAAAAACGATACTTTTTAAATTGAGCTTTTCACATAGTTCCTTGCGGTAATCATATAATCGCCTACCCAAACGTAAGCCCCTGAATTCAGGTTTTATAAATACTTCTATACCATAGAGTACATCACCATAATTGCTATGGGTGTTAAAGGAAAAGTTACCTGTAATCTGCTCATAAGTATGATCGTCATCGTATTTGTCGTAATCTACAATAATGGAAAGGGCAACTCCGGCCAGTTGTCCGTTGATCTTTATGACTACTTGACCCTCCGGAAATTTTTTGATAAGCGCAGCAATATGTGCCTCTTGCCAATATGCCCCGGGCATATTGGTATACGCAGAAATCATGGCGGTCTTCAGTTCTTGGTAATCATCAAGATCTAAAAACTTCAATTCTATATTTTCAATTTCCTCTATATTCATATAGGTCCTATAATTTAGGTATTCCGATTGGTCGTATAAAAAAGTAGTGCCAATCAGTTTGGCACTACTTTCCAGTTAGTTGAAAAACAAAATAAGTTGTACTGATTTAATCCGTAAAATGAAATTGAGTTTGACAAAGTAACTTAATCTTCATCCTCATCATCATCATTGGCCATGTCCTCCGGTGTTGGCTCTATAATGGCCGTTGGATCATCGTCATCAAAATCCTCATAATCCGCCGCATCATAATTCTCCATGGTGTACTCCAGCTTTTCACTGATCTTTACCAGGTATTTAGTATCTGCGGTAAGTACCTCAACAGCCTCGATACGTTCGCCTCTGGCGTTACGAAAGGAAATGACATCTCGGTCATCATAGCCATCTGGGTAGCGTTCCACTGTTAATTTTAAAACCTCGGGAGTCAATTTTTTAAAATCGACTATAACTTTTCTTAAATGTGCGTGTTTGTCCATAATTACATGTCTAAAAGGTAAGCAAAAATTAATGGCGCCACAATAGTTGCATCACTTTCGATAATAAATTTAGGGGTATCGATGTCCAATTTCCCCCATGTGATTTTTTCGTTGGGTACTGCTCCGGAGTACGAACCATAGCTAGTGGTACTATCACTAATTTGGCAAAAATAACTCCAAAAGGGCGTATCGGTGCGTTCCATATCTTGATAGAGCATGGGTACGACACATATTGGAAAATCTCCTGCAATACCACCGCCAATCTGGAAAAATCCAATACCATTATCGGAATTCTGGGTATACCAATTTGCCAAAAAGGTCATGTATTCGATACCCGATTTCATTGTGCTGGCCTTTAATTCGCCCTTCATAACATAAGAGGCAAAGATGTTCCCCATAGTACTATCCTCCCAACCGGGGCAAATAATCGGTAAATTTTTTTCCGCGGCGGCGTACATCCAAGAATCTTTTAAATCTATTTCGTAATGTTCTTCCATAACTCCTGAAAGCAAGAGTTTGTACATATATTCGTGGGGCAAATACCGTTCGCCTTTTGCCTCGGCATCCTTCCAAATCTTAACAATGTGTTCTTGAATTCTTCTAAACGCCTCTTCTTCTGGGATACAGGTATCGGTTACACGGTTTAATCCCTTCTCTAATAAGTCCCACTCGTCCTGTGGGGTTAAGTCACGGTAGTTAGGCACCCGCTTGTAATGGGAATGCGCTACTAAGTTCATAATGTCCTCTTCCAGATTGGCTCCGGTGCAGGACACGATCTGCACTTTGTCCTGCCGAATCATTTCTGCAAATATTTTACCCAGCTCGGCCGTACTCATGGCGCCAGCCAATGAAACCAACATTTTGGAGCCTTGGTTCAATTGTGCCTCATAGCCCTTTGCTGCATCCACTAGTGCGGCTGCGTTAAAATGTAAATAATACTTTTCAATAAAATTAGAAATAGCTCCTTTAGTCTTCGTCATCTTCAAATTTTGAATTGGTGCTGGGTTTATAATCTACGTCATAGGTGTTATCGTAATTGTCTTCAGCATCTTGGCCCATGAACTTATAACTTAACATTTTATAATACAACTTTGCCGCCAAGAAATCGGAAGATTTATCTGTTTCCTTTGGACATAGCTCTACGATATCGAACCCAACTACATTTTTCTCCTCAAATACCTGCTTTAATAATTCCAAGGTTTCGTACCAGAATAATCCGCCAGGTTCCGGTGTGCCGGTAGACGGCATAATGGAAGGGTCCAAGGCATCTAGATCAAAAGTGATAAAAATAGTATCCGTGCAAGCTTCTACTACCTTATCTATCCAATACTCGTCACTTATCATGTCATGAGCAAAAAAGGTTTTATCCTCGTCCATAAAGGTCTTTTCTATTGCATCCAAGGATCTAATGCCCACTTGGATCAAGTTCGTAGTCTGACTAGCCTCGTGCATCGCACAAGCGTGATTGTACTTTGTACCGTCATAGGACTCACGTAAATCTGCATGGGCATCTATGTGTAGTACGGTAAGGTTATCAAAACACTCGTTGAAAGCGCGAATACTTCCAATAGAAACAGAATGTTCCCCACCAAAAAGGGTAACGAACTTATTTCGCTTAATGAAGTCCTTTGTGACTCTATGTACTTTATTTACCATGGCCTCAGGCGTACTATTTTCCATTATAGGTTCGGTAAGGTGTATGCCTTGTTCGTAAACTTCTGAACCTGTCTCTATGTCGTACAGTTCCATATTTTCAGACGCTTCTAAAAACGCTTTGGGACCCTTATCGGCTCCCTTACCCCAAGTACTAGTTCCATCATAGGGAACCGGAATTAAAATTACCTTGGAAGTTTCCAATTGTGCGAATTCATCGGGTATACCGGCGTAATTCTTTGATGTGCTCATTTTAGTCGTAGTTATTATTTTTTAATATTTTATTGTTAAAGCGCTACTTGTTTTACTTCTTTCCTCTTTTGGACTGTTTCATCGGAGGAACCATAACCCAAAATCTTAAGCAAGTCCTCCGCTTTTTGTTGTGGATTAAATAGGGTGGTGACGATATTTCCATCTGTATCCTTGTCTATTAAAATGTGCTTTGGCTGCGGAATCAAACAATGCTGCAAGCCACCATAACCACCAATAGTTTCTTGATAAGCCCCCGTATTGAAGAAACCAATATATAGGGGTTTATCTTTTTTATACCTTGGTAAATAAATGGCGTTCATGTTCTGCTCACTGTTATAATAATCATCACTGTCACAGGTAAGTCCGCCTAAGAGCACACGCTCATATTCGTCGTTCCACCTATTAATAGGTAGCATTATAAAGCGCTTATTTATAGCCCAAGTATCTGGCAAGGTGGTAATGAAAGAAGAATCTATCATGTTCCATTTTTCCCTATCGTTCTGTTGTTTTTGATACAGGATTTCATAAATCGCCCCTCCACTTTCGCCTACCGTAAAACTTCCAAATTCAGTAAAAATATGAGGAACGGGCACATCTGCCTCTGCACAGGTAATAGTTATTTGGTTCAATATTTCATCGATCATGTACTGGTAATCATACTCGAACGCCAAGGTGTTTTTAATAGGAAAACCTCCTCCAATATTAAGACTGTCCAAAGACGGGCATATTTTTTTCAGTCTCACATATACCTTAAGACACTTGACCAGCTCATTCCAATAATACGCGTTGTCCCGTATGCCAGTATTAATAAAAAAATGAAGCATTTTAAGCTCTACCTTATCGTTATCCTTTATCTGATTCTCATAGAAAGGTACAATATTCTTGTATCCTATTCCTAATCTGGATGTGTAGAACTCGAATTTGGGCTCTTCCTCGGATGCTATACGAATACCTACTTTAAATGTATCCTTAATAACATCGGACAAAAGATCGATCTCCTCGTAATTATCGATAATAGGAATACAATTACGATGCCCATTATTAATAAGCTTACCAATATTTTCAACGTATTGATCACGCTTAAAACCGTTACAGATGACATAAGCATCGTTGCTAAGTTTACCATCCGCTTTTAAATTCTCTACGATGTTGATATCAAAAGCCGAAGATGTTTCTATATGGATGTTATTTTTTAACGCCTCGTGCAATATATGTTGAAAATGGGAGCTTTTGGTGCAGTAACAGTAATGATACTTTCCTTTATATTTATTCTTTTCGATGGCATTCGCGAACCAATTTTTTGCCCGTTTGATGTTCTTGGAAATCTTTGGCAAATAGGTAAACTTTAACGGACTCCCATATTGCGCCACAAGGGCATTTAAGTCTATGCCATGAAATTGAAGGTGTTCTCCCGCCAAGGTAAATTCTTCCTGAGGAAAGTGATAGGTTTGATCAATGAGATCAATATATTTGGTATTCATTCTTTGAGTAATTGTTTTAAAAGTGAAAATCGATAAAAATGGGCAGTAAAGCTAATGCCAAGCATTAAAAGATTGTTACAATTGCGATTTTCAGATCAAAAACTTCTCCTCGGTAGTAGGAATAAAAAAATAGTCGTGCTGACTTTGCACGATGGTGGCATTGTAATCAGAAGTTAGCTTTAAAATCCGGTCACCCATCTGATGGGCAGCTAAAGGGTTTGACTTCTTAATTCCCCTTAACCCGAACATAGAAACACTGTTCATGATGTTCAGCTAATGCTAAAAAGGCCGAATCGTTATGTCTAGATTCGACATAACAAATGAAATACAAAAAAATGGAAAAACAAGATTTTTAAAAAAATTTATCTAAAAATAAGGTTGAGCGCACTATTTCTGTTTCAAAGCATTAATTAATCGGGTATTGATTTACTATCTTTAGTCCCTATTTATTCCTTTACACGCGATGAAAACATATTACACCCTTGTTTATGCCTCCTTATTTTTAGGATTACAATCTGTATGGTCCCAAATACCCACAGGAGTATACACAACCGATATTGAACAGGTACGACATGAGATAAAAATAGATGAAGGTTATTTTATCTATTCCGAATACCAAACGAGTCCGGCAGCGTTCATTAGAACCTTAGGCGGTTTTGTCCAAATAGAACAAACAAGTGTTGGTTCAAAGCTCGTTGTGCTGCTGGAATTCAATTCGCAATATGAACAGGATGGTATAAGTCAATTGAGCATGTTGGCGAATATGGAAGGAGACATACTGCACTTGGACGGGTTCGAACAACTAGCATTGACCCCGACTATTCCAAACAAACAAGATTTAGACGGGCAATGGCTATTTGCAAGCAGAGGGCCTGATACCGGACAAGAGCGCCGAGGAGAAACCAATACCCGGAAAACCTTGAAATTTTTACTGGATGGCCGTTTCCAGTGGATTGCCTATGATACAGAAGGCTTTCAGTTTAAAGGTACTGGAGGTGGCAACTATACTTCGGTAGATGGAATTTACACTGAAAATATAGAATACTTCTCCAGGGACAACGCAAGGGTGGGAGCATCATTGGAATTTAATTATGAAGTAAAGGGTGCCGACTGGCACCATACGGGAAACAATAGTAAAGGAGAACCTATGTACGAAATATGGAGCAGAAGACCTATACATGTAGAATAGTCTACTCACTATTTTTTAGTGTAGATTGATAGAAAATTCTATTTTTGCCGCCTTATTCGGTCTCGTAGTTCAATGGATAGAATAGAAGTTTCCTAAACTTTAGATGCAAGTTCGATTCTTGCCGAGATCACTATTTTCCTCGAATACTCCCCGATTATTATTTGGATTGTTTTTTAATCCGAAAATGCTATTTTAGGGTGCACTAAGTACTTTATTTGTTGAACATTACATAATAAAGTACCTTTTTATACATAGTACTGTAACAAAACCACACTCATGTCGTCTGTTAGTTGTAAGTCATTTAAAAACAATGAATACGTAATATAAAAAACAAACATCATGAAAGCATCCATCTCAGCAACAGCAACAGAATCAAAAACAGGACAGTACTTTTCATCCTTTAG
>CAYGUY010000063.1:0-11448 GCA_964353165.1 uncultured Maribacter sp.
TCATAGAAATCAAAAATACATTATTTGAATGGTTGTTAAAAGTGAATTGAAACTAATAAAAAGCTTACAGCAAAAAAAGTACCGAAATGAACAAGGGCTGTTTGTAATAGAAGGAAAAAAAGGGTTGCAAGAGCTATTAAGCTCTTCAATTACGCCATATAAAGTATATGTCTCAAATGCTTTCGAGTTAAACATGGCCTATGATAACGTACAACTTGTATCATCCAAGGAATTACAACAAATGACTGCGCTTAAGAACCCTAATGGTGTGTTGGGCGTATTTCATATACCTGAACCTGAACCTGTGGATTTTAAGGATTGGATAGTACTTTTAGACGGTATACAAGACCCCGGTAATCTAGGTACAATTATTAGATTGTGCGACTGGTTTGGGATTAGGAATTTGGTTTGCTCAAAAGATACAGTTGACTGTTATAATCCTAAGGTGTTACAGGCAACTATGGGCTCTATTTCTAGGGTAAATATTGTATATGAGGATATCGTACTATTTTTGGAAAATAATTCATTACCGGTTTACGGGTCTTTTATGAACGGTGCTTCTGTTTATGAAAGCGAGCTACCGAAAAACGGTATTTTGATTATGGGTAACGAAGGTAACGGTATTTCAAATGAGGTTAAGAAGCTTTGTAGCCATACCATTACTATACCCCAATATGGTAAGGAAACAACCGAAAGCCTTAACGTAGGAACAGCTTCCGCTATTTTGTTAAACGAGATACGGCGATTTGGATAATCTTAGATTATTCAAAAGTGAAGTTTACAAATATACCTCTTGTTCGCATGGCATCAATATTCCCTGTCCATGGACTGTTTGGGTCGTTGTCTCGCACAAGCTCATCTGTAAGTGCAAAAACACCTCTGATGGAAGGACTAAACTTAAAGTATTCCAAATAAAAATCTATTCCAAAGCCCAACTCGTAGTTATAGACCCATTTTGTCATCCTAAAGGTGCCAGCGGTATTATCGTCCAAGCTACTTTCATTACTTCCTAGGTTTAAAGACATAGATCCACCACCAATGATAAAGGGTTTCCAATTCCCTATTCTTTTGGTACTTGCCTTAAGTAACAATGGAAAGTTGATATAGGTGGATTTTACCTCCCTAATGGCGTCCCGCTCTTCATCAAATCCAGGAAATCCAATAGTTCTTGCGGTATAATGAAGGCCCGGTTCAAAACGTAGATCTAAGAATTCGTTTAAACGCATTTCTCCAATCAGTCCAACATTAAAACCTAAAGTTTTGGTGTTAAGGATGTCCCTCTCGTTATCAATGTAATCGAACTTGAAATCGTACTGGTTAAAACCTAAAAAGTAACCATAGTTAAGAAACTTCTTGTCTTCGTTTTCTTTGTTGAGTACAGGTCTTTCGTTAAATTGGGCATTGGTCAATTGTGCCGAAAACAATATTACCATACCTATAAAAATCCATTTCTTCATTTAAGCCTAATTACTTAAACCAGTAACGATTACTACTAAATTTCAAGGTATTTATATTTTAAAATACTATGCTTTTTTAGCGACATATATCGATGCTACCCCAAATGTTTGGGGACTATTGGTTACCTCTATAAACCCAATTTTGCGCAAAATATTGTTGAAGGTTTGTCCATGAGGGAAAACAGCAGCTGATTCGCTTAAATAACCGTAAGCGGAATTATCTTTTGAGAATAGTTTGCCTATTAGAGGCAGCATATATCTGGTGTAAAGGTGGTATCCTTGTTTAAAAGGTGTTTTTGTAGGAACAGAGGTTTCAAGAATCACTAGGGAGCCTTTTGGCTTAAGTACGCGCAGAATTTCAGAAAGCCCTGTTTCTAAGGTTTCAAAGTTTCGAACACCAAAGGAGACGGTAACGGCATCGAACGAATCGTTTTCAAAGGTAAGTTTCTCACTATCGCCCACCACCATTTCAATCGTGCTATCTAAGTGTTTGTCTTTAATTTTGTCCTTTCCAACAGCCAACATTCCGGGAGATATATCCAGACCAACAATTTTTTGTGCCCCTGTTTTTACTAAAGCAATAGCTAAGTCCCCGGTTCCCGTAGCGATGTCCAGTATTGTTTCCGGAGCTTCTTTCTTAAGTAAAGCCACAACTCTCTTTCTCCATTTAATATCAATTCCAAAGGAAATGACCCGATTTAGGCCGTCATAATCCTTTGATATGGTATCGAACATTTTGGTAACCTGTTCTTTTTTTCCAAGAGCCGAGTTTTTATACGGAGTAACCTTTTCGGGCATAACAATAGTTTTAATGCAAAGATACGATATAGGAATATAGACTTTTAGAAATTGCTAGGAATACACGGCAGTAACACGCACGTTTAAATAAATGAAAAAAAATGGTCGCCTCATAAAATTATGTAATTTTGCAATGTACTACGAGCCTATTTTATCAAACATATTACGTAAAACGGTATAATTGCTTATCAGTATAGAGCATCTTATATAACGCGAATAGGTAACTGAAAAAATTAAATGAAAATTATAATTGCAGGTGCAGGTGAGGTAGGATTTCATTTGGCTAAGTTGTTGTCTTACGAATCGCAAAACATCACTTTGATAGATACGCATAAAGAGAGTCTTGCTTATGCCGATAATCATTTGGATATAAGAGTTCTGAAGGGTGATGCTACGTCTATTTCCGTTCTTAGGGATGCTCAGGTTGAGGATTCCGATTTGGTTATAGGGGTCACGTCTTCTGAAACCACCAATATTACCTTGTGTATGTTGGCCAAGCAATTAGGATGTAAACAGACAATCGCGAGAATTTCCAATACCGAGTTCGTAGAGAATAAGGAGTTGCTCAAATTTTCGGAATTGGGCATAGATGAATTGATTTCACCGGAGGAGTTGGCTGCTACAGAAATCCAACTGTTATTGAACAAATCGGCCTTTAACGATACGTTTGAATTTGATGACGGAAAATTGATCATGGTGGGTGTATCTTTGCCAAAATCTGCCCCGTTTGTTGGTAAGATGGTAAAAGAGGCTGCCAATATTTTTTCTGAACTTCATTTTATGCCTATCGCTCTTCAACGAATGGGAACCCAGTATACTGTTATTCCGCGCGGAGATACTGTTTTTAAAGAGGGTGATCAAGTTTATTTCATTACCGTAAAAGAAGGTGTAGATGAACTTTATAAACTTACGGGAAAGAAGAAGGAGGAAATTAAGAATGTGATGATACTTGGAGGGAGTAAGGTGGGTTACAAAACAGCTCGAGATTTATGCAATAATAAGTTTAATGTAAAACTAATAGAGAAAAATAAGGAAAAAGCATTTGATCTAGCGGACGATTTACCTAACGCATTGGTCATTAATGGAGATGGAAGGAACGTAGAACTTTTGGATGAAGAAAGTCTAGAATCCATGGATGCATTTATTGCCGTAACGGGTAATTCCGAAACAAATATAATGTCCTGTTTAGTAGCTAAATCCAAGCATATAAAGAAGACTATTGCCCTAGTAGAGAATATGGATTATTTTCAGTTGTCACATTCTATCGGGATTGATACATTGATCAATAAAAAATTATTGGCGGCTAACAACATTTTCAGGCATGTTAGAAGAGGTGAAGTAGTAGAGATGATGCGGTTGAATAATTTAAATGCAGAGATTTTAGAGTTTAATGTCAAAAAGGATTCACGTGTTACTGGAGCTGTTATTAGAGATCTTAATTTTCCTAAGGCAGCTACGATAGGTGGTGTGGTGCGAGACGGCGAGGGTATCATTGCGCTCGGAGGATTTGAAATTAAGGCAGGAGATAGGGTAGTGGTCTGTTGTCTTCCAGAAGAAATACCAAAAATAGAACGAATGTTCCTATAGGATGCGTCTAAATTCAAGGATAATCTTTCATATCATGGGACTATTGCTCCTATGTAACGGTGGCTTCATGCTAATTGCTGCCGTGATAAGTGCTATTTATAAAGATGGTGCGGCACTCAGTATTACGCTGGCCTCGATTTCAACTATGTTTGCGGGAGTTTTTGCCATGTACTATACAAGGGGTCACCGCAAAGAGGTCAAGAAAAAGGAAGGCTATATAATAGTGACATTTGGTTGGATAGTAATGTCTATTTCAGGAATGCTTCCGTACATATTTTCAGGAGCTATACCTGATGTTACCAACGCTTTTTTTGAGACTATATCTGGTTATACCACAACCGGAGCATCTATAATAGATGATATTGAGTCTATGCCAGAAGGGATTTTATTTTGGAGAAGCCTTACGCACTGGATCGGGGGAATGGGAATTATTGTTTTGGCGATTGCCATTTTACCCTTGTTAGGCATAGGGGGTATGCAATTGTTCTCTGCTGAGGCCCCGGGTCCAAGTGCAGATAAATTACACCCAAGGATAACTGATACTGCCAAACGTCTTTGGTTGATTTACGTGGGATATACAGCCGCGGAAACTATATTATTGAAATTGGCAGGTATGTCTTTTTTCGATGCAATAAACCATGCGTTGGCTACCTTGTCAACAGGAGGTTTCTCCACAAAAAACGCAAGTGTTGCCCATTGGAACGATCAACCATTGATACAGTATATAATAATTGTTTTTATGTTTTTGGCCGGAACGAATTTTGTGTTGAGCTATTTTGCGTTTAAAGGAAAAGTACAACGCATATTTAAAGACGAAGAGTTTAAATTTTATCTCCTTTTTATAGTGCTTTCGACTGTTATGGTAGGGTTGGTCATCTATTTTCAAGCTAATATTTCTGAATTAACTCCTGGTTACCCCATGGTATTCGGCAAATTGGAAAGTTCGTTCCGGCATGCTATTTTTCAAGTTGTGGCGGTTATAACTACAACAGGTTTTGTTTCTGCCGATTTTACACATTGGACCTCTTTTCTAACGATATTTTTTTTCGGACTTTTTTTTCTTGGTGGTTCTGCAGGGTCCACCTCGGGAGGTATAAAAGTAATGCGGCATTTGTTGATTATCAAAAATGGTCTATTGGAATTTAAAAGAACCTTGCACGCTAATGCTGTTATACCAGTGCGTTACAACAATAAAACCGTGAAAGAAGAAATTGTGTACAATATCATTGGTTTTTTTGTTTTGTACATGCTTCTTTTTATTATCGGAGCCATGGTCTTGGGATTTTTGGGACTCGATTTTGAATCGGCCATCGGTGGGGCGGCCTCTTCCCTAGGTAATGTAGGCCCTGCGCTAGGTAGTCTCAATCCTGTAAGTAATTTTAATAGTTTGCCTACTTTGGCCAAATGGTGGTGCGGTTTCCTTATGCTTGCGGGTAGGTTGGAACTATTTACAGTATTAATATTATTGACTCCTTATTTTTGGAAACGTACCTAAGGAATGTGCCTCTGGCCGAATTGGCTTGTGTGTTTAGTAGTTGTAAAAAGTTTAAAAGGACAAGCCAATATTAAGCCCTCTTTCTATAGTATTGTTAAAATAACTTTGGGCATACCCTACCCGAAGAAACTTGAATTTTTTAAAGCCCAGATTCCCCAAGGCAATCCCAAATTCGTAGTAGGGTCGATTATTACTTGTAGCCAGAAATTTACCGGATACTATCAGATGAGCATTCAATTTTTTTAAGAGCGGTATTCGGTTCATTATAAATCCGTTGAAATTATGCTCTGCGTGTCCTTCTAGATATTTTTCGTTCGTACTCAATTCATAATAGGGTAGTAAAAAAAAGGATTCCATATAGTCGTTTCGCGTGATATAGGATTCGTTCCCGTTAAAGTGTTGGTAATCTACAAAAGAAATATCCTCTTGATTTATAAAAGCGCCCAATCTTAGGTTATATGCGAATTCCCCCTTATCGGCAACATCGAAGGATTGAGCTAGCCGGATTTTAAACTGATCGTAATGATTGGCTACCGAGCTGGATGCAAACCCTTTTTCATAGCCTAGATATAATGAGGGATACCACTCGCTAGGGATATTAAATTTTCCATCAGGATAATTTAGGTACTGTTGTCCAAACCTAATACGAACATCCACTCCCAATTTAACGATGGTGTGGTCATCTATTGTAGCGGAGTCGTCATTTTCGGGTTCCAAGGGATTATTGGAGGTGTACTGGTTGTTCGCTTCATCTATGTATGTAAAATCGGTAGTATTAAACAGTGGTTTTCTATCTTCAAAACCTAGGCTTATGTTGGTTTGTACGCCATTGGTGATTTCCTGGGAGTGCGATAATTCTAAAAACGTTAGGTCATAAAATTTTGCAAAGTTACTTTCAAAGAATAACGATGTAATGCTATTGCCTATAGGGGTTATTGGTTCTTCGTTATTGAACTGCCTGGCTTCGTTACCCATTTTTAATCGCAGTATGGGTCGGGAAAATCTGTTAAAACGGTAGTAGAGCCCTGCCGTAGGTCGTGCTCTTTTATCAGATAGGCCATAGTTTATGGAGGTATTGAATTGAAAAGCGGTACCCGCTTCCTTATCCAATTTTAGATAGTTGAATCCAAATGACCCATGCCATCCTTGGACGGTGTTGAACGCCAGGTTTTCTACAGGGGTGCTTAAGGTAAAGTATTTTTCTTTAAACGTATTGTCATAGCTGTAACCAAAAAGCAAGGAAGAGAGTTTAAATTTATTTTTTTTGGTATCCACCGAGTCCAAATACTTCTGCGTTTTTCGTATAACCTGTATACTATCCTTTAGCTTGTAGTCCGCCGATTCTTCAAGGGTTAGGGGTACCGGTCTTTTATCCTCCCAGAAAATACTGTCTTTTTTATTTGCGTTTTGCTCAAATCCTAAGATTTTAGGACCAAAATCGCCTTTAACAAAATTGGGTTCCAAGTCATAATCCTTATATGCAGCCGTAAATCTGCCAGCTCCCTTGAAACCAAAAATACTATAGTCAAAATCGAAACTTTGTAATACTTTTAACCAAGTCTCGTGTTTTTTAGAATAATTAAAACTCTGTTTTATATTGAAGGTGTCTACAGGTACAATTTGAGCCTGCTTTCCTGTCACTTTAAGGTCTACAGCGTATAACGCCCATTCATCCTCAATAATGTAAATGGTTCCGTTAAAGGTTTTGTCATCGGTGCGTTTGGAGCTTACTTCAATTTGATTGATAAGTCTATTTCCTTCGTCGTAAAAAGTACCTTTTAAGGCATATGTGTAATAGGAAAATGCATTTTCTGCAATGGGCGATACAAGCTGACCACCTAACTCTACTATATTTTCATAAAAAGAAAAATTGATGTCCAGAGCTGCATTAAAACTAAAGCCGTTATCATCACCGCTTACTTTGGACGCCATTATTTTTTCCTTGAACTTTCCCTTGCTTCGAGCTACTTTAGAGATGGTTTCGGATAGATAAAGTATTCCCGTCCTAGTGGAATCGAGACCGCCACCCAAATCTCCCAATTCCTGACCAAGGATACGTTCAGGGGCATCCTTGATTTTTATAAGTCCCTTGGAGTAGAAATTTACCGTGTAGTTTAATATTTTTTCTCGTAATGCCGCCCTTTTGTCAATCACCTTTCTCATGATGACATTCGCCGGGTTGCTGTTCGCTATAATTTCTACCTCATTAAGGTTAAGGCCTTCCTCGGACATGGTCAGGTTCAGTTCGTAATTACTACTATCTATTGTTATGGTTCTTTTCTCCGTTTTGTAGCCTAAATATTTGAAAACGATTACTTGTTCACCGTTCGTGGGAACATCTAATTGGTATTCACCGTTCGCGTTGGTAGTAGTGCCGCTTAGGGTTTCTTCTATATAAATATTTACAAATGGGAGCGGTTCGTTGTTTTTGTCTACTACTAGGCCAAAGACTTGGGCACTTCCACAAAAGCTGCTATAGATAAAAAAAAGAAGGAGTAGATATTTAATTGACATAGTTAATCTGCTATTATTTACGAAAATGTTGAAGTAAAGATCAGTTTTTTATCATCTCTATTTGGTTCTGATGTATAAATATATATACCTACCGTTTACAATTCGGAATAATAATTTCCGAACCGCGGTTTTTTTAGGATTTGTTGTCAAGATTCACGCTTTAATTGTAATGGAACAAGCATTTTAACTTTCAGTAGGGTAAACAAATTTTGATATATTGACGGATTCCGGTTTTAACAAAAAAAGACCTCCATAACATTACGGAGGTCTTTTTTTTATTTCAAGAATGGATTTCTACCCTTTTAATGCCGCTTCTATTCTTGAAACCGCTTCTCGGATCTCTTTTTCCGATGCCGCGTAGGAAATACGGATACAATCCCCATTTCCAAAAGCATCTCCGGTAACAGTGGCTACATTGGCATGTTCCAATAAATACATAGCAAAGTCGGATGCATTATTGATTTTTGTGCCTTTCAACGTTTTACCAAAGAAGGCTGTTATATCTGGATAAACATAAAATGCGCCTTCCGGTTCGTTACTTATAAATCCGTCTACGTTGTTCAACAATTCAAGTATCAGCTTTCTCCTTACTTTAAATTCATCCACCATATATTGGATACGGCTGGGAGACTCTATCAATGCCGTAATTACGGCGCGTTGGGCAATACAGTTGGCGCCGCTGGTAACCTGTCCTTGTAACTTGTTGCACGCCCTTGCGATATACGCGGGAGCACCTATATAACCAATACGCCAGCCAGTCATAGCAAAAGCTTTCGCAACACCGTTTACGGTTACCGTTCGGTCATACATATCGGGAAATTCTGCCATGGACGCATGTGCCGTAACTCCATAATTGATATGCTCGTAAATTTCATCGCTGACTATTATAATCTGAGGATGATTTTTTAACACATCGGCTAAGGCTCTTAGTTCTTCCTTGCTGTATATAGACCCACTTGGATTACAGGGGGAACTGTACCAAAGCATTTTTGTTCTCGGGGTAATGGCGGCCTCCAGTTGAGCAGGTGACATTTTAAAATCACTTTCTATTGTTGTAGGAACTTCAACAGGTACGCCATCTGCAAGTTTTACGATATCGGCATAACTAACCCAGTACGGGCAGGGCAGAATTACTTCATCGCCATGGTTTAAAACCACTTGTGCTACGTTGTAGAGCGATTGTTTTGCACCGGTAGATACCACAATTTGAGATGGCTCATAACTTAAACCATTATCCCGCTTAAATTTTGTGATGATTGCAGATTTCAGGTCCACATAGCCGTCCACGGGGGAATACGAATTGTAATTATCGTTCACTGCTTGTATTGCGGCATCTTTGATATAGTCCGGGGTGTTAAAATCGGGCTCTCCAAGACTTAGTCCGATGATGTCTTTTCCCGCTGCCCTTAACTCACGGGCTTTCGCTGCCATTTCTAGCGTTGCAGAAGGTGTTACACTATTAATTCTATCAGATAGTTGGTTACTCATATGAATGTTCCTTTATTTTTAGTACCATAATTGTTGTCAAAAGTATCCGAAGAAAAATAAACGAGAGTCGATTATTTCAATAGGACATACAAAACTATGACATTTGAAATTCTTTGATACCCGAAAAATCAATTGATTATTAACTATTTGAATGCAGTTTGTGAATAGTGATAAAATGACTGGCATAATCCCTTTAGTTAAACAAATACATGATAACATAAATGGTTGTTTTACCTAAAACGAATAATAGAAAAGACCCCAAAGGGTTCCAAAACCTTTGGGGTCTTTTTATGTGGTTATATCAAATTTCCTTAGTGGAAATCCAACTTTCATTTAGGATACTAACATCTATGACACTTGCAGCACCGGTTCCTTGCCTAGCTCCTTTAAATGTGTAAAGTGAGAAATAATGGCCTTTCTAGTTGTCTTATATTCGTTGTAGGGTAAGTTGAATTCCTTAGCCGTTTCCCGTACGATTTTTGAAATTTTGGTATAATGTACGTGACTAATGTTCGGAAAAATATGATGTTCCACTTGATGGTTGAGTCCGCCCGTAAACCAATTAACAACTTTATTCTTTGTTCCGAAGTTAACTGTGGTAAATAATTGATGAATTGCCCATGTATTTTTCATAGTACCACTTTCGTCCGGTAATGGCGTTTGTGCATCATCTACAATATGAGCCAATTGGAAAACTACACTTAAAATAACCCCGGCAACATAGTGCATGATAAAGAATCCTAGTAAAATTTTATACCATGCAATGTCCAAAAACAACATCGGGACGACAATCCAAATAGTTACGTACAACACTTTAGTGATTAGTAAGGTGGTCCAGTTAGTTGCTGCACTTGGCAATTTGCCGTACGACAACTTTCGTTTCATATATCGGTACATCTGCTGAAAATCAGTAGTAATGGCCCAGTTAAAGGTTAAGAGTCCATATAACAGAACAGAATAAAAATGTTGAAACTTGTGGTGTTTTTTCCATTCCGTATGCTTGGAAAACCTTAAAATCCTGCCCGCTTCCATGTCCTCATCGTGTTCGTGAATATTGGTATAGGTATGGTGCAATACATTGTGCTGTACTTGCCAATTGTAAACATTACCGGCAAGAATATAGATGCTGCCGCCCATAAATTTATTCACCCATTTTTTATTGGAATAGGCACCGTGGTTTCCGTCGTGCATTACGTTCATCCCAACGCCTGCCATGCCAACGCCCATGACTATGGTAAGCAAAAGGTTTGCCCAGTTGGGCAGACCTAAGGTCAAAATAAGAAAGTACGGTGCAAGAAACAAGGAGAACATGATAATCGTTTTTAGGTGCAATCTCCAGTTGCCCGTCTTTTTAATATTGTTTTTTTTGAAGTATTCGTTTACTCTACCATTTAGGGTTTTAAAAAATTGTGCAGGGTCTTTTCGAGGGAATCTAATGGTTTTCTTTTCCATGGATATGAAGCTTTTTCTTTAAATATAACGCAATTGATTTCGGATTAGTTTGATAGCTTAATTAAAAACGGAATCTTTGCAATAGCAATATACTAAAATTACTTTTTTTACAAAGATACGAATGACTACGCAAAGACTATTTGAATATTTTCCCAATTTATCAAAAGAACAAAAGGCACAATTTCTTCTTTTGGAAGAATTGTACAAGGATTGGAATCAAAAGATAAACGTGGTTTCTAGAAAGGATATAGATGAACTCTATTTGAGGCACGTGATACATTCGTTGGGTATTGCCAAGATTCAACAATTTAATGAGGGTGCCGAAATACTTGATGTAGGCACTGGTGGCGGATTTCCGGGTGTTCCATTAGCTATATTATTTCCCAACGTAAAATTCACCTTGGTTGATTCTATAGGTAAAAAAATAAAGGTTGTAGACGAAGTGGTGCAGGGACTGGGATTGAACAACGTAAAAACGATCAATGCCAGGGTAGAAGAAGTTCCTGGCCAATTTGATTTTATTGTAAGTAGGGCGGTTGCCGCGATGCCAACATTTACACATTGGGTAAAAGGAAAAATCAAAAAAGAATCCATTCACGATAGACGAAACGGTATACTGTATTTAAAAGGAGGGGATTTGACCGAAGAGCTAAAGGA
>CAYGUY010000063.1:11548-22444 GCA_964353165.1 uncultured Maribacter sp.
TTCAGTAACATACCCTAGGTTTAAATCTTCAGATTTCTTGAATTGATAAACGTTTTTGATAGACATTTTGGATTTTGATAACGGATAATCCAGATACAATTCGGATTACCATGCAGCATGGATTATGCTTGCTCATTCACAAGAGAAATCATCTCGTTTAAAGATAATCCTCGAGTTTTTAATGTCCGTTAGTTTTATTTCATCATTTAAGAACGATAAAAACTCGCCTTCACAATTGTAGACAGGTACAACGGTGCCACAGATAGGGCAGCAATTGTTTGATATAAAGATGGTTTCCCCGTCGTATTCTCCCATTTCAATAAAAAAGAAGGGTGCGACATCGCTTTCATTTTGGTTTATTTCGTCTGCCAAACTACGCAACCAAGGTAGATCTTCGATAGGGTTATCCACGCCGCAGGCAGCGATTATAGGAACATCCATTGTGTCGTCATCACAACAAAGAAGGCTAAATAAACAAAGTAGCAAAACTATTTTTTTCATCACTACCATTTTTAGTAAAGATGCAGATTTCTAGAGAGGGTTGCTTTTTTCTGTTAAAATATCCGAACACAAAAAAGGTGCTACATGCACCTTTTTTATAATTGTCAATAATAGTTTATTCGCTCCAAGGCGGTACAACACCGTTGGATCTTGCGTAGGCAATGAGTTGCCCTTTATGTTCGCCGTTGTGTTCCATCATGGCCAGAAGACCACCAAGTTTGTTCATTTTGGCAAACCCAAAATCTACTTCGTCGGTAAGTTGGGCACTTTTTACTTTTACTATGGTTTCCAGCGCAAAAGCATTACTTTTCTTTAATGCGGCAATGATATTTTCTTTTCCCGTAATCTTACTTAAACCCATCATATCAACATCTGCGGGTGGGGCAAAACCCATTTTGGAGGCTAAATAATAATTTGCTCCTGCAACGTGTAAAAGTGCCTCTCCAACGGAGCTAACCCCATCGCTAGGTCTCCAGTCGTATTGCTCCTCCGAAAAAGCTTCGGCCAATTGAACAACTTGTGCCTGATTTCCTGTTAGAACAGCTTGTATTGTTGATTGTGCAAGATTGTCCTGTCCATAACTTAGGGTCGTAACCAAAAATAGGAACGCTAGTAGTGTTTTTTTCATCTTAATGTGTTTATTTAATGTGAAAAGGTCCTTAAAGATTATCCATCAGGCCTTTAAAGATAGTCATAAATTGAGCTACAATAATAACTTGTAGTAAATTAATAATCAGATAGTTATACTAAAAACGGATACCTGTAATTTTCCGGTGTTACGAAGGTTTCCTTAATGAGTCTTGGGGATACCCAGCGCAAAAGGTTTTGGGCAGAACCGGCTTTGTCGTTGGTTCCTGAGGCCCTTGCGCCACCAAAAGGTTGTTGTCCAACAACGGCACCTGTTGGTTTATCGTTAATATAGAAATTACCTGCACAGTTTTGAAGGGCTTTCGTAGCTTCATCAATAGCATATCTATCTTTAGAAAGTACCGCTCCCGTTAAGGCATATTCTGAGGTAGTATCCACTAGTTTAAGGGTGTTGCTCCAATCCTTGTCCTCGTATACATATATCGTTACTACCGGTCCAAAAAGTTCTGTTTCCATGGTGGTGTAGTTCGGGTCCGTGGTAAGTATTACAGTAGGTTCTATGAAATATCCTATGGATTTGTCATAGTTGCCACCAGCTATAATTTCGGCGTTGATGTCTTTTTTAGCTTGATCTATATATTTAACTAATTTATCAAAGGATGCCTCATGTATTACGGCAGTTATGAAATTTGATAGATCCGCCGGACTCCCTGGTTTTTTAAAAGAGGCAATATCTTTTTTAACGAGGTCCAAGATTTCCTTGGAAGTTGATTTAGGAAGGTAAACCCTTGATGCCGCACTACATTTTTGACCTTGGAACTCAAAAGCACCACGCACAATAGCAGTAGCTACTTGAGCAGGTTTGGCAGAGGCATGAGCAAGAATAAAATCCTTGCCTCCCGTTTCGCCTACAATCTTAGGGTATGTTTTATATGTATGAATGTTATTTCCAATTTGCTTCCATAATTCCTTGAATACATATGTAGACCCAGTAAAGTGTATTCCTGCAAAATCAGGACTTGCCAATACCGTATCAGTAATCATTACGGGATCTCCGTATACGACGTTGATAACACCATCCGGTAGACCAGCTTCTTTAAAGACATCTACGATTACCTTTGCAGAAAAAATTTGACTATCGCTAGGTTTCCAAACAACAACATTTCCCATCATGGCGGCACTTGCAGGAAGGTTTCCAGCTATTGCCGTAAAATTGAATGGCGTTACGGCATATACGAAACCTTCTAGAGGTCTGTACTCCACCCTGTTCCATATACCCTCGGCCGAGTCTGGTTGCTCCTGATAAATTTGGGTCATATATTCCACGTTAAAACGCAGAAAATCTATAAACTCGCAAGCCGCATCTATTTCCGCTTGATGTACGGTTTTTGATTGCGCTATCATAGTAGAAGCATTTATTTTAGCTCTATAAGGTCCTGCAAGTAATTCGGCTGCTTTCATGAATATTGCTGCACGCTGCTCCCAGGTAAGATTGGCCCAAGCCTCTCTTGAATCCAAACAGTTTTGAATAGCTTCAGATACATGTTTTTTTTCTGCTAGATGATAGGTGCCAACGATATGTTTATGGTCGTGAGGAGGTGACATTGGTTTTGTGTTACCAGTGCGAACTTCTTGCGAGCCAATGTACATAGGGACATCTACGGTGCCGTTAAAATATTCGTTATATTGATTAAGCACCGCTTCTCTCTCAGGATTACCTGGAGCAAAACTGTTTATTGGTTCATTAAACGCTGTTGGAACTTGGAAAAAACCTTTACCCATTGTCGTGATTTTAAAATTTAAAATGGATACAAAGGTACGGCTAGTTAGCGAGAATTAAAAGTGGGAAAAGGTATGTCGAAAGGTTTATTTTAACCAATACTTAATAAATTTTTTTAAGGTAATTTATAAGAATTCAGTGTTTCAAACGAACTTGTACAGTTTTAGGATACGAATTGGATATCGCTAATTTTCTAAAGCACTTTTCAAGGTTCAACAATTAGTTCGTTGTAATACCTTAGTAAATAAATGAGTTTTTATTTAATTTAAGGCAAAAGGTGCACTAAATTTAAATGTAGGAATATATACTCTAAATTTTTCGTTAGTGCTAAAATTGAACATGTTATAATGTCCTCTCATTGCACCTATAGTAGATGTTAATAAACATCCCGAATTATAAGTGTGCGATTCCCCCGGATTAATTACGGGTTTTTTTCCAATAACACCTTCGCCGTCCAGTGTTTCCACTTCATTTAAAGAGTCATATATTCTCCAATGCCGGGAGGTTAACTGCACGATATCCTTACTCTGGTTTTCAATCGTAATAGTATAGCCAAAAGCATAATGCATCTTGTAGTTTTTGAAGAACGTGCCTTCAAAATTAGTGTTTACAGATATTTTTATTCCTTTTGTTACTTGTGTTGTCATAAGTCTTTCTTAATACGTAAAACTACTATCATCTAAAACAAAACCACTATTTTCTAATCTAAAATAACCAAAACTCTGCTAAGAGCACTGTATTTAACAATAGTTTTAAATCTATCTGGGCTCCAAAAAATTTCATCGCTTTGAAACGATAACCACCAAAAACCAAAAGGAAAAACCCATTGCTTTCTGTCTTTCAAATACTATTTCTAAAATAGCAAATAATAAGCAAGATAAGTAACAGGAATCGATTGTGAAAGCTAAAGGTCAAATGATCGGTATATGTATTGTTTTTGCTGACATATATCGGAAAAGTAAACCCAATCTCTAATTTGGCAGAAAGAAAATAAAGTGTAGCCAGGTTCAGAAATAAATAGATTAACAAAAACAACTGATTCTCTTTTAATCTTTCTTATGGTAGTGGCTTCGAAAAAACTGGCGCTAAGGTCCGAGCTGTTATTTTGATCTGTATTTGTTGCTTATTTCTTTAAAACGATAAAACGAATCGATTTTTATTATTGTCGTAATACCTTTTAATTTGTTTAAATGGCTAGCAAATATTTGTAATCCGCAACGAGTGTTAGTTTTTTTATTAGATTCTTTTTACGCAATACCTACACTTAATTTGTAATGAGGGAAGGGTAGAATTTGTTGGAAAATTAATTTGGATACTTTTTTTTATACTAATGCCTACTTCTTCAACATTAAATATTGCGGACTTGTTTTGGGTTTAGTTACCTTAATTCGTAATCGTTCTAGAATTGGCAGAACCTACACCGATAATACTGTCGTAAATATCTCCAAAATCCCTGTAATATACGAGTATCAAATAGTTGTTTTCCGTAAAGTGAAAATTCCCTCCCACATCGTTGAACCTAATGTTGTCTTCTTCTCCACGGATAACATACTTGTAATTGTAAAACCCTTGTTTTAGTTTCATAGTGGCCTCCATCATTCCAGTGTCCTCGTTATAGGTCATTTTATTTTCGTCTGTTAATGCGTAATTATTGTACTTGCCAAAAATATGCACATCGTCTAGGGCTAATACTTCGGTGTAAGGAAGGCTAAAATGTACGTTTGTATACTCTGCTTCCCTAGAATCGTCATCACCTTGTAGTGTTCTAACCCTATAATCTCCATTTACATCGGGGAAGTAGGTATAGGGTTCATTATCTCTAAAATCATCCGAAAATAAGTAATGATTGTAGATGTCGATAAGGTCTATTCTGCTAATTTGTGAACTTGGAGCTCTTAGGTCACTGGTGTCAAAAAGCAGGTATTCGTTACCTCCAAAAAATGAAGTTTCTTGATCATATTTATACACGAGCTCATTGCCGATTGTAAATTGTGGTGGAATATTATAGAGAGCGGTTGGCCAATAATAATTCTGTAAAATAGCGATTTTCACTTCCTTTTTTGGGTTTACCAATCTAAAATTCCCGGCATTAACAGAGATTTGAACTACTTGCTTCTCATTTAGGTATTCAAAATCTCGTGATCTCTTTACTGTCCCGCCAACGGTTACCAAGTTTTTGTAAACGACAAAACGTCTAGAAAATTGAAGCTCATAACTACTGTTGTATAATTCTAACACATAATTTCCGGTAACCTTTAAGCGTACATTTTCGTTTGGTATGGTGAGTTGGTAATTGGAATAGGTTTCCAAGGTGTTGTAACTGTTCTCGTAGTTTATGACGCGTTGGTTGTCCATTCCTTTTAAATATTGGGATTTAAGAAGGTCGGAAGGCGTCCAGTCGTAATCGCAATGAACGATTTTGTAATAGTAATCCTGTTCGTTTGCCAAAAGGTCATCGAATTCCAAATAAATAGGTTCGCCAATTTGAACAATGGGGAATTGATCTTCTGTGGGCCCTTTGAACGTAATGGATTTGATGTTAGAAGGCGGGTTTACCTCCAATTGTACTTGACAAAAAACTGATTGGGCAAAAAGAAAGATTACAATATGTTTAAGCAATACTCGCATTTTTAAGCAAAATTTATTTCAAAGGTAAACAAAAAGGATGCCGAATAAATTAACATCGATATAAAGCCTAAATTATAAGTTAATAATTGGGAAAATTTTTCATTTAGTAGTAAATTCGCATCAAATTTTGTTAACCTAAGGTCACCATATATGTCCAAAGACATTCAAATAAAGAAAGGGTTGAATATTAACTTAGTAGGTGCTGCCGAGTTAGACACCGCAAACGCGGCTTTAAGCAACGTGTATAGCTTAAATCTTAATGATTTTCATGGGATAACGCCAAAGATGCTTGTAAAACAGGGTGCGGAGGTGAAAGCTGGCGAACCGTTGTTTTATAACAAGAACGCAGAGGACATGTTTTTTGTGTCTCCCGTGAGCGGTGAGTTGGTGGAGATAGAGCGTGGAGCCAGAAGACGCATATTGTCTTTGAAGATATTGGCGGATAAGCAACAGGATTTTCTGATGACGCCAACTATTGATGTCGATAATGCCACTAAACAAGATGTAAAATCTTTTTGGTTAAAAGGTGGTTGTTGGCCATTTATAAGGCAGCGTCCATACGATATTATAGCAGACCCGGATACCACGCCAAAGGCTATTTTTATTTCCGGATATGTTACGGCGCCCCTAGCCGCTGACCTTAATTATGTGTTGAAAGGTAAGGAAGCGGAATTACAAGCCGCAATTACGGCCTTAACAAAATTGACACCTGGAAAAGTTCATGTGTCCGTTGGCAAATCAGTTGATTCTCCTTTAGCTTCCTTAAAAGGCATTGAATTACACAAAGTTTCCGGACCACATCCAGCTGGATTGGTAGGAACGCAGATAAATAAGTTAGATCCAATTAACAAAGGGGAGCTGGTTTGGACCGTATCGCCGCAGGATTTGGTAATAATGGGTGAGTTTCTGTTAACAGGAAAGTTCAATGCAGAGCGCACCATAGCATTGGTTGGTTCTTCTGTAAAGGCTCCAAAATACTATATAACTAAAATAGGCGCAGAAATCGCGACCTTTCTGTATGCAAGCGGTGTAAACGAAGAGAACATACGTGTTATCAATGGAGATGTCCTTACGGGTAGCAAAAGTAAGCCGGACGGTAATCTTGGATTTTACAATAATACGGTAAGCGTTATTCCGGAAGGGGACGATTATGAGTTTTTTGGATGGAACAAGCCTATTTTTAATAAAATTTCAAATACAAGGGCACTTACATTTTCTTGGATGCAGCCAAAGAAAAAATATGACCTTACCACAAATACTAACGGTGAGCACAGAGCGTTCGTTGTAACAGGGCACTATGAGCAGGTTTTTCCAATGGATATTTTTCCAATGCAATTGCTTAAAGCTTGCATGGTAAAGGATTTGGATGAAATGGAACAGTTAGGTCTCTATGAAGTTGCGCCCGAAGATTTTTCATTGACCGAGTTTATTTGCATTTCTAAGCAACCGCATCAACAGATTATACGAGAAGGTTTAGATTTACTACAACAAGAAATAGGATAAGAGATGAGCATAAAAAGCACAATGCACGACTTAAAAATGAAGTACAAGGGCAAAAAGATGGCTCCGGCCTTCAATGCTTTTCATACTTTTTTGTTCTCACCAAATGAAACCACACATTCCGGGTCTCATGTTAGGGGAGCGGATGACTTAAAAAGAACTATGAACACGGTTATTATGGCCTTGGTTCCGATTCTTATATTTTCCATGTTTAATGCCGGATATCAATATTATTCCGCTTTGAATGGTTTTCCGGAGAATTTCTCTGTTTTGGAGCACTTTATTACATGGGATAACTTTTGGATAGGTATTATAAAGGTATTGCCTTTGGTGGTCGTATCCTATGGCATTGGTCTTATCGTTGAATTTATTTTCGCCGTTATTAAAGGGCATGAAGTAGAAGAGGGTTATTTGGTTACTGGAATGCTAGTACCGTTAATAGTTCCGGTGGATACACCATTATGGATGCTTGCCATTGCTGTTGTTTTTGGAGTGGTAATAGGTAAGGAAGTGTTTGGAGGTACGGGAATGAATATTCTTAACCCTGCGCTAACAATCAGGGCGTTCTTATTTTTTGCTTATCCTACGTGGATGAGTGGTGACAAGGTTTGGGTATACCAAGCACGTGAGCGATCAGAGCAAATTTTGGCAGGTGCGGACAATGTAGACGCTATCTCTGGGGAAACCATACTAGGTTATTTGGCACAGAACAATGAGGCCGCTATGACCGCAAAATATAGTATTTCCGATATGTTCTTTGGCTTTATTCCAGGGTCTGTTGGTGAGACTTCTGCTTTCTTATGTCTGTTAGGTGGTTTGTTTTTGATTTTTAGTAAAATAGCAAGCTGGAGAATTATGGTAAGTGCCGTTATAGGTTCTTTAGTAATGGGTCTAATATTCAATCAGGTTGTAGAAATGGGCTGGGTTGGTGAGACAAGCAAGTTTTACGGACTTATGAGCTTTGATTTTTGGAAACACCTTATTGTAGGTGGACTCGCGTTTGGTATTGTATACATGGCTACCGATCCTGTAACCGGCTCCCAAACGAATAAAGGAAAATGGATTTACGGGTTCTTCATCGGTTTTATATCTGTAATGATTCGGGTATTTAATCCAGCATACCCAGAAGGTGTCTTTTTAGCTATTTTGTTAATGAACGTATTTGCCCCGACTATTGATCACTATGTGATACAAGGGAACGTAAAGCGAAGGATGAAAAGACTTAAAAATGCCGTAGTGCTCCCTAGGGACTCCGACAGTGCAGCAAAAGAACTTAAAGCAGAAACCGTTTAGTTATGGCAGTAGATACAGATAAAAACGTTTACACCGTTGTTTTTGCAGCCGTTATGGTTGTTGTGGTAGGGTCTATTTTAGCCTTTTTGGCATCAAGTTTAATGCCTAATATCAAGGAAAACGAACGTTTTGCCAAACAGCAGAACATTCTATACGCCATGGGTGTAAATGAAAATGGTGACGATGCAGGTAGCGTGAAGTTTATACCTACGGATAAAGTAGGGGCAGAGTTTAAGTCCTATATAAAGGAGCAACTGGTCATTGAAGGTGGTAAGACCACCCAAGACGAGGATGCTTATTTAATCGACTTAAAAAAACAACTTGCCAACAAAAAGAAGGGGCAGCCATATAAATTGCCCGTATTCATTGGGGAAAAGGATAGTAAGAACTTTTATATCATCCCTATGTACGGTAAAGGTTTGTGGGATGCCATTTGGGGTTATATTGCCTTGGATGACACCATGACGGTACAAGGGGTGTATTTTGACCACAAAGGGGAAACCGCCGGATTGGGTGCGAACATCAAAATGCGTTATTTCATGGATGATTTTGTAGGTGAAAGTATTTTGGATGGTACAAAGTACGAAGGTATAGCTGTAGCAAAAGGGAATAATGATCCTTTAAACAAGACAAAGGATGACAACGAGGTCGATGCCCTAGCGGGAGCTACGATTACAGGAAATGGGGTTGCCGTGATGATTAAGGAGAGTGTCAACCTATATAAAGACTATTTAGAAACTATTAGAGTTAAATAACCATGGCCTTACTGACAAAAAAAGATACCAGTTTAATTTTAGATCCGTTAACGGACAATAATCCAATTACTATTCAGGTATTGGGTATCTGTTCCGCTCTTGCGATTACTGCAGAGCTAAAAGCGTCAATCGTTATGGCGATTTCCGTAATATTTGTTATGGCGCTCGGGAATGTTGTGATCTCGTTAATGCGAAACATTATTCCTTCAAAAATTAGAATTATCGTTCAATTGATAGTGGTAGCCACCTTGGTAATTATTGTAGATCAGGTGTTAAAGGCCTATCAGTATGAATTGAGCAAAACGTTGGGAGCCTTTATTGGTTTGATTATTACAAACTGTATCATAATGGGTCGTTTTGAGGCTTTTGCATTGGCAAACGGTCCTTGGAAATCCTTTTTAGACGGTATTGGTAATGCCTTAGGATACGGTATAATTCTTATAATTGTTGGATTTTTTAGAGAGCTACTAGGTTCAGGAACACTTTTAGGTTTCCCGGTGTTAGGGGATCCTATAATGAAGACGGGTCTATATGCTACCGGTTACGAAAATAACGGATTCATGATTATTCCGCCTGCTGCATTAATTGTTGTAGGGCTCATCATTTGGGTACAGCGTTCTAGAAACCCTGCACTGGTAGAAGAAAACTAAACGAATAGATACAAAGAAATTATGTTAGAGCATATAGAACTTTTTTTTAAATCGATTTTTATTGACAACATGGTATTCGCCGTGTTCTTGGGAATGTGTTCCTATTTGGCGGTATCAAAGAAAGTGGCTACAGCTGTAGGTTTGGGGGCCGCCGTAATTTTTGTATTGGCCGTTACCGTTCCATTGAACTGGTTGTTGGATAAATACTTGTTGCAAGAAGGTGCATTGGTATGGTTAGGACCAGAGTATGCGGATTATAACTTAAGCTTTTTATCGTTCATACTATTCATTGCAACCATAGCAACTATGGTACAATTGGTAGAGATTATTGTAGAAAAGTTTTCGCCATCACTTTATAACTCTTTAGGTATATTTTTACCATTAATCGCTGTAAACTGTGCGATTTTAGGGGGGTCGTTGTTTATGCAAGCAAGGGAAATAGAGACGTTTGGTCTTGCCCTTAATTATGGTATAAGTTCAGGAATAGGTTGGTTCTTGGCGATTTTGGCCATTGCTGCCATTCGGGAAAAAATCAGATATTCCAACGTACCAGCTCCGTTAAGAGGACTAGGGATAACATTCATCATTACTGGATTAATGGGAATAGGGTTCCAAAGCTTTGGTGGGATGTTAACTGGTGGGGGTGAAGAGGCTCCAGTTGAAATCGAAACGACTACCGCTCAACAAATGGAAGAGGTTAAGATACTTCAAGAAGATTCGGAAGAAGTAAAAAAGGAAATAGACGAAAAGGAAATCTCTTATAACGATTTAAAGAAGTAAAGCATGATATTAGCTACTAGTACAGGTGGAACAATAATGATTACGGTCGTAGCATTTTTGGTGCTATTGATGATCTTGGTTGCTGTTTTGTTATTTACAAAACAGAAACTATCTCCTTCAGGGCCTGTAACCATTACAATAAATGGAGAAAAGAAGGTAGAAGTAGCCTCAGGAAGTACCTTATTAACTACGCTTGGTGCTCAAAAAGTGTTTTTGCCATCTGCTTGTGGCGGCGGTGGTACATGCATCCAATGCGAATGTCATGTGCTCTCTGGTGGAGGCGAGGCACTGCCTACCGAGACACCACACTTTTCGAAAAAAGAGTTAAGTCATGGTGCGCGTTTGGCTTGCCAGGTGAAAGTAAAGCAGGATATGGAAATTACCATTCCTGAAGAAGTTTTCGGAATTAAAAAATGGCCAG
>CAYGUY010000064.1:0-1472 GCA_964353165.1 uncultured Maribacter sp.
TCAGCAGCAGACCTCATGAGTATGAAGGTAATGCAATGGGATTGTGAGGTGAAACTAGAAGGCCTAAACAATGCCCTAGTAACCATGGCCTCCCCCATTTATAATTTACCAAGTTTTGAATTGATGCCGCTTTTTCAAATTCAGTCCTTGCATTTGTACGTGGCCCAATTGGCAGCAGGAGGGAGTGTACAGCCTTTTGCTACCGTAGCAGATTATGACAATTGGTTGCAACGCGTAGAGGATTACCTTGCCTTTCTGGATACGGCTATGGCCATGATGAAAGAAGGCATGTCGAAAAACATTGTCTTGCCCAGCGTGCTCACAAAAAAAATGATACCGCAATTAGATGGGTTTATTGCAAATGCGGTGGAGGAACATATATTCTTCAAACCTATTTTAGCCCTCCCTGAAGGCATAAACGCAGCAGAGCGCCAGCGAATTACTACGGCCTATCGTACCATGATCACGACCAAGTTAAAACCAAAATACACGGAGCTACAGCAGTTTTTGATTCAGGATTACCTACCGGCATGCAGAGCAACGTCAGGGATTGGGGCCTTGCCCAATGGACCAGAAACCTATAGGTACCTTATTAAGTTACATACCACCACGAACATGACCGCTGATGAGATCCATGAACTAGGGAAAAGTGAAGTCGCACGTATTTTAGTTGAAATGGAGGAAGCCAAAAATAAAATAGGGTTTACAGGTGATATCAAAGCATTTTTTGAGTTCGTGCGCAACGACCCGGAGCAAATGCCTTTTACGGATCCACAACAGGTAATGGATAATTTTAATAGCATCAAGGAAAGAATTATGCCGAGGTTGGATCAAGTGTTTGATCTGAAACCTAAGGCCGATTTTGTAGTCAAAAGAACCGAAGCGTTTCGAGAATCGTCGGCAAGTGCAGAGTATACCCCCGGTACCAAAGATGCATCACGACCAGGCATATTTTATGTGCCCATTCCCGATGTTACAAGCTATAACAAATATTCCGATGAAGCGCTGTTTCTGCATGAAGCCATTCCCGGACACCATTATCAATTGTCCTTGCAACAAGAAAACACCGCATTACCGGAATTCTTGCATCCGGAAAGTATGGGGGTTTTTGTTGAAGGATGGGCTTTATATGCCGAATCTTTAGGTAGGGAACTTGGGCTTTACGAAGACCCTATCCAATACTTTGGAATGCTAAGTATGGAAATGCACCGTGCCATTCGCTTGGTGGTAGATACCGGAATACACAGCAAAGGGTGGACACGAGAGGAAGCGATACAATATTCCTTGGATAACGAGGCAGAATCCGAAGCCGCTGTAATCGCTGAAATCGAGCGCTATATGGCAACTCCGGGGCAGGCCTTATCCTATAAAATAGGGCAATTGAAAATTAGGGAATTACGGACTAAGGCAGAGACCACGCTAGGGGTTGCATTTAGTGTTACCGAGTTTCACAACCAAGTGCTCAATTCCGG
>CAYGUY010000064.1:1572-22051 GCA_964353165.1 uncultured Maribacter sp.
GAAACCTATGGAGGTTTTGCCGTAGAGGACTCTGAATATGGCTTAAATCAACTTTGGATTATCGATTTCAATCCAGATCGGTTAACTAAAACCTTATTGCCCGAACAACTTAAAGACTCCGTACTTACAAATGAATTAAAGGGGAAATTGTTGATCGAAAATGCTGCATTCTCGGTCAATAATTTTAAATGGTCTCCCGATGGTCAGAAAATAGCTTTTGGACATCAGCCGAATCCTTTATTCATCTCTTTTTTAAAGGCGGATATTTCCATTTATGACTTTGCAACCAAGTCCCATAAGGTTTTGGTGAACAATCCGAGTAATGACAATCTACTAGATTGGTCACCAGACAGCAAAACCATTCTGTACAGCACAAGTCTTTCTGATACGACATCTAATTTCTATAGTAACAACAAGTATTTCCGCATTAATAGTGATGGTTCGGATAACAGACAGCTTGCCCAAGATTTTGACGAAAATCTATCTGGGATACAATGGCATGAAAATGGGATATTCGGTATTGCTTGGCAAAAAACCAAAAGACCGCTTATAAAAATCGATCCCAAAAATGGCAGCACTACCGTATTGACCTCAACCCCCGAAAGGATTTTCAGCTATTCCTTCTCACAAGACGGAAAAAAAATAGCCCTTACCGGCGTGAACGATGATGATGTAATGGAAGTATACCATGGTGCGTATCCGTTAAAAAAAATAGCGCCCCTAAGTAACTTCACCAAACAGATTCAGAATTGGTCGGTATCTAAAAGCGAAGTTATTTCTTGGAAAAGTGAAGATGGTACCGTAATAGAGGGTGTTTTACACAAACCCGAAGATTATGACAGTACTAAAAAATATCCGCTGCTTGTAATAATTCATGGTGGACCAACAGGAATATCCACACCGAGTGCAACGCCCTCCTATGTGTATCCCATGATACAATGGCTTAATAAAGGAGCCTTGATTTTACAACCCAATTACAGAGGGTCGGCAGGCTATGGGGAAAAGTTTCGGTCATTGAATGTCGAAAATCTTGGTGTGGGCGATGCGTGGGATGTGCTCTCGGGGATTCAACATTTAGAAAATTCGGGTATTGTTGATGGTGATAGCGTCAGTTCCATGGGGTGGAGCCAGGGCGGTTACATATCGGCTTTCTTAACCACCAACTCCAAT
This sequence comes from uncultured Maribacter sp., assembly GCA_964353165.1. Classification (GTDB taxonomy): domain Bacteria; phylum Bacteroidota; class Bacteroidia; order Flavobacteriales; family Flavobacteriaceae; genus Maribacter. Next base: position 2,743 of record CAYGUY010000064.1, read on the forward strand.
AAGTTTAAAGCGATATCCGTAGGAGCGGGAATTTCAAACTGGATGACCTATTACGTAGGCACCGATATTCATCCGTTTACCAGACAATATCTTAAAGCGACACCATGGTCAAATAAGGACATCTATGAAAAGACATCTCCTATGACCAACATCAATAATGCATCTACCCCAACGCTCATACAACATGGTGAGTTTGATAGAAGGGTACCTACCTCAAATGCCTATGAACTGTTCCAAGGACTCCAAGATGTTGGTGTTGACACAAAACTTATTATTTACAAAGGCTTTGGGCATGGTATAAACAAACCCAAAGAACGATTGGCTGCCACTTGGCATAATTGGCAGTGGTTTGCCAAGTATATTTGGGATGAAGAAGTAGAACTTCCTAAAAAATAAAAAGCCATAAAAAAAAGCTGGTTCAATTTGGGTGTAACTTAACGGGAATAAAAGCATCGGTTGGACACGTGAGTGGAAAGGACGGACATAGGATACCACACCCGCCGGATTAAAGTGAGCATAGCAATATTCATTGCAAACCCTTTTATAGCATAGTCTGGAACGATTTTTTAAGTGGTTCAAAAAAAACCGTTTTCAGTGGTTCACTTTGACCGTTTTTTGCATATAAAGTAATAGTTGTTTCCATAAAGGGATATCATCTGTACAAAGAATGATGTTCATGGTAAGTGATTGTGAGATAGACGATTATAGACCTTTCCATAAGGTGATTTTTCTATACAAGCATTTCCTAACATATAAATAGACCAACCCAATAAAGGACCAGAAGACAAGAAAACGAGCTATATGAATTTAGGGAAGGTACTATTACTTTCTAATGGTACGATCGATGCACACGGTTTCAAAAGGAAAGCAGTTTTTGATAAAGCTCTTCCGATTGCAAGGAAATGGTTTGACAATTCGACTTTGACTTGGAACTTGGTATTCTGCCAATTCTATTGGGCGAAAATTACTTAAGTTCTAATCCTTGTTCCCCGAGAACCTAGAACAAAAAATTCACTAAATACGGGGTTTGGGCAAACTAAGGAGTGAAACAGGTAACCGAATAGGTCTCGCTAAGTCTTTAATTTTGAAGGGTTAAGAGGTTTTTGTAAAATATAAAAACCTGTAAAATAGGGTTTTAATTTCATTTCGTCGGGGTAGCAGGATTTGAACCTGCGACCTAATTTTCCAAAAAAGTATTGAGGCCAAAAAGCTACACCAACATAGAACATAAAAAAATTAAAATGTTGTACCTATGTTGTACCCTAAATAAAAAAAGACTCCTTATTCCCAAGAAGTCTTCATTCTGTACAGGCGGAGAGACTCGAACTCTCACACCTTGCGGCACTAGATCCTAAGCTTATGTTTTAAATTATCTTGTTAAGTTTTTCTTCTTCTATCCAACTTTACACAATTAAACCTGTCAAAATTGAAAAAGAAAATTTATTCGGATGTAAAAAAGCACGCTGAAAGCACGCTGTATAACTAAAAAGACAGCTACAAATCAATGTAACTGTCTGATTTTAAAGCTCCCCCTCTTGGGCTCGAACCAAGGACCCTCTGATTAACAGTCAGATGCTCTAACCAACTGAGCTAAGGAGGAAAATAACCCGCTTTAATCACTCAAAGCGGCTGCAAATATAATCGTTTTTTCAAATACGCCAAACAATTAAAAGTCATTTTCTATTTAAATATCCATTTATAAACATCGTTGCCATTGGCGAACAACAATAAGGCTATCAATAAGAAGAAGCCTACCATTTGTGCATTCTCCAAAAACTTATCGCTAGGCTTTCTACCGGTAATCATTTCGTACAACAAAAAGGTAACATGCCCCCCGTCCAAGGCCGGGATAGGTAGAATGTTCATAAAAGCAAGAATAATGGAAATAAAGGCCGTTGCGCTCCAAAAGCCAGGCCAGTCCCAAGTATCAGGAAACAAACCTCCTATAGCCGCAAAACCACCTACTCCTTTGTACGCACCTGTAGAAGGATTAAATATTTTCTTCATCTGCCCCATGTAATTGGTAAGCGTAGAAACGCCCTTGTCAATACCCGCGGGAATAGCTTGCAAAAAGGAATACTTTACCTTTTCTATCTTAAAAAGCCCTCTGTCCTGCATAGCATCCATACTAAGTACTCCTGGGCGAACCCCTATCGTTGCCGTGTCGCTGATCATCACAGGGATTTGTATTCGGGAACCGTTGTCTCGTAAAACTGTTAAATCTATTTTTTGGGATTTGTACTTTTCGAGAATTTCTTTGGCTTCATCAAAATACGCAATTTTAGTACCTCCAATGGCTACAACCTCGTCTTCTGGTAAGAGCCCGGCATCTTTGTTTTCAGAATCAGGAGACATTTCGCCAATGATAAAAGGAAACCTGTAGGATAGAAACCTAATTTTATCCTCGTCCTCTATGAGCGTTGCAATAAAATCTACGGGTATTTCCTGTTCTAACGTACGCCCGTCCCTAAGCACGGTCATCGTATTGCCTGTTACCAGTTCTGGAAGGATTTCCCCGAATTTGTTTATTTTCTTGCCATCTACTGCTAAAATGGCATCTCCGGTCTGTACTCCCAACTTATCCCCTATATTCTTTTCGGTTACCCAAAAACCATCTTTAAGACTATCTGCCTTCATGTACTGATCACCATAAGACCAGGCCATACCAATGTAAATAAGTACTGCAAGAATAAAATTCACTGTTACTCCACCCAACATAATAATCAGTCGCTGCCAAGCCGGCTTGCTTCGAAACTCCCACTCTTTGGGTTCTTCTTTCATAGCTTCGGTATCCATGCTCTCATCTATCATCCCCGATATTTTCACATACCCCCCTAGTGGTAACCAGCCGATACCGTACTCTGTTCCGCCTATTTTCTTTTTAAAAAGCGCGAATTTTACATCAAAAAAGAGGTAGAACTTCTCTACCCTTGTTTTAAATAGCTTCGCCGGTATAAAGTGACCTAGCTCGTGCAGCACAATCAACAGGGAAAGGCTTAAAAAGAATTGTATGATTTTTATAAAAATGGGATCCATTCGGTTGTAGTCAAAATTAAAATCGAACAAAAGTACATTTTTAGGACCGCTTAAAAAAAGAAACGGATCAGCGTTCTATTATTTTAAGAAGAATTTGGCAGCTATTATAGCTACTCCACTTGAAAGAATCCCCTGCCTGCCGTACCTTTACAAGAAAAAAGATGCGTTCCTTTTTAAGTCAGTTCAAATTATTGGGGATGGTGCTTTTAGGTATCTCTTCTGTTATTATTTACCTGTTCTACAATGCGCTTCAACCACAAAAAACACTAAAAGTGTACTCGCCCGCCATGGTGAACGAGGAACTGGTAGCTGAGGAAATACAACATGTTCGTAAATACCATACAATAGCCGACTTTTCTCTGACCAACCAAAACGGGGAAACCATTACCCAAGACGACTATAAGGATAAAATTTATATTGCCGACTTCTTTTTTACCACCTGCCCTACCATTTGCCCCATTATGACAAAAAACATGGTAAGCTTGCAAGAAAAAATTATGGATGACCAAGAGGTACTTCTACTATCCCACTCGGTTACCCCTCAAATAGATTCTGTTGCACAATTAAAAAAATACGCTTTGGAAAAAGGAGTGGTAGATACAAAATGGAACTTGCTTACAGGCGACAAAAAGGACATCTACGAGCTGGCGAGGAAATCCTATTTAGCAGTTAAGACAGATGGCGACGGAGGTCCGTTTGACATGATCCACACAGAGAATTTTATACTGGTAGACAAAGAAAAACGAATCAGGGGCTTTTATGATGGTACACAGAAAGAGGATATTCAAAAGCTCTTGGAAGATCTTGCCATCTTAAAACAAAGCTATAAAAATTGATTTTTTACCATACTTTGGTCACTTCATTAAACGATTATGAAAACCAAAAATAAGAGGCGCTTGGCGCCTTTTATTTTTCAGTATTTCCCTATTCAATTTAGAAAATTTCCCTTATTTTTGTCCTTAATTAAAATCAATCTAAATAAAAATTGGAAATTACCATAGCACATCTCAAACGTGGACAGCGTGGAATTATAAAAGAATTCTCTGGTAATTTTATTCCCATAAAGTTATTGGAACTTGGATGTTTGCCCGGTAATGAAGTGGAACTGGTGCAGGTAGCGCCACTAAACGACCCTATCTATATTAATGTTAACGGTTCGCATATTGCCATTAGGCGTGAGATGGCCTTAAATATTGCCCTAGACCTTATTGACGAAAATAGTGTCATATGAGCAAACAGATAAACGTAGCGCTTATAGGCAACCCCAACACTGGAAAAACATCGGTCTTTAACCAACTCACGGGCCTCAACCAAAAGGTGGGTAATTACCCTGGAATTACCGTTGAAAAAAAAGAAGGTATCTGTAAACTTCCAAGAGGCGTAAAAGCGCATATACTGGATTTGCCGGGAACTTATAGCCTTAATACAACGTCTTTGGACGAAAGTGTTGCCGTTGAATTGTTGCTTAACAAGAACGATAAGGATCATCCAGACGTAGCCTTGGTTATTACCGACGTGGAGAACCTTAAAAGGAACCTGCTGCTTTTTACACAAATTAAAGATTTAAAGATACCGGCCATTCTTGTGATCAATATGGCCGATAGAATGTCCCGTAAAGGTATAAGCATCGATATTTCACTGCTCGAAGAAAGACTACAGTCTAAAATAGCTTTGGTAAGTACCCGAAAGGGAACAGGAATAGACCTTTTGAAACAACTGATCGCAGAGTATAAAACCCTGTCCAAAAAACCCAATATAGACATAAGCGTGATTGCGCCTGAATATTTCCAGAACCTTAGAACTAGATTTCCAAAAGAGGAGGTATACAAACTTTGGTTGGTGATTACACAGGACGTTAATTTTATGCCTGTTGAAAAGAAACTTATACAGGATACCTCTGCCTTTAGCACAAAAACCAAATCGGAACTAAAACGCCTTCAGCAGAAAGAAACGATTTTAAGGTACCAATTTATTAACAGCATCCTAAAAGAAACCTACAAAGTAGACCTTAACGCTGCCAAAGGTTTTAGAGCTTCGTTGGATAAAATATTGACCCACAGAATTTTTGGTTACCTTATTTTCTTCCTGATACTGCTTACGATCTTCCAAGCCATTTACGGATGGAGTGAATACCCTATGGAACTCATCGAAAGTTTTTTTGCATCGGCAACGGAATGGGTAAAAAATACATTTCCGGCAGGTGTATTTACAAACCTTATTTCGGAAGGAATAATATCGGGCATAAGTGGTATCGTCATATTTATACCTCAGATTGCCTTTTTGTTCCTCTTCATAGCCCTGTTGGAAGAATCCGGATACATGAGCCGGGTTGTTTTTCTTATGGATCGTGTGATGCGTCCGTTTGGTCTTAGCGGTAAAAGTGTGGTACCTCTAATTTCTGGTACGGCATGTGCTATTCCCGCAGTCATGGCAACACGAACCATAGAAAACTGGAAAGAACGCCTAATTACCATTTTGGTTACCCCTTTTACTACCTGCGCGGCAAGGCTCCCTGTTTACCTTATCATTATTGCCCTTGTAATACCAGAAGGCACATTTTTAGGATTGAGCTATAAGGCGTTAACGCTTATGCTACTCTATTTGATAGGCTTTGGAACTGCTATAGTATCCGCTGTAATCCTAAACAACATCTTAAAAATAAAAAGCAGGTCTTTCTTTGTGGTAGAAATGCCCAGCTATAAGTTGCCACTCTTAAAAAATGTAGGGTACACCGTATTGGAAAAGACAAAAAGCTTTGTTTTTGGTGCGGGTAAAATCATTCTGGCCATATCTATTGTATTATGGTTTTTGGGTTCTAACGGTTTTTCGGACGAATTTAAAAATGCAGAGAATATAGTGAGTCAACGCGTTGCCGACGAGGGATTAAGTCCCAATAGCGACACTTACATTCAAAATAAGTTGGACGAATATGCTAGAGAATTAGCTGTTACCAATTCCCAATTAGGGAGTCGACCAACACCTGCTATACTAAGCGATTCGTTGGCGCTAAAAAAAATAGCACTAGAAGGGAGGGCGTTGAACCAAGAAATCGCAAGTTACAAGTTGGAACACTCGTACATGGGATACATGGGCAAGGGAATTGAACCCATCGTACGTCCTCTAGGTTACGACTGGAAAATAGGGATTGCCGTACTTACCTCCTTTGCCGCTAGGGAAGTATTTGTTGGCACCTTAGCCACCATATACAGCGTAGGTAACGATGAAGATGAGACCATAAAGTATAGAATGGCCAGAGAAGTGAACCCTAGAACAGGCAAGCCATTGTTTAATTTGGCCTCTGGTATTTCCTTGCTTTTATTCTATGCATTTGCGATGCAATGCGCTAGCACCTTGGCTATAGTTAAAAAAGAAACCAATTCATGGAAATGGCCAGTATACCAATTAGTGGTTATGAGCGCATTCGCCTACATAGTAGCCTTAATCGCCTACCAGTTATTAAAATAGAACGATGGAACTACTACAACAGATTTTAGTCTATGTTTTGGTTATGTTGGCCGCGGCCTATTTAGTGAACAAATTCCTGCTACCTAAATCACTTTTCAACAAGAAAAAATCCAACTCAAAAAGTTGCGGACAGGACGATTGCGGTTGCCATTGATCTATTTTTCATCTTCCCTTAAATCACTTCCTTTGTTATGCAAGTGTAACAGTTTTACTGAGTATTCGTCCTCTTATTTCACAACTGTTGTTTTCGTTAAATAAAGAATAAATACCTCCTAAAGAAATCTAAAACCTAATGATTCTTTGGCAAGCTATTTGTTAGTTTGAAAACTATTAAAAACCATCCATGCAAAGAAGAATCCTAATCCTTAGCCTTATCTCTGTAGTTTTATCTGTAATAAAAATGGAGGCTCAAAGCCTTAGTTCTAGAATTCTGGATAGTATTACACAAAAACCTATCCCTTATGTTACGGTTCAGTTGAAAAATAAAGGGGTCATCACGAACGAAGAGGGGCAGTTTACCTTTCTATTGGACGAATTTGTGCAAGCTACCGACTCCTTGCACATATCTAGCATGGGTTACGAATCCATCGGAAAACCCATCAACGAGTTTACGGAAAAGGTGATTTACCTCAGCCCTAAAGCGATAGAACTACGAGAGGTTGTCGTATCTAACAAGAATTACACCGCCGATGAGGTTATTGAACTTGTTGAAGACAATCTAAAGAAAAATTACAGTAGCGATATCACAAAAAAAAGAGTGTTTCATAGGAGGTCTAGTTTTGACAGATGGGTGAAAAGTGATTTTACGGTCAAAAAGTCTACCATTGCTATTTTGGACCAACGCCTATTGGACAGTGTCATTGCTTCCGTTCCAAAGTACAACCCCTACTATTCTGAAATACTGGGAGATTTATATAAAGGTGCCGAAACCGACTCGGCAAAATTAGACCTGCTGAAAGCATCAAAACTTTATGATAAAAGTACAGAGCTGGATGAAGAAAAAATGGAAGAGAAGTTTAATGACATTCTCAGGAAAAATGTGAAGGATGGATCCTATTTTAAAATAAAATCAGGTCTTCTTAGCTTTAAAATAGATGCCGATGAAGTAAGTGAACTCTTTGAAGAAGATATTGATTCTACGGATACCGCAGCACTAAACAAAGAGCTTGAGGAAAAAAAGAAAAACAAGGAAGCGGAAAAAAAGAACTACGTAAAATGGAAAAGAAATGGACTAGCCCGCATTTTCAATAGCCTGCCAACGGCAGAGGACTCGGATTTAAATTTTATTTCCAAGACACGTAAATATAACTACTACCTTAAAGAATTTACCTATTTAGGTGATGATGCAGTATATGTTATCGACTTTAAATCCAAAGGTTCGGCAGATTATGAAGGCACTTTATACATAAACGCAGATAATTTTGCCATACTACAGGTAAACTACGAGAACATTAAATCGCTCCGTAAATTTAATCTGTTAGGGGTATCGGCAAACAACTATTTGGCCAAAGGTAAAATCATTTATAATAAAGGTGCCGACGGCTTTTATGGGCTGCGTTACTTCGAATCGGAATCAGCGAGCAGGGTTGGCATCAATCGCTCCTTGAAGATTATTGAAAAGAACAAAATCGTTAAGGGGAGAAACAAACAGAACGAACTTTCCGGTCGAATGGACTTTGCCTTTAATTCTGTTGAAAAAAATGAGGTTGTGGTCTTTGAATCTGAAAATATAAGCCAAGCATCTTTCGAAGCCTTTACCGAAAATAATAATATTCTCCCTACCTACATGGCTAATTACGATTCTGAATTTTGGAACGGCTATACGATCATGGAACCAAATACAGCAATAAAGGAATTTAAATCTATAGGGACTTCGGCAGAATAGAAACCTAATTTAGCGGTAATGCTTAAATCAAGTTACGAATAAAGGAATACAAAAGCATGGCCCAACCCGCGACCATGAAAAGTCCGCCCAGTGGAGTAATGGGACCTAAAAATTTCCACTTACTTCCCTTTGCCCCACTGATACAAAGGCCGTAGATACTAAAAGAAAATAAAAACGTGCCCAGGATAAAACAGTACACCATGTACTTTTCCAGTGACGTATCCAGATTCATATTAAAACTAAGCATCAGCAATACCAGCGCATGGTACATTTGATATTTTATACCAGTCTCAAAACTGGCCAACTGCTCTGCGGTCATTATTTTTTTTAAGGCATGTGCTCCAAAAGCACCGAACATAATTGCGGTCATTCCTAACAGTGCACCGATAAATTGAGCAAGTAAAACCATGTTTGTTTTTTTCAAATATACACTTTACCCGTCTTAGGTGCATCACCGGAAAATTGATTTTTTGTGACCTCAGACAGAAAAAAGGCTTCTTACCGGGCCACTAAGCATTGTCCTTATTTAATGCATAGATCTTACTCGAAAGGGATGGTGATTTCGGTATCCTTGGTGATAGGAAAAGCACACTCGCTAAATTTTGGAGGGCCAAAAGTTTTCATTTTTGCATTGGAGAAAGCAACAGGTTCCTTTGGTATACCGAACATATTGGTGTCCAATTTTCCGTTTCCATTTTTATCATGGAAGACAGCTACGGCATAGGTGCCTTCCGGGATGTTCTCAATAATTAGTGAAGTGACACCTTTCTTGGCTTTTGCCAAAACAGCCTTAAAGACTTTATCGAACTTTAAAAAGGAATTTTGATCGGTATACACTGCGGCGTTTACCGTTCCTTGATCTGAACTAACGCCTTTTATCTCCATACGCAAGGTATATTGTGCGGTGCTGGCACCAACAGTTAGCAAAGCGATCAACATGAGTAGATTCTTTAAATTCATAGCATAAATTTACATCCAATAAAGCAATTAGCATACCAGATAAAGACAATTCATAGAAAATTTGCAACAATAAGTTCGGAAGAAATAAGGCTAATTTGGTTCCTCTAAACCACTTTTAAGAGCAGGAGTAATGGAATGGTATAAATTCAAGGTTTTAATAGAATCAGCTAGGTTTAAATATAGCTTAACCGAATCGCGATACACCAGTTTTATTTTTTGTTGGGAAATATTATCCACAAAAACATATACTTTTTTATCCGTTAAGGAATCCTTGAATTCCCTGAAAATACCTTTTTCCTTTTCTAATGCAGAAAAGCCGTTCAAGCGTTCCATTGGCGGTAAACGAGGCACAAAAACGACACTATCAAGCTCTTTAAAAGCCACTGTACGGCTATAAAAACCGGACATCACCTTTATGTGGTCCGGCTTTAGGCTAACCCAATTTTTATAATGCATCACTAAAGCAGATACACATACGATTACGCTAAGCACAACTAGCAGATTCCAGAACCAATGTTTTTTTTTATCGTTCATTATCCCTTCATTTTATGACCAATGACATGCCAAGAAGCGTTACGCTATTCAATTTAGCTTTTCTATGGTTATACAATTACTCATGTTTAATAACTTGTTTCATTACAAAATAGTACTTGAACACTCCTGGATTTTTATACATTTCAATCAAGATTCGTATATCTAGTCAGTAGCCATTCTCAAGCAATGTATTACCGCTATTCATCTTCCATCACTTCTATAAACAACTTGGAAGCAATCTGATCAGATATCTGGATTTCCTTTTGATCGATTTCTAATTTCATGGAACCATCGAACTCCTCCCGCTCCAATACGATTATAGTATCACCGAGAGCAATAGATTTTTTCTCCAAAAACCTTAAAAAAGCAATAGAAGAATCATTTACACCTACACAAACACCTACGGTACCTGCGGAAAGGCTATTCAAGAGCTTTTTGACAGATTTCTTGAATTTTCCATCCTTATACGGAATGGATTGCCCAAAAAAACTCACTCTTGGACTCCCCAAATAAGCGTCTAGTTTTTCTGTAAGCTCAGCGCTGTTTATATGTTCCAGTTGCTCTGCCAACTGAGCTACTACTTCCTTGGCTATCTCTAATTTTTCCCCTAGGAACACCTCCCACAAACACTGTCTTCTAATTACGGACAAGGCAAATGCACTTCCCGTATCCGTTAAAGAAACACCCTTGTATTTTTTGTAGGCTATCAGGTTTTTATCGGATAGCTTTATAATCATATCCGTAACGGAGGAAGGTTTCGTGTCCATACGAGCCGCTATTGCATTAGTGGAAATGGTTGCCTTTCCGTCCTTGCCTAAATGGTAGATAGCTTTTAGATAGTCTTCCTCTGCAGAAGTCATAACACCTTTTATTTTTAGCTAAAATACAAGCTTCTTATCGAAATTGATATGTAATACTTGGTAGAATGAACAAGTCACGAACTAATTGTACTATGGGTATAAAATAGAATTTTTCGTAGATTGATGCGTAAATGTATCGTTTACCTTATCTGAAATTACAAACAAGCCCTATTTGATCAAAAACCAACAATGAAAAAAAATATAGCAATACTTATTTTAATCAACCTAATATTGGTTTCCTGTTCTAACGATTCTGACACTAACATCATAACATTGTCTACCCCATCGTTAAAAATAGCTATAAACAATCAGGGCGAATTCACTGAATTTACCGATGTACAAAGAACAAAAAATTATATTTTAAAAGATACTTTGGCACCGCTACTATCCATTCGGGTGAACAATAGAATTATAAATCCGAAACGTGCCACATCCTTAGATAGCACTATAGTTTTAGATTTTGAAAATGACATTACCGCTACCATCAACATTAAGCAAAAAGAAACACACTTTACATTTGAACTCCAATCAATAACCAATAATGAAGATATTGGTCTCGTCGTTTGGGGCCCCTACCCTACATCCATACAAAAAACGATTAGCGAAACCGTTGGTGTGGTACGGGATGATGATTTTGCCATTGGCATCCAGTCCCTGAATATTAAAACGCTGGGAGGATTTCCTTGGAACGAAAGCGATCGGATGCCCGCTTTTGATATTTTCAAAGAAGAAGACCCAAACAATATGCACCCAAAATCAGACGGTAGTGTATTGTATAGGGTCGAAGCTGCTATGCCCATTAAAAACGGAAGTAGTTTGCAAGCCTATACTAGAAATAGAACCAACGAAAGAGTTTATTCAGACGTAGGTCATGACAAGATTGTAGCTCCTCCTTATGACGATGGCGGTGTTGTAGGTTCTAAAATAGCCCTGTTTGGTAGCGATGAAGCGGCCACCTTAAACATTATAGGCGCCATTGAATTGGCAGAAGGACTTCCACATCCCATGATCGATGGTGAATGGGTCAAAACCAGCCCTAAAGCCGCAGCCGCGTACCTTATTACTTCATTTACGGAAACAACTATAGACGACGCGCTTGCTTTGACCAAAAAAGCAGGATTGGAATATCTCTACCACTATGGTAAAACATTTGAAAGTTGGGGCCACTTTGAGTTATTTGGTGGGGAATTCCCAAACGGTATTGAGGGACTAAAAGCATGCGTGGAAAAAGCTGCTGCACAAGGCATAAAATTAGGCACCCATTGTCTCTCAAATTTTGTGAATACCAACGACCCCTATGTTACACCTATCCCGGACAAAAGACTTGCCAAGGTGGGTATTTCGGTTATTGTTGAGGATATAGATGAACAGGCTACAGAAATCATAATTGCCTCGCCCGAATATTTTAACCAAATGGAGAACAACAGTCTAAAAACGGTTATGTTGGGAGAGGAACTCATACGTTACGGAGGTGTGTCGGAAGTAGGACCATGGCGCTTATTGGATTGTCAGCGTGGTGCATTTGGCACCAAGGTGACGAACCACAATGCCGGGGAAACTATCTCTAAGCTATTGGACCATCCGTACAATGTATTCTTAACCGATGCAGACTTGACCAAAGAAATGTCAAAGACCTTAGCGGACCTTTATAACCAAACCGGTTTACGACAAATATCTTTTGATGGCTTGGAGGGAAATCGTTCTACCGGTCTTGGCACCTACGGAGAATCCTTAATGCCGTATACTTGGTACAACAACCTATCGGAAGATTTAAAAAATCACCTCATAATAGATGCCAGTCGCACCACACACTTTTTCTGGCATATCTATAGTCGCATGAATTGGGGAGAGCCCTGGTATGCAGGTTTTCGTGAAAGTCAGGTAGAATATCGCTTTAACAACCAAGCCTACTTTAAACGGAATTTTATGCCCGGCATGTTGGGCTGGTTTAAAATGACCCCAGAAACCAGCGTTGAGGATATGGAGTGGATGTTGGCCAGATCCGCCGGTTATGATGCAGGATATGCCCTTGTAGCCGATTTAGATATCGTAGCTAAAAATGCCAACTCAGATAAAATTCTGGAGTTGATAAGGGATTGGGAAAAATTACGGATTTCAAATTCCTTTACCGATGCGCAGAAAGAAGTAATGCGCGATAATACGAAAGAGTTTTCAATTGAAAAATTGGGTGTCGACGAATGGAATTGGCAAGAAGTACAATCAAAAATATTTGAGCATACAAAAAAAGTCAGACAACCTGGTGAGCCTTTATATTCTAGATTCAAGTTCAATAATTTAGGAAGAAAGCAAGCTATTAATTTTAGTCTAACCTCAGCCAATAGCGAAGTAAGCGGAATTATCCTGGAACTAAACAATTATAAGAAAATTGAGATTCCTATCACCCTCAAAGACGGACAAACCTTGACCCTTAAAAACGGAGGCGAGTTATCCCATTATGATAGCGATTGGCAATTACTAGAGAAGATTAAAATGGATTTTTCTGATGTTTTCCTAAACAACGGAGAAAACAACATGTCTCTAGATTGTAATTTTGATACCTCAGAAAAAGAAGCCAACTTAAAGCTTGAAATAAGAACACATGTACAAAATGAAAAAGTGGTTTTAAGGAAGTAAAGTTTCCGTTCAATTATTTCGGTTATGACTTAAGATTTTCTATAAAACTAGGACAATCAAGTTCATTACTCTTCGGTAAAAGGGAACTAATTTTAAAACCCAATTGAAACCAATCCGATTTGATATTTAAATGAAAAGAATAACGATTTCACTTTTTCCAGTTAGCTTTACAAACCAGTAACCAAATACCAACACTTTAAAATGATATCATATACCGTTAGCGAATTATGCTCTATGTTACAAGGGGAACTCATAGGTAATACTACCCACAAAATTGAAGGTCCCGAGGAAATACGAAAAGCAAATGTCAACCAGATTACTTTTATTGGCAGCTCTAAATATGCTAAATATTGGGAAGACTCAAAAGCATGTACAGCCCTTGTTGGGACCGATGTAAATATTGATCCAGGTGCAAATCGCGCATTGATTAAAGTAAAAAATGTAGATTTAGCCATGGCTCTAATATTAGGGCTTTTTAATCCTCCATCTCCTATTTTCGAGGCCGACATACATCCTACTGCCGTTGTACACGATTCGGCAAAAATTGGTAGTGGCTGTAAGATTGGTGCCCATTGTTATGTAGGTAAAGATGTGGAGTTGGGCAATGAGGTGGTTTTATATCCAAACGTATGTGTTTTCGACGAAACCATTATAGGAAACAATACCGTTATCTGGTCCGGAACCGTTGTTCGAGAACGCTGCATTATAGGTAGCCATTGTATTTTTCATATTAACGTGAGCATTGGTGCCGACGGATTTGGCTACAGACCGAGCGAAGATGGTAGAGGACTAGTAAAAGTACCACAAATAGGAAATGTAATTATAGGAAATGATGTTGAAATTGGCGCTAACTCCTGTGTTGACCGCGCTAAGTTTAGTTCCACAATTGTAGGTGATGGTTGTAAAATAGACAATCTGGTTCAGATTGCCCATAATAGCGTAATGGGCCGTTCCTGTATTATGGCGGGACATAGTGGCCTGGCAGGTTCTGTTACTTTAGGAGATGGCGTTATTATTGGTGGAAGCGCCTCAATTAAAGACCATACAACCATACATTCAGGTGCTACTGTTGGTGCCGGATCCGGAGTCATGAACAATGTAGCGGCCGGTAAGACAGTTTTAGGCTATCCAGCGCAAGACGCAAGAGATATGCTAAAACAATGGGCGACCATAAGACAATTGGTAAAAAACAATAGTAAGTGAGCCTAAATTCACAAGGAAGTTATCTAATTTATTCGGAAGCAAATAGATACGCGGTTTGACCTAAAATAAAGGATGACATCGCCTTACTATAAACTATAGTGTTTTGAAACTTTACAACCTGTATAGTGTTATAGCTTTCACTCAGATAATCGCATATTACTAAAACTCGTTATGCTCATTTAGGAGTGCTAAATAATAATAAAACCAACTATTAATTCTTATTTTTGGTGGATGGCCAGTTTACACTACGATTATATCATTATTGGAGCCGGTGCTGCTGGTCTTATGCTTGCGGATGCGATGTGCAAGGACGAATTTTTTAAGAAAAAATCTATCCTGATACTGGATAAGGATACCAAAAAAACAAACGACCGCACCTGGTGTTATTGGGAAACAGGAGACGGACAGTTTGATGCTATCGTGCATAAAACCTGGCATCACATTTATTTTGCCGGAAAGCGATTTTCAAAGCGATTTAAAATAGCCCCGTACACCTATAAAATGATTCGGGGAATTGATTTTTACACACATATTTTTGAGCGCATAGCAAAACATCCCGGTATCGTATTTGAACAGGCGGAAGTTACCCACGCACATGATAACGGCACCTTGGTAACGGTAACTACTGGCGATAAAACCTATACGGGAAATAAGGTGTTTAACAGTCTATTCAGCTATGATATGGCTACACATCAAAGCAAATACCCTGTTTTGCAACAGCATTTTATAGGCTGGTTCGTAAAAACGGACAAACCGGTTTTTGATAGTGATCAAGCCACCTACATGGACTTCTCCATTCCTCAAACGGGGAACACCAGATTCATGTACGTACTTCCAACATCAGCCAAGGAGGCGCTCATAGAATACACTTTGTTCTCAGAACACTTACTACCTAAAGAGGAATACGAAACGGCAATCAAAGCATACTTGAAGAACGATTTAAACGTAAGCGATTATGAAATAACGGATACCGAAATGGGCAGTATTCCCATGACCGCCTATGATTTTCAAGAACATCATTCTAAAAACATGCGCTACATAGGCACGGCTGGCGGATGGGCAAAACCAAGTACCGGGTACACCTTTAGAAGTACGGCAAAAAAGACACCTAAACTGGTTGAACATATAAAATCTGGAGAACCTTTGGATAGCTTAAGTTATAAAACCAAGTTCTGGTATTATGACCTCTTGTTTTTGGACGTACTTTATAAGGACAATGCTAAGGGATATCATGTTTTTGAGACTTTATTCAAAAACAGAAAACCACAACAAGTATTTAAGTTTTTAGACGAAGAAACCAATTTTGCCGAAGATGTAGCGAATATGTTGGGAAGTCCAATAATTCCATTTATCAAAGCCTTGTTTGGGAGGCTTTTTAAATAGACTGACAACTACCTCTGAGCAAGTTCACAAGGCGTTTAAATGGGAGCAATTTTGAAATTCAAATGCTATACATTCTAAAACTACCCAGTATAGACTATGGACTACCCTCTGCACATCTAGACTTTCCTACGCATTAAATTTTCTCCAAAAAGGCGTAATAATTCTTTTTTGTCATTTGTTAGTTGGAGGCCCTCAAGAATTTCAAACGCTTTGTTTGTGTAGTTCGCTATTTCCTTTTGGGTCAGCTGCGCAGCGCCACTTGCTTTAAAAATAGACTTAATCTTTATTATTTTATCCGATGGGTCATTTGGCTGAATAGAGAATAAGTCTGCGAGTTCTTTTTGTTGCGTTGGACTTCCCTTCTCCAAGGCTTTTAAGTACAAGAAGGTTTTTTTGTTTTCAATAATATCACCCCCTACTTGTTTTCCAAAGGTCGCAGGATTTCCAAAAGCATCTAAGTAATCGTCCTGTAATTGAAACGCGATACCCAGATTACGACCAAACTCGTACATACAGTTTTGATCTTCTACCGAGGCATTGGCTACTATACCACCCATTTTAAGGGCTGCAGCCACCAGAACGGCAGTTTTGTATTCAATCATTTTTAGGTATTCCGTTTCCGTAACATCGTCCCGGGTTTCAAAATCAACATCGTATTGCTGACCTTCACAGACCTCCAATGCGGTTTTACTAAATAGTTTGGCCAAATTCCGGAAGGTCTCCCCTTCATAGTTCTCGAACAACTGGTAGGCATTTATAAGCATGGCATCCCCGGAAAGGATACCCGTATTGATATCCCATTTTTCATGTACAGTGGCCTGCCCTCGGCGCAAGGGCGCATCGTCCATAATATCGTCATGTACCAGGGAAAAGTTATGAAACACCTCTATCGCCAAGGCAGCATCCATAGCCTTCCTATAATCCGTTCCAAATATTTCGGTAGCCATTAAAACCAATACTGGGCGTAGGCGTTTACCTCCTAGTTTTAAGATATAGGTAATGGGAGCATATAAATTTTTAGGCTCCTTGGTCCTGGTCTTCGACTCCAAATAGGAAATGAACTCCGCACGATAGTGTTCTATGGAATGCATAGCATGTTTTTTTCAAAAATACGCCCATTGTTGCAAATAGCAGGCATAACAACGACTGATAAAGTTAAAAATTGAACCTAATGACAATTATTATAGGCCAACTTAAACTTAATGCTTTGTTAAAATACTAAAAACCATAGAAACTTTTATTGTTTTTAAAGTTTCCTATTGTACATTTGCCACCCAATATGAAAGAAAATATTCTACATAAGGCTACCGAATTGTTTTTGGAACAAGGTTTCAAGAGTGTTACCATGGACGATTTAGCCAATGAAATGGGCATTTCAAAAAAAACGATCTATTCCCATTTTAAAAATAAAACACAGTTAGTAGAGGAGACAACGTCTACCTTATTCTGCACCATTTCCGAAGGCATAGAGCATATTTGCTCCCTAGGTCAGAATCCGATAGCAGAACTTTATGAGATTAAAAAGTTCGCTATGTTACATCTAAAGAACGAAAAATCCTCTCCACAATATCAACTCCAAAAATACTACCCAAAGATTCATGAATCTATGCGTTTTAAACAGTTCGATTTAATGCAAAAATGTGTGCTGGACAATGTAAAAAAGGGTGTGGACTTAGGCATTTACAGGGAGAACCTCAATATAGACTTCGTATCCCGTATTTATTTTACCGGGGTGGTAAGCATAAAGGACCATACCATTTTCCCTATAGAAAAATTTCCCATGACCGAACTAATGGACACCTACCTAGAATATCACCTAAGAGGTATCGTAACCCCATCGGGAAGAAAAATATTAAATAAGATCATCAACTCAAACCAAGAATAAATGCAATCTTTTAAACTTTTGCTTTTAGCGATGTTCATAAGCAGCTGGTCCTTTAGCCAAGAGCAGACCAATACGTTTACGTTGGACGAAGCCATCGCTTTTGCCCTAGAAAACAACTACAGCGCCATTAACGCAGACCGCGATATCTTGGATGCCCAAAAACAAAAATGGGAAACAATCGCTACCGGATTACCACAATTAACCGGTGCTATTGGGTATCAAAATCAACTGATACAACCCGTGGCACAAATCCCAGCGGAATTTTTTGGAGGAGAACCAGGTACGTTCCAAGAAGTGATTTTTGGCCAAGCGCAATCGGCAGCAGCTACGGCTACCTTACGACAACAAATCTTTGATGGCTCCTATATCGTAGGGGTACAGGCGACAAAATCCTTTCTCAGCTACAGTGCTAACAACAAGGAAAAAACACAACTAGAAGTGCGAAAAGCAGTCACGGAGGCCTATGGTAACGTACTGCTTGCCGCAGAAAGCGTTCGGATATTGGAAAAAAACATTGCGAACCTTGAGAAGAACCTTTTCGAAACCACTAAAATTTTTGAAAACGGATTGGGGGACGAAGAAAGCGTGGAACAGCTGCAGATTACCTTGTCCTCCGTTCAAAATCAACTTAAAAACGGAATACGATTAAAGGAAATTACCTTACAGATGCTAAATCTGGTCATGGGTATGGCTATTGATACGCCCACACAACTAACAGAAGATCTGGATGTATTGACCCAGCAGCAAATTGACCTTGGTTTATTGGAAACGGATTTTAATCTTGAAAACAACGTTGACTTTAAATTAGCACTAAATCTTAACGAACAGCGCTATTTTGAATGGAAACTGGCTAGAAGTAGGGCACTGCCTACCTTAAATGCCTTTGTAAACTACGGTGCCAATTCATTTGGCGATAGCTTTACATTTCTAGATAACGGACAGGATTGGTTTGAACAGTCAATCGTAGGAGTAGATCTTAGCATACCTTTATTCAGTTCAGGAAAAAGAAGTGCCAGCACTGCACGAGCTAAAATTGCCTTGGAGAAGGCAAAAACCCAGTTGACCGAAGCCGAGGAGCAAATACGGCTGCAACTAGAAAGTGCTAAAAGCAATTATATCCTTGCTATAGAACAATACGGCACGGCTAAGGATAATCTTAACCTTGCCGAGCGTATTGAAAATAAAAATCAGATTAAATATTCAGAAGGTCTTGCCAGTAGTTTTGAACTTCGCCAAGCCCAAACCCAGCTTTATGATGCCCAACAAACCTACCTACAGAGTATGGTGGAGGTAATCAATAAAAAGACAGCTTTAGAAACCATACTTAATGACAAATCATAAAACTCCAATCATAAAAACCCATACACGAATGAAAAATATATCTTATGTACTCCTGCTAAGCTTGTTCTTGGCCTCTTGTGGAGATTCCGGAGCAACCTCTGTTGCTGATTTAATTTCCGAAGG
>CAYGUY010000065.1:0-18431 GCA_964353165.1 uncultured Maribacter sp.
TGTTTTTGCTGTGCACTTACTAACGTATTAAAACTAAGTGTACACATGAGTAAAAAAGAGAAAAATCGCATAAAATGATTTATTATGTTATTTCGAACAAGTTAATCGCAATTTATGTAAAAAACATTGCAATACCTTAAAAAAAGAAACCCCTTCAAAAGAGGCTTTAGGCCTTCATTTCAATCCACCCAATATCATTATCTTTACTTCCGTAAACCAAAACAAAATCGTAAAATAGTAACTAAGGACATTGTTCCTTTCTAACTAGATACTGAATACACGAATACATGACGAAACCAATAGGTGGTTTTTCTAAACTTTCCAAGGCTCAAAAGATAGATTGGTTAGCAACCCATTACACCACAGACCCCGAAACAGCAAAAGAAATTATAGCGCACTATTGGAACCAAGACACTGGTTTACAACAATTGCATGACGAGTTCATAGAAAATACAATAACCAACCTATACACACCCTTAGGCATTGCACCAAATTTTCTTATAAATGATTTACTATACGCCATACCCATGGCCATAGAGGAAAGCTCGGTGGTTGCCGCGGCAAGTAAGGCCGCCAAATTTTGGATGGACAGAGGTGGATTCAAAGCCGAAGTTTTAGGAACGGAAAAAGTAGGTCAGGTACATTTTATTTTTAAGGGCGATGTTCAAAAATTGACTTCTTTTTTCAAGTCGATAAAAGAAAAATTACTCCAAGACAGCGCACATTTGACCGAAAGCATGGCCAAGCGTGGTGGCGGTATTTCCAACATTGAACTTAGAAACAAAACAGAAGATTTAAAGCACTACTACCAGTTACATTGTACGTTTGAAACAAAGGACGCTATGGGCGCCAATTTTATTAATAGCTGTCTGGAACAATTTGCTACTACGCTCAAGGCAGAAGCTTTAAAACATACAGACTTTTCCGAGGAAGAAAAACAGATTGAAGTCGTAATGAGCATCCTATCCAACTACGTCCCCAATTGTTTGGTGCGTGCCAGTGTGAGCTGCCGCGTAGAAGAACTGACCCTCTCCAACGAAATCTCGCCACAGTTATTTGCCAAAAAAATGATACGGGCAGTAGCAATTGCAAAAGTAGAGCCCTATCGCGCAGTAACGCACAATAAAGGCATTATGAATGGAATCGATGCCGTAGTACTTGCAACAGGAAACGACTTTAGGGCCATAGAGGCGGGAGTTCACGCTTATGCTGCCAGAAACGGAACCTATAGCAGTCTTACCCATGCCGAAATTAAGAATGGACTCTTTACTTTTTGGATTGAATTACCCTTGGCGTTGGGAACCGTAGGTGGACTCACAAAACTGCATCCACTGGTTAAACTTAATTTAGAGATACTTCAAAACCCATCAGCAAAGGAACTCATGCAGATTATAGCGGTGGCTGGTTTAGCGCAAAACTTCGCAGCGGTAAGCTCTTTGGTTACTACGGGAATCCAGAAAGGGCATATGAAAATGCATTTATTAAACATGTTGAATCAATTGGGTGCAAACAATGCTGAAAAAGACCAACTAATTTCCCATTTTAAAACCAATGTGGTAACCCATAGAGGCGTTGCAGATGCACTTGCACAACTCAGAAATCCGTCATGACCCAAGAATTTTACAGTAACGGAAAACTATTGTTATCGGGCGAATATGCCATTTTGGACGGTGCCGAAGGATGGGCAATTCCTACCAAATTTGGGCAATATCTAAAGGTTACAATAAATCAGACAGGCACCCTATCATGGGGCAGTAAAGATGCGGACGGGAGCATTTGGTTTAAAGCCAGGTATGCATTGCCTGATTTAAAACCCATAAGCACCTCAGATGATGCCATTTCCAAAACCCTTTTAAATATTCTTCAACAAACCAAAAAGCTAAAACCTGAATTTTTAACGGATTCAAAAGGATATGACGTCGTTACGGAATTGACCTTCCCAAGAAATTGGGGCTTGGGCACCTCTTCCACGTTAATCAATAATCTAGCACAATGGGGAAGTATAAATCCATACACTCTTCTAAACGAAACCTTTGGGGGTAGTGGTTATGATATTGCATGTGCTCAGTACGACCATCCCATACTCTTTAGGCTTGAAAACAAAAAACCTATTGTGCATGTTGTTTATCCTACGCTACCTTTCTCCGACCAATTATACTTTGTGTATTTAAACCAAAAAAAGAACAGTAGGGATGCGATTACTGCCTATAGACAGCTAACTATTGATAAGCTAATCTTAACCAAAACGATAAATAAACTTACAAATAAGCTATACCAAGCTACTACCTTGTCAGAATTTGAGATGCTACTGAATCTTCATGAAGCAACACTCTCGGCAGCTTTAAAACTACCCACGATTAAGGAGACACTTTTTTCGGATTACACAGGAACTATCAAAAGCTTAGGAGGTTGGGGCGGAGATTTCGTGATGGTCACCAAAAGGGAGAATACACTGGATTATTTTAAACAAAAAGGGTATACAACCATACTTCCCTTTTTTGAAATGATCTTATAAAAAAAGCCTCCTAACGGAGGCTTTTTTTAAACTTTTTTTTGCAAGGATTCTTAATTAGTAGAACGTTGCTCGTTTATCCTCGATTTTCGCACCCTCTTTTAAGGCATTATATACCGCAGTATTAACCTTATTAGCTGCATTACTTTTCAAGGTATTTGCATAGGTACTATAATTATCTAGCTTCGGCGCCTCGGTTTTCTCCGTAACCTCTATCATGAAGACCCCTGTATTACCTTCTAATAGTCCCGAAGTTTCACCGGCCGACATTCCGTACGCTGTTCCAACGACCAAAGGCTCACTACCTGCACCAGGAATAGTAGGAGATTTTACGGTTAAGGCAGTAGCAGTAGAAACGGAAACATTGTTATCCTTTGCAAAAGAATCCATAGACTTACCTGTACTCGCTGCTATTATTTGAGCTGCCTTTCGCTCTTTTCTTAAAATTGGCAAGACTTTCAACGAAGCATCCTCTGGAGCCATTGGACCCTCTTTGTATTTCCCTGTTACCTGAACAACAGCATAACCGTTATTTATATTAAAACGCTTTATATCACCTAAATCAGTATCCTGATTGAAAGCCCATTGAACTACGTTGCGTTGTAATCCAAGACCGGGCAAATTCTCATCCAATTCTTTAATGCCGTTTACTGGTCTAACCAGGTACTCATTAGTTGCAGCTATATTTGAAAACTCATTTTCATTTTCCATAGTTTCCATTTCAAATTTGGTGGCGTTCGTAAAGAGCATATTGGTCGTTTCTTCAGATGCAAGCACTTCTCTTGACAATGTTGCTATTTGAACTATATCCTCTTTATCATCAACCTTGATAATATGAAAACCAAAATCCGTTTCAACTAGGCCTACCTTCCCAATAGGGTTGGAAAAAATGAATTCATTGAATTCTTCTGCTAAACGACCTTGCTGAAAATAGCCTAAATCTCCACCCTGGGGTGCGGAAGGTCCATCAGAATTGTCCCTTGCAAAAGCTGTAAACTCAGCCACGTTATCCGTTACTTCTTTAAAGAGATCCTTAGCCTTAGCTTCTGCCTCTTCTTTTGTCCTTGTAATCTCAGGGTTAGCTCTTGTTGCACCCGCGTAAGTAATAAGAATATGGCTAGATTTTACAGAGCCGTTTGGCTTTCTGTCCATCATCTTACTTATTTTGTAAGACCCACCATCTTTATAAGGACCGTAATACTGTCCTACCTGTAACGTCATTAAGGTATCTGCAACGCTGGAAGGCAATTCCTTTTTTGACTTGTAAACGGTATCGAACTGAACATCTGAATAACGGCTTAAGAATGCCGCCATGTCAATAGTGTTTTTAAATCCTCTAATAGTATCGTTACGGTCTGTCTGGGCGTTATACTCTACCGTATCATCTAATAATTTTACGATAGAAGCCTTTACTGCTTGGTCATCTGCCTCTGAAGGTTTTTCATCAAAATAAACAAACTGGATGTCTCTTGCCTTGTCCTGCTTATAATCCTCTTTGTGTTTATCAACATAGGCCGCAATTTCCGCTTTAGTAATGTTGATTGTACTATCTGCAACACTGCTATAAGGAACACGAACATATTTGATATTCATTTTATCTGTAGCCAATTTATAATCAAGCTCACCTTCTTTGAGTGTTGCACCAACACCAGATTTTATTAAGTTAAAGTACGTTTGCTCTTTTGCCATTTGCACAATCTGTTCTTCGGTCTGTAACCATGCTTCGTATTGTGGTGGGTTGTTCACTTTCCAATCCATAACCGTTTGCCTAAACAAATTAGCGTCAAACACTCCGTTTGCATCTTGGAATTGTGGGTTTTGACCATATCCTGCGGTTTCAAGGAAATCGACGATTTGATCCTGCTCAATTCCAATTCCTAAATCGCTAAACTGTGAACCAAGAATACTGTTTCTAACCTCTTGGTCCCAAACCTGATTCATTACTTGAAGCGAGGATGATGTTGGCCCTACCCTTCTAGAAGCCACTTCAACCTTTTGCCTAAAATCATCAATAGATAATTCGTTCCCATTAATTTCAGCAACAGAAGATCCTATTTTTCCCCCACCTCCAAAGTCGCTACTGGTAAAGACTCCTGAAATCACAAATGCAAACAAGGCCAAACCAATAATAAGGATTAAAACCGTAGTACGTTTTCTTATATTTTCTAAAACTGCCATTCTATGGAATAATAAAAATTAGGTTGCAAAACTACCATATTTAATTGAAATAATAAAAACTAAAAAAACTTGAAATCATTGGTAGATATTCGACTAGTCCAAGTCCAACAATTCCAGTGCGATTAGATCGATTTTGGTACTGGATACTTCTATAATCGTAAACTTAAAATTATCGATACTAATTTCAGCTTCCCTTTCAGGAATCTCACCTAGTTTATGCACAAGCATGCCGCCTAAAGTCTCATATTCATCCGATGAATTTAGATTAAGCTTATAATTCTCGTTAAGGTAATCCACCTCTAACCTAGCAGAAAACAGAAAATGATTATCGTCTATCTGCTCCTCCCTTAAGTCCGTGCTATCATGTTCATCCTCAATTTCACCAAAAAGTTCCTCTACAATATCCTCTACGGTCATAAGACCAGATGTTCCTCCATATTCGTCTAAAACTACTGCGATACTTTTTCTCTTTTTTATCAACACATTTAAGATATCCTGAATAAGCATGGTCTCGGGAACAAACTCTACAGGTAGGAGAATACTTTTGATTGTTTTAGGTTTTTTAAACAGCTCGTAGGAATGGACATATCCTATCACATTATCAACGGTATCCTTAAATACCAGAATTTTTGAAAAGCCCGTTTCGGTGAATAGTTTTGCTAGATTTTTAGGGGTCTCATGTAATTCTACGGCCATGATTTCTGTTCTTGGCACCATTACCTCCCTAGCTTTTACAGCTGCAAATTCCAATGCATTCTGGAAAATTTGAATTTCGGAATCAACATCATCTTCCTCCTCAACAGTTTCCATTTGCTCCGTAATGTAATCTCCCAGCTCCATTTTGCTAAAGGCTAACTGCACATCGTCACCTGGTGTTCTAAAAACGTATTTTAAGATTAAATCGGACACTCCAATAATAAACTCGGATATCAGGGAAAAAATAAGGTAGAAAATGTAAGCTGGTATCGCAAATAATCTGAGTAAGCTATTTGCATAAATTTGGAACAATACTTTAGGAAGAAACTCTGCTGTTATTAGGATAACAAACGTAGAAATTATTGTTTGTGTCAATAAACTAAAGTCCGTAAGCATTGCAATTAAAAAAGGATTTTCTGGCGCTAATCCAGAAAACCAGCTCATTAGCAATTCACCCATGAAAAGACCATAAATGACGAGAGCAATATTATTGCCAATGAGCATCGTTGCAATGAACTTAGATGGTTTTTTGGTAAGTTTCGTAAGTACTTTAGCTAAAAAACCTTCTTGTTTTTTTTCAATTTCGATGTGAATCTTATTGGCAGATATGAAAGCAATCTCCATTCCTGAAAAGAATGCGGAAAAAACAAGGGATAATACGATAATGATAACATCTGGCTCCACTAGTGCTTATCCTGATTATTTTGACGTTGCTCAAACTTCTTACGGTAGTTTCTCCTAAAAAAAAACATTCCAGTAGATATGACGGTAAAAAAAATAAAAATATAGGCCATAGACCGATCCGTGTTCCAATCCGTAAAAATTCTGAATAATGAAAAAGCAGCGACTATCGCGTACAAGTATTCGGTGTACCTTAAAATTTTAATCATCTGTATCCTCTTTTATAAGCATTAATCCAAATGTTTTATGGGCATTCATAATACTTAAATCTTTCTTTATATCCATTCCTTTACCATCCATTACCGTGCCATCTTCTGGATTGGTAAATTTAAACTTTTCCTGGGTAAACGCCCATTCGTTTTTACGATCATAATAAAGCTGCGGCGCCTCTAACTTTTTGCCATCATCAGATTTAATGATAACATTGCCCTTTAAATCTATAACTCCAGTAATGGAATACAGTATACCATAATCTGCTTCAATAGTAGTGCGTTCATTATTATCGTTAAAAAATTCCACGAACAAGCCCTTGGGAAAAGTTTGATGCGGAAAATTCAAATTTTCAAAATCGTTCCTCACAGGACCGGAAAGTACAGCCACTACTCTTGAAGTACCAGTATCCTCGGTTGTTATTTTTTCAGGTATCTCTGTATATGTAGCTACAAAATTTTTAGTGATACCTCTTGGAACAATTAATTTATCTGCTTCCTCGCCAACGCGCTTGTAGCCATCATTACAAGAAAAAAGCATTGCTACAGCTAAAACTGTGGCAATGCTCTTAAAAATATCTAAATGGGCTTGTGCCATCTTACAAGGCGGGAACTTTTACGCTTCCACCTACCCAACAGGCAAATGTTACTGTCTTCCCTGCCATTCCTGAACTAAAGATCATTTCCTTACTTGGGGCTCTTTCTGTGTAACTGGCAACCGACTGATTTGCAGAAGACCTAATAGAAGGATCTACCCTCCCTGCTTTTGCGGCCATATCAGCAGCTTTCCAATAAATCGCACGCTTGTCGAAAGGAGTGGCTCCACAATCATTGGCACTAGACGCATAGAGGTTTGCGATCAACAAATACGCCCTACCATTAGAGGGATTGGCATCTATTGCCTTTTGTGCGTAACTTCTAGCCGTAGATTTACTGCCTTTTCTTTTGTTTATAGTTGCAACTTTCATTGCAATTTTTGATTTTTTAATACCATCGGTCTCTAAACTCAAGGCTTTGTCGAAATCTTGCATAGCACCGTTCGTATCTCCACTTTTCATTTTTAGCGTGCCCAAGTACACAAAGATATCTGCAGATGGATCTAGGTTCTTTTGAGCTTCAACTAATTTCACAAAAAGGTCGTCATCGGTACACTCTTTACTAAACATTCTAGAAACTGCACCTTTTACCCAGTTGACATCTCCTTTACGTTCTTCAAAATTCTTTTCGTATAAAGGAATAAGATTTCCACAATCTGCCAAAGCACCTAATTTAGAATCTATACTACCTGCAATTTTACCGTAGTTTTCAGAATAGGAATTGTAGGATTTTAATGCACGCTTCTCCTTGGAAGTTAATGTATTGGCTTCTTCCTTAGGTAACAGCTTCCCTATTTTTTCAGTTATTGCATCGTTCTCCTCTTCAATTTTAGTGGTAACTTCATCGTACACATCAAAAACTTCCTGTAATTCCTTTTTTCCTGCATTATGCAAGTCAACTAAACTGGAAAAATATAGGTAAAGCGCTTTGGGATTGGTAAAGTTCTTTTTGTCCTTTGTAAACGCATCGTTTAACATTTCGTACATCTTCTCATCGTCGATCATTTTGTTATCGCTCATGAGCATGGACTTATCTATCATGGTTTCCGCCACACTTGTTTTAGAAGCGTAGTGTACCAATCTATTGTCATAAACGCCAATCAGCATCTGAACAAAGGCATCTTTCTCGCCGGCAGCAGCCTTCCCTATTTTATCCTGTAAGATACGCTCTCCATAAAAATAGGTTGCGTAGTTTAACTTAGGACAGGTTTCGTAGACCATTTTCCAAGGCTCATAAGCCGCATCGTAATTCTTGACTTTGGCATGCTCGGAAAATATAGAAAGGTTCGTCATACATTCAGGATTCTGTGCCTGTGCGTTGCTTACCCCAATCATTCCTAAGAACAGTATTGCCGTGAAGTAAATTTTCGTTTTCATATTGCTAAGTTTAAAGTGGTTAATGTAATAAATATTTTTTAGTTAATTCTTCTCTTCTGGAACCATCGGTCTGTTAAAGAAAGTCCTATGTTTATTTTTAAATAATTCTCCTCTATCAAATTTGCTCTAGTCGTTCCTCTTTTCCCTAATTCAAAACCTAAATTAAGATTGGATAAACTTCGTCCCAGTGGTAGTCCAACTCCAAAAGTTATGCCAAAGTTATTTATATCCACATCACTCACCACCATTCCGGTGCGATCCAATCGCAGTCCGGCCCTGTATGTAATTCGTTTCAAATAACTTGAAAAAGATCCATTGTCGGGTGTGATAAATCCACCAAATGCAAACGAACTTGCGTCTTTATAACTAATATTCTCTACACCTAAAAAAGGATTATCAAACCCACTTAAACCTTGAAAACTGTATTCGCCTCCAATAAACCATTTCCTATTTTCTCCGAATCCCAAGCCTAGCGAAGTTGTCGTAGGAATCTTATATTCAGTATTCTTGAGGTTTTGCGATTCCAAATCTACATTGATTTCTTCAATAGATAAACCATTAGCAATGGAAAAAGAACCGATTCTTCTTTCGTTCTTGGACACAAGATTAGCTTGAGTATTTACTCGTACCGATGTATGCAGTGTATATTTATCATTGATGGCCGGAGTATAATTAATTGCGTAGTTAAAATCGAATCCGTTAATATTAGAATTCTTTCTATCGAACGAACCAAACTGAACGTCATCTATCTGCTGCAACCGTTCCGACTCTATTGTTCCAAAATTATAATTTACCGTTGCACCTATGCTAACGTTCTTTATAAGCTCATATCCAACGGAATAATACACTCTGTTTAGTCCTCCAGAACCATTAAAGACATTCGTAAGCGTTTGCAATTCGCTAGCTTGCTCTTGTGCAAAATTATAACCTACCGAAGAAAATGGCATTATCCCAAAACCCATACCTAATTTATTGCCTAGGGCAAAACCTAAGGATAGATAATCTAAATTGGTAACGGCACTACTTTGCTCAGAAGTGAAATCCACTAAACGAAACTGTTTATTGGAAATTCCTGCGGTATAAACTACCAAACCTTGATTATCCAAAATATCCAAGCCTAAATTTCCATAGGCGGCCGGATTTCTTAGGTTAAGATGAATACTATCTGCATAGACAGCAATCCCTCCCATCATTTGATTTTCAACGGTACCCGCAGTCCTTAAATCACCAATACCAAAAAAAGAGTAAGGAGATACTGTTCCATCTTGTGCGTACATACCTGTAGCGGCGATGCAAACAATTGCAACTAAAATTTTTCTAATCATCTAACGCTTGTTGTATTCCAACAAATAATTAAGCCCCTTTAGGAGGAATTTGGAATCCGCAAAGATGGTATTTTTTAGTCGTTTAGACAAAAAATGACTATCGCCCCCTGTTAAAATAACTGTTAAATGTTCAAAACGATGTTGGTATTGTGAGATTACCCCTTCTATTTCGTGGAGCACACCATAAAATACCCCGCTATGCATACAACTATTTGTGGCATTCCCAATAAAATCCAACGGCTCTTCTTTTTCTAATAGTGGAAGTTTAGCGGTTTGGGCATTCATGGCCCTATACCGCATATGAATACCAGGAGAAATGGCACCACCTAAATACTCTTTAAAATCATTTACAAAATCGTACGTGATGCAAGTTCCTGCGTCTATAACCAAGGTATTTCCTCCTTGATTATGGTAAAAAGCAGCAGTTGCTAGAGCAATTCTATCAATACCTAGGGTTTGTGGAGTTGCGTAGCTATTTTTAAAAGGGATTTTAGAATGTTGGGAAACCACATGTACCTTACAAAAAAGCGTCAATACATCAACCACTTTACCATCCAACTGCCCTACAGAGGAAAGTATAGCATACGCTATCTCTGGAAATGCCTCAAAAATTGATTTCACTTTATCTACATAAACCGATGGTTCAAAGTACTCGTCGAACACCAATTCATGCTTTTTGAATACCGCAAACTTGATGTAGGTGTTCCCTATGTCTACTACTAAATTCATGTTATAAAGGTATAAAACTGCTTATGCTTTTAATTTAGGAACTAACCACAAATATCCCATACAGGACATAAATATCAAAAAGAACCACCAAGCACTTATTTCAACAAGGCTTGTTTTCTTAATTACTTTGGCATGGTCCTCCCCAAAGAACCTGCTGTTATTACTAATCTTGTTTACGCCCTGAATAGATTTCCAATGGATGGTATCCATTACAAAATAGGGTAAGGACACACTAGTATCACTCTGCATGCGAAGTGCATGCCAACCTTGGTTTTTAGGATAGATCTTTCCCTCCCAGGCATCCTCAAGCAAGGTGTTTTTTCTAAGTGGGATGGTATAATCCCCGTCTGCGGTAACCGTAGGTTTTAAGATATTTGTTCGTAAAGCAAACGTTATCGGTGCCCGATCAAAAGAGAAAGGTTTTAAAGTTTCAAAAGTCCCGCTGGTTTCCCTTGCTTTTGCTGTATTAGAAATAATTGACGTCCAAATGGTGCGATATGCATCACTTTTACCCTCCAATACCAATTGATATGTATTATTCAATAAGGTCGTACCCCATTTTCCTTTTCCAACGACCATGGCATAGGAATGGTTTTCAACTAGAATTCCATAAAGGCCCTTGTTGGCAAATTGAAAGGGATAGGTTTCGACCATCGAATTTCCAACTTTTAGGTTTTTTTGCTTTGAGTTACTTTCCACCTCAAAACCAAGGAATGCATTGTTGGACCTAAACAAGGTTTCATTGGGCTGCACAAACAAACCCGTACCCTTATTTTTCATCAGTCCCATAAGCACATCTTTGTTGGTTTTGGAAAGATTTAAATAAGTTTCCGCATCCAAAACCAATAAATCAAAATCCTTTAAATCGGCTTCACGGAAACCGTACAACGGGCTACTCACCGAGTTGAAATACTCAAACTTATACCTGCCTTTGGTAATTTGACTTCGGACCACCACCTGATGGCCTATTTCGGCTAGGAAATTTTTTAAATATTTGGTTTCAAAAGATGGAAACCCATTGCTTATAAATATGCGCAACTGTTCCTTTTCCAATATTTCCAAAGGCAAGGGATTTGAATTTAACACTACCCCTGTGCTATCTTTTTCTGTAAGTTGATACACAAATTTTCCCGTAGCTTTCAATTTGCTGCTTAACTCAAAACCTTGTTCGTTGTCGCCGGCTAAAACAATAGAATCCAATCCATCTCCGCTGCCCGTTTCCAGGACCAAGCGATTTTCCGGAACGGGTTTGTTGTACAATCCGCTCACGTTTAAATCATTCCCCATTCGTAATCGAGGTTCATACTTTAATTTGACTACTCCTTTGGGAACAGCTCCTTTTATAAAGATAGTGGATACCTTTTCCAATTGCCAAAAGTCAAACGAAGGCAATCCATTTCCCAATATTATTACTTCATTGATGGAATCTAATGATTTAGAAAAATCCAAGCCGGGCCTATATTGAATGGTTTGAATGAATTTCTCCTTGGTTTTAATGCTATCCAATTGCGAAACACTATAATTATCGGTTAGAAGTACCGCTTTTTCAGAAACTTCGGTCAGAAACGATGGTTTTAGGTAAAGAAAAAAAAGAGCGATAATGCCTAAAAACGCTATTAGGCTATTAGTAACCAACCGAGCGTCCAAGTTACCTTTCCATTCTTTCCAAACAAAAAGCAAGCAAAACAAAATAGCGATGCAAACAGCCACCCACCACAATTCCTTATTAACAAATTGAAGTCGCTCAATCATTAGTTTCCAAGGCTTCTAAAAAGAGTTGATTCATTTTTCCTTGATAACCGCTATTCCCTGTTGGAACTACTTTTTGACCAGGTAAAGCCCTGAGCAAACCCGAGTACACCTGACTCACCGTATTTACGTCTATCTCCTCAGATTCAGCTAGCCATTTTAGCCCCTGTAAGGTTTTTAGATACATGCTCGGTTCCGCAATGGCCAAGACAGCAAGTTCATCACCAGCAGCTTTTATGATGGTTTTGTTCTCCTGTGATAATGTTTCGTTTTCGGTTAATGCTAAGGCTAGAACTACCAAAGCTTCTTTCATGTTGGGAAATACTTGCATCGTCTCCAATTCCTCGGTTTTACTAAATCCCTTCACATCTTTCAACTCTCCGCTAAGGCGTTTATCTTCTTTGATCGGCGGCGGATCAAAACCGATACGGTGTACATAAATACGTGCACTGTTCTTTATTTCCTGAATCAGCTTTAAAGCTTTGTATTGAAAGGGCAATGACTTCTCTGGCTCATACAACCGGAGGTACAGCTCGGCATCCCACATCTCTGCCATGGCATCCTTCAACATACTTTTTAAAGACTTAGCGAACAAAGTAGATGCTTCCGGGTCTCCGTGATCGTGAACATAGGCTTCCAAAGGGTCTTCCTGCGAATCCCCACCCTCGTTCCTACCTTCTTCATGGTCATGATCATGGTCGTGTTCTTCCTCCGAGACCAAGTTATGCTCGTTGCTTCCATCGTGTTTATGGGAATACTCGTCCAACATAGCTGAAGGAATTGTAGCATGGTCTATTTCTTTTGGTGCGGTAGGCGCCTCGGTTTCATCGCCCATAAACTTGCCGTACTTTAGCCGTAGCGCTTTTTGGTCAAACCCCAACTCGTTGCTCCTAAAATTGAAATCGGTCTTATTTACGCTGGCTTTTTCAGCAATCAATTTTTCCGTATCGATAATCAATTGACGCTGACTCCTAAAATAATCGGGCATTAAATCCGCTCCCATAGTACCCTCCACCGCAAATGCATCTGTTACAGTGTCCTTAATGACCGAGAAATAGGTCTCGGTTCGTGTAATGTTCGCCTTGGGCTCTTTATTATCCTTGACCTCCACATAAAAATAAAGCTCATCACCAGGTTCCATGCGTAGCTTTCTTAAATCTATTTTCTTTTGAAGGATGGCGGATTTAGATGCCTTTTGAAAGGGCGTATCAAAAGCTAGGCGTTCTTCCCTAAATTTTACGGATTCCCCAGTCCCCTTGCTCACAGTAGCAATTATTGCAACATCGGCAATACCAAAATCATCGCTTATAGAACTTGTAAAAATAAATTGCTGGGAGTCATTAGCCTCAAAAGCAGCAAATTGTGGTAAATCGTTTATGAGTACCTCCGGGGCTGCATCCTCATAGACTTCAAAACTATAGAGGTCGGACAAGTATTCATTTTGTAGGGTATCTTCAAATTTCAGGGTATAAAAGCCAGAATTGGCAGCTGATAGCCTTTTGGTATACACATCTTTCTTCAACAACATTTCGGATTCATTAGCGCCAAACTGAAACAGTGCTTTTGATATAGGTTGATTAAAACCGATAGCCCAACTTACCGACGACCCTTCCAATACTTTTATATTCATAGCAGAAATTACCGATACCGACTTGCCCGTGTAAGAAGGATAGCCTATCGTGATTTTTTGATGTAGCACTTCTGGCGGAACAACCTGCATGGCGAGCGAATCCAATGGTTGAAATAGTATGCCATCTTGGGCCGGAACTGATGTTTTTATAGTTGTGGTACTTGTCCTTATCCCTGAATAATGGAGTAAGAACCCTAAACCCGTGCAAATCAAAACAATTACCAAATTCTTCGCTATGTTATGTTCTAAACGAATGTTTTCCTTTTTGGCGACAAGGGTTTCGGCACTTCGATATTGTTGAATTTTAGCCAACGTACTCAATTCTTCGTTCTCAGAAAACAATAAAGACGTACTGTTTTCTAATTCCTTTACTGTTCTGTCCAAATGGCTACAAACCTCTTTTACGCCAAATCTCCATGGCTTTGACCATAACGCGTATAATATAACCACCACTATAAAGGACAGGCTCCCTATCCAAACATTCCTTGAAACAGCAGATACTAGAATGGTAATACCCAGGGCAAGCAAACCCATTTCCGCTATGCGGAAAAGCCGCCACTTTAGTAGGGTTTCCTGTATAATTTTTTTGGCAGCTATCATTGTTTTCTAATTTTAGCCATTATCCTTTCCAGCACCAAAAGTAGCAAAGCGGCTATCCAAAACCAATTCGTTATACCCCGCTTTTGCTTTGCGCTGCTTTTGCTTTCATATTCAATGATGCTAGGTAAAAATTCTTGCTTAGCCAAGGTTCGCTTATCTAAACTACGCAGTGCGTCCTCCAGTTGCGGTCTTGATGTCGTCAGTTCCACTAATGCTGCCGTTAGCTTTTTATCCAAGACCTTTTCAATGCTAAGCCTATCGGTTACATAAAACACATCCTTTTCATTTGCTGCCTCAATGAGTTGTGTAGCGAGACTATCCGGTTTATACTGTACTACTTTCCCTTTTACTTTTTTAGGCGGACTATTTTTTAGCCAAACTGAAAGGTCAACTTCAGTTTCCTCTAACAGGGTAGTGTCCGTAATTTCTTCTAGGACTAGGTGGTTTCCGGTATAATCGGCTACCGCCTTGAATGCCGCGGACAACAAGGCCTTGTCCTTTAGGAATGCTGTATCGTAGTACATACCGATCAACCAGGTTTCTTGTGGCTTTAGAGGAATTCTCTTTGCTGCTCCATCTTGGGTTACCGCAATGCTATCCGCCGAACTAAAAGTAAGTTCCGCTTTTGAAATAAATTCATTCTGAATATCGGTATAGGAGGCATCACTCTTTATGGTATGCAGAATAGCACCGTCCTTAACTGCAGTTGCCCCTACCAGACTATCCGTCGTTTCAACTTCATCGATAAGCATCCAAAAAACAGTTGCAGGTATTGACGGTTTCAGTCCTCGAACTCCCCCTATGCTTGCCTTCGAAAAAACCACGATACTGTCCGACTCCAGATACTGTAAGTCTTTTGCCAGTTGCCAATAGTTCGGAACTTCGTTTGGTGGATTCCCATCGTCCACACTTGGAAAATCGGTTGAGAAGAACCGTACAGGAACTTCCGAAGCATCCTTTAAAAGCCCATCTAGTTGACCGTTTCTAAGCAATGAAGGTTCTACGATATAGGTTAATGGAACGCTTGCCTTTTTGGATTCCCATACGGGCGCTGACATGGCAAAAATCAACAGTGCCAATAGCAACATACGCAACAACAAAAGCCATAGCTCGTTCAATTTTATTTGTCTCGTCTGCTTGGTTTCCTGCTCCGTCAAATACCGTACGCTGCCTACTTTTATCGTTTGCACATCCCCTTTGTTCAACAAATGAATCACAAGGGGCACCAGCAATGACAAGAGACCCCATAAGTACGTTGGTTGCAGGAAACTCATATTAATTAAGGCGTATTCGTCTCTTCAAAAACAACTGCAAGGCTTCGTCCAAAGGTGCGTCGCATCTAAAAAGCTCAAAACCTATTCCGTTGGATAAAAAGGTATTTTTAAGCGTTTCCAGATGTGTTTTAATGGCTGCTTGGTAGGATTCCTTCGCTTGTTTTGCATCTACCTTTACCCGCTTGCCCGTTTCCAGATCCTCAAAAATGGTGGCTCCCGTATAGTTGAATTCCAATTCGTTTGCTCCCATTACCTGTAGTACGGCCACTTCATTTCTAGCGGTTTTAAGTTCGGTTATCCATTGGGTAAGCTCGTTCTTATTCTCATGCATATCGGTAACTACAAATAATAATTCCTTTTGATTCCGTTGGTGGATTTTGCCAAGGTCGTTTCGGTCCGTAGGCCAGCTACCTTGATTTTTAACACTGATCAACTCGTTTAAAAATCGGTTATATTGTTGCTTGTGCGTTGTGGGATGTAGCATGCGCAACTGCGTATCGTTAAGACCAAAAAGCCCGATTTTATCGCCCTGCTGCTGTGCCAGATATCCCAGCGATGCCACCAAGACCCGCACGTAATCCATTTTTGACAAGCCCTCTTCCTGGTGCAACATGGAACTACTGGCATCTACGATAAACTTTACGGCCACGTGGGTATCTATATCGGATTCCTTGATGTAATACCTACCGGAACGCGCCAACATTTTCCAATCCAACAAACGCATATCGTCCCCGGTTTGATAACCTCTATACTGACTAAACTCCAATCCGGGACCCACCCTTCTACTCCCATGCGATCCCGCTAAAAACTCATCAACGATAACGCGTGCGATGAGTGACAAGCCAGAAACGCTATTAATGATTTTAGGTTCTAAAAGTTGCCGATAGTCCTGTTTCACGTGTTATATCTTTGTATTCACGTCGTTTGTTCGAGTAAATTTTGGGTCACCTGATCCGAAGTAATGCCCTCTGCCTCCGCTCTAAAATTGACGATAATCCGATGTCGCAACACTGGAAATGCTACTTTTTTCACATCTTCCAAGGTCACGGCAAAACGACCTGCCTGCAAGGCCCGCGCTTTGGCAGTCAGAATCATGGCCTGCCCGGCCCTAGGGCCCGCTCCCCAACTTACCCAGTCTTTTACATAACTGTTACTGGTCGTTTCGGGTCGCGTTGCTCTTACTGTTTTGTTTACATAACTGATAAGCTCGTCACTGATAGGCACATCACGAACCAGTTTTTGCAGCTGTATGATATCGTTGCCATCCAACACTTTTTCTACTGCCACTTTTTTAGAACCTGTGGTACGTTGCAAAATTGATGCTTCCTCCTGTTCGGACGGATAACCAATTTTAATGTAAAACAAAAAACGATCCTGCTGGGCTTCGGGTAACGGAAACGTACCGGATTGCTCAATAGGATTTTGAGTCGCCAAAATAAAGAAAGGCTTTTCCATAGGATAGGTCTGCCCGGAATAGGTCACCTCGAATTCTTGCATGGCCTCCAATAAGGCCGCTTGTGTTTTCGGTGGGGTTCTATTGATTTCATCGGCCAAAATGATGTTGGCAAAAATGGGTCCCTTATTAAACTTGAAGAATTTTTTACCCGTGGTGTGGTCTTCCTCCAAAATTTCGGTACCCACAATATCGGAGGGCATCAGATCCGGTGTAAACTGAATTCTGGAAAATTTTAGTTCTATGGCCTGCGAAATCGTTTTGATCAATAAGGTTTTGGCAAGACCGGGCACGCCTTCCAGCAGGGCATGTCCACCGGCCAAAAAAGTAATCAGTAATTGTTCTATCGTTTCTTCCTGACCTACAATTACTTTAGCTATTTCCTTTTTTAGCACTCCCAATTTGTTTGTCAGTGCCGTTATTTCTTTTTCCGCTGTTTGCAGCTTTTCATCCATTGTATCCTGTTAAGAGGTTAATGCATACATCACGATATTTACTCCAAATCGTGTGTTATCTATTTTGTACCAGCGTTTGTTCCTAAAATCATAATCCCACTCGCAACCGTAGTCTTTATTGCTGTACAATACCCCAATTCTGCCGTTTACTTCAATCGCTTTTAGGTACTCGTGCACCAGATCGTCGCCCCAACCATTAAGTTCTTGGGAGGTGGTAGGCGGTCCATCTTCAAACTTAAAAAAGATAGAGTAGATTTCGTGGTTATTTGGGATTTTCTTTAGGGCTTCCATACCAAACAATTCATCCATCTGACGCTCAAAGGACTTGGCGAAAAGTCCGTCTATATCATGATTACAATCATCGACAAATACAAAACCGCCATTATCAACGTACTTTTTAAAGTTCTCCTTTTCCTTTTTTGTGAACTGTACTAATTTATGACCGGACAAGTAACAAAACGGACTTTTAAAAACAGCATCGTTGGCAAGAGGCACAATATTTTCTAGGGTATCTACTTTTAAGGTCGTATACTCTACAAGGGAATTCAGTAAATTGGAAGGCATACGCTGGTCAACGTCCCAATCGCCGGATTCATATTGTAGTCTTGTAAAAAAGAAATTGTTGTTCAAGGGTTAAATCTTGTAGATTTTATTAAAAATGAGGATTATTTAAAAAATGACTGCGATAATACCTATTAACTGCAATGTCAGTCTGAGCGCGGTCGAAGACCCATTGTTGTCCAAATAGTACTTCGACTGCGCTCAGTATGACATTTATTCCTAAGTTGGCTTTGATAAAACTTAAAGAGATTATTGTCATAGTGAGCGGAACCAAGAGTAAACATCCATTAGGGTGCTTAACATCTTAATTTCGCTCACTATGACAATAATCCATCAATTTTTAAAATCAACCTATACCGCGTCCGACAAACTCGTGAAGGTAAAGTCGCGGATCTTCATGTACGGA
>CAYGUY010000065.1:18531-21963 GCA_964353165.1 uncultured Maribacter sp.
CTATACCGCGTCCGACAAACTCGTGAAGGTAAAGTCGCGGATCTTCATGTACGGAATCAGGTTCCCATCAATGCGCACCTGCTTACCAAGGGTCTCTAAATTGTTTAACATGATGATGGGACTCTCGTTGAAACGGAAATTCTTAACGGGATATTTAATTTGTCCATTTTCAATATAAAACGTTCCGTCCCTTGTTAATCCGGTATATAATAAGGTCTGAGGGTCCACCGAACGGATGTACCACAAACGCGTTACTAAAATTCCTTTTTTGGTGCTTTTTATCAAATCTTCCAGGGATGCATCGCCACCTCCCATAATTAGATTTCCTGGAAAAGGAACAGGTTCCACTCCCTTTTCTTGTGCCCAAAAACGATCATAAGCCAAATTCTTGACCACCCCATTCTCTACCCAAGATGTTTTCTTTAGTGGCTGACCCTGACCGTTCCAAGTCCCCGTAGGCACTTCTGGATTCAGAGGATCTGACCACAAGTTGACCCGCTCATCTACTATTTTTTCCCCAATTTTTGTTCCACCACCTTCTTTGGACATAAAACTACGGCCCTCATCTGCGGTCCTTGCACTAAAGGAACGGCTCATATTGCGAATAAGATCTCCAGCAGCGGCGGGCTCCAAGATTACGGTGTATTTTCCAGGCTCTATTGCTTTGGCCTCCCGAGATAGTACCGCCTTGTCTATAGCTACATTTGATGCTTCGGAGGAATCGAACTTGTTAATGTCGTTGTAATCCCTAGTGACCCATCCTGATCCGGTCCCATCATTACTTCTCATCGTTACGGTAAATTCTACGTTGGTCGCTTTGTTATAAGCAAAAAGACCTTTGGAATTCATCATGGCGCTAAAACCATAGGAATCATCCAGAAATCCAGCCGCCGTAACGTCTTTTGCCTTAGCGGGTACGATACTACTATTGGCCACCTCGGCGCGGTACTCGGGTGTAATCTTTGCCGTGGCATCCACATAGGTAATTGCTTCGTCATACATCTGTGGCCCTAAGGGCTCCATGAATTCTGGATTTTCAGGGGAAAGTTTTGCCAATTCCTCGGCACGTTTCACTACTTTTTCCAAAGATGCATCATCAAATTCATCTATCGTAGCCGTTCCCGATTTCTTCCCGTAACTGGATTGTATCACCAAGGTCTGATTGGATTGATGCCCTGCCGTAGAAACCGAATTACGGGCATAGCGTATATTACCGCTTTCGCTGCCGCTAAGGTTTACCTCGCAGACATCCGCGGTGGAAAAGCTCAGGGCTTTTTCCATTATTTTTCTAGCTTCTTGTTCTGTATATATTGCCATTGTCTTTTCTTTTGAGTTGTTTGGGTTTAGATTGCACGACCTGTGTTGATGACATTGATATCATTAAATCGGGTAGTTGAACTACCGTGCGATACCGCACTAACCTGCGAAGGCTGACCTTTACCATCAAAGAAGGAACCGAACATACGGTAATCCCCTTCATCACATATCTTGGCACACGAATTCCAGAACTCCTGTGTATTGGATTGGTAGGCCACATCGTTTAACATGCCAACGATTTCTCCGTTTTTGATCTCGTAGAAAACCGTTCCTCCAAACTGAAAATTATAACGTTGCTGGTCTATAGAATACGAACCTCTACCGGCGATGTAAATCCCTTTTTCCACATCCTTGATCATTTCGGCTATGGAATATTTCTCTTTCCCCGGCTCCAAGGACACGTTAGGCATGCGCTGAAACTGTACATCGTTCCAACTTTGTGCGTAGCAACATCCGTGGGATTCGTCCTGACCAATAATATTCACTTGATCCCGAATCGCTTGGTAGTTCACCAAGGTTCCGTTACGTACCAAATCCCATTGCTTGCACTTCACGCCTTCGTCATCGTAACCAACCGCACCCAAACTACCTTCCATGGTCTTGTCTGCAACCAAGTTTACGATATCGCTACCGTAGTTGAAATTACCCGACTTCCACTTATCCAAAGTAGCAAAGCTGGTTCCCGCATAATTGGCCTCATAGCCCAATACCCTGTCCAATTCCAGCGGATGTCCAACACTTTCGTGAATGGTAAGTCCTAAATGGTTAGGTTCTAAAACCAAATCATACTTCCCGGCATCTACGGATTTCGCGGTCAGCATTTCCGTAGCCTGTTTGGCCGCTTGTACCGCATCTTCTACGATATCATAACTCTTTCTGTATAAAGTAATGCCGGCAGGACCTTCCAATTTTTCCGAGGCCAAACCGTCCATGTACTCATATCCCAGTCCCATGGGTGCACTCATCGCCTGCCGGGTTTTGAACTTTCCTGCGGCACGGTCTACCGCGGTAACGCCAAAAGTGGGCCATATGCGATGCACGTCTTGGTCTATGTAGGAACCATCGGTGGAGGCAAAATACTTTTGCTCGTTGACCATAAAGAGGGCCGAATTCACAAAGTTAGCCCCGTTATCCATGGCAGCAGCGTTAGCGTTCAATAACAAATCTACCTTCTCCGACACGGGAACTTCCTTAAAGTCTTTCTGTATAGGTGTTTTCCAAGATACTTCTCCATGCGCTTGTACAGGAGCTAATTTTACGGGTTCGGTCTGGAATTTTGAATTTGCTTTGGCAATCGCTACCGCTTGCATGGTGGCTTTTTTAATTCCGTCTTCCGTTACGCTATTGGTAGAGGCAAAGCCCCAGGTGCCGTTAGCGATCACTCGGATACCAATCCCGAAGGATTCCGTATTTACAACGTTCTGCACCTTGTCCTCCCTGGTAAATACATATTGATTAAGGTAGCGACCAATACGGGCATCCGCATAGGTAGCACCCATGGATTTTGCCGTATTCAAGGCCACATCTGCCATTCGTTTTTTCACGAGTACATCCATGCCCGGCTCCAAAAGTGCCTCCGCGTGAATGTTGTTCCCCATCATAGTCGTTGGCAACAGCAAGGATGCCGCACCCATTCCGGATAATTGAACAAAATTTCTTCTTTTCATTTAGTGTTTGAGTTAGTCTCTCCTATTCTTTGGAATCTAATATATACCGATGCGATAAACCAAAAGAATACGGAAAGGTTTTGTTAGTGTAGAACTATGGTGTTATGCACAACTCTTATTCGTTTTTAAAATTAATTCGCCCTAAAATACAGAATTATACCCGCTACCCAACTGTACTTTTAGATTTTATTAAGAAGACTTTATGATAATTACCAATACTCTAAAGATCGAAGGCCATTCTTTTAAAAAGGATATTTATCACCCTCTAAAATTATGGTAATCCAATGAATATGATGTGCTTAACCGAATGAACCCGAAAATCATTACGCTTTTTTTAAGATTTAGTTGGTATATCTTAAAATTTGAAATTATATTTGCAGCCGCTTATAGCGACATGGTGCCTTAGCTCAGTTGGTAGAGCAATGGACTGAAAATCCATGTGTCCCTG
>CAYGUY010000066.1:0-3266 GCA_964353165.1 uncultured Maribacter sp.
TGGATCGTCTCAAACGGTTAATCTTGGAACTTTAGCTGATAATCAAAGTATACAAGGTTCTGGATTATCGGGAAATACGCTTACGATTGGTATTGAAGATGGCTCTAGTGAGACAGTTGATTTATCTCCATTAGCTGATAATCAAAGTATACAAAACTTAGGTCTTTCAGGAACAACACTAACGGTAGGCATAGAAGATGGATCTTCTCAAACTGTAAGTTTGGCTTCACTAGCAAATACGGATAATCAAAATTTAAGTATTGGTACTGGTGGGGTAGCTAACCAAAGTGTAGAAGTGGCTATTTCCGGTGGAAATAATGCCATAGTAGATATTAGAGATGCAGATTCAGTCATTGGAAACGAATCCGTAACTGGTCTAGCCTTTGATGGTACTACGTTAACATTAACCCAAGATGGTGCACCTAACGAAACAGTAAACTTAAGCTCTGTAAGCGCAGATAATATTTACACAGATAACGGCACATTAACA
This sequence comes from uncultured Maribacter sp., assembly GCA_964353165.1. Lineage (GTDB taxonomy): Bacteria > Bacteroidota > Bacteroidia > Flavobacteriales > Flavobacteriaceae > Maribacter. The sequence goes on from CAYGUY010000066.1 coordinate 491, forward strand.
GGTAACAGAGCAGTTACGCAAAATAACTTTGACTTAAACTTCGATGCCAACACTTTGGTTGTAAGTGGGGATAACGATAGGATTGGAATAGGTACTAATAACCCGTCTGTAAAATTGCAAATTTCAGATACGGCTAATCCTACAATGCGAATTGGTACACCTGGCAATATTGGTGGTCGAATAGAATTTGGTAATACCGCTCACGGTATAAACCGAGGTTACAATGGTTCTAACAATAACGTTGGATTTTACACAACTGCAGGGAATTTATACTTATCGACCAATGGAGAAACCGTAAATGAATTTGTATTGACAGATGCTAGTAATGTAGGTATCGGTACGGATACTCCAGATGCTAAATTGGATATTGAAAACGGTACGGTTCGTTTTTCTGATTATGGTGCCGGTACAATTACCGGAACGGCCACCAATATATTGGGGGTAGATGTGGATGGAGATGTTATAGAGGTGGCTGCCGCTACGTTCAACGACAATCCATTTAATAACAAGTCTGATGATACAATAGCTGAAAACGGGGATACGAGCGTTTATTTGCCCGGTACTCGATTACAAGTAGGAACTGATGGATCAGCAGCGGTTGCTGTAACCTTAAACGATGGCGGTGGCAATGCCAACCTTACCTTTAACCATGCAGGTCAGATACCGGACAGTAACGGTTCAAGTGCCCGTATTCGTACGGATGTGGACGGTACTACAGCAGGTATGGGATTTCAATTGGCGGATAATGTAACAGCTGGTGCTGCACCTACGATGACAACAGTGATAAACTTGAGAACCGATAACATCGACCTAAACCAAGACACGGATATCACTGGTAATCTTGATGTTAATGGTACTGGACGGGTACGAAACCTCCCTGTCGCCGCAGATACCGATCAATTGGTAACGGCTGATGCAAATGGAAATTTGAGAAAAGTAAATTCTCTTAAAGCTTCCAAGATTTTCTATCCACCTTCCATAGCTATAGATGCTTCAGCCTTGGTCAATAACCAAACAGTTGATTTGTATCAAGAGTATTTAAACCAGTTTGGAGGTACGGCTGCCAACTTTACGGCGAGTGCAGGTGCTCCAGCTACGGTACCTACGTATACTAGAACTGAGTTGTATTATTACGTTACGTTTGCTGACCCGGCAGTATTGAACATTGACAGTATTAATGCGAACGGTGTGCTACAGTATGATGTAGTAGGAACGCCTCCCGATTACAACTCCTTGATTAATGTAGTCTTTGTAGTACAATAAATAATTAAAGAAACGACCTCAAATCGATTTGAAACATATCACTACATATAAAACCTTAGTTCTTAGCATTGTTTTTACAGTGCTAGGGACCTTTGTTTCCAATGCTCAGTTTTTATTACAGGCACCCAATAGCACCGACGAAAATAATTACCAATGGTATGAGGCTTCGGATACGGCTACGGTTTTAGGAACGGAATTTTTCTTGGAAGTAACAGCCCCAGGAATTTATTTTGCTACCTACGACGGTACCCTATGTGGTTCTAACGCCACTGGATATTTTATTGTTACGGATTGTAATACTCCTGATAATGAAGTGACTTTAGACATTAGAGCCAATATTCCTGCTGGGGCAACTGTAAGTTGGTCTCCAGCGGTTACGGGCGATCAAACTCAACCAACTGTTATTGCCGACCAAACTGTAGTTAAATATACAGCAACGCTAACCAAGGCAGGAAACAACATCACTCTTCCTAATTTTACAGTGGTATGCTTAAGCCAAGCAGCTAACCTCTTAGATGATGTAGTATCACTAGATGAGGATACTTTTATTGTAGTGGATATTTTTGATAATGATACAGATTTACCAACTACTGGTACTTTGACAACAACAAATCCAGCAAATGGAACCATTACAATTGATGATGGTGGCACACCGAATGATCCTACGGATGATATGGTAACATATACACCAAATCCTAATTACAACGGCCCTGATAGTTTTGATTATACCATCTGTAATTCTTCAGGCGATTGCAGTACAGCAACTGTTACCATAGATGTGTTGCCAATTGTAGATACAAACAATGATATTGTTACCATAAACGTAAATGAAATCATAAACATAGATACTTGGAGTCTAAATGATAATGATCTGCCAAACGAAGGTACATTTAGCGTTACACAGCCTGCAAATGGATCTATTACAATTGATGATAACGGTACACCTAATGACCCTTCAGATGATATAGTAAACTATTTTCCAAATAATAACTTTGTAGGAACAGATACTTTTGAATACACAGTGTGCGATACTTTAGGAAATTGTAGTACGTCAACTATAACCATAGTTATAAGTCCTTTAGGAGCCGATTTGGATAGTGATAACGATGGTATCTTGAATAGCTTTGAGGATTTGAACCTAGATGGTGATGATGACCCTACAACAGATCCAACGGATACGGATGGAGATGGTGTGCCAGATTATCTAGATATTGATAGCGATAATGATGGTATTCCGGATAATGTGGAGGCGCAAACTACAGCAGATTATATAGATCCAAGTGGTATTGACAGTAATGGTAACGGGGTTGATGATGCTTATGAAGTATCAGGTGTGCAAGGTTTGTTTCCTGTAGACACAGACGGAGATAGCCTGCCAGATTATTTAGACGATGATAGTGATAATGATACTATCCTTGATAGTATTGAGGCCCATGATTTTGATCAAGATGGTATTGGGGATACGGTTTTCAGCGGTACGGATACCGACGGAGATGGACTAGACGATGCATAC
>CAYGUY010000066.1:3366-21732 GCA_964353165.1 uncultured Maribacter sp.
GGATACGGTTTTCAGCGGTACGGATACCGACGGAGATGGACTAGACGATGCATACGAAGGTAGTAATACCGATGATGTAGATGTTAATGACGAAATTAACGAACCAATTAACGATTTGCCAAACACGGATAATGATGAGGAATCCGATTATAGAGATACCGATGATGATGATGATGGTATTGCAACAATAGACGAAGATCTTAACCAAGATGGCGATTATGTGAATGATGATAGTGATAACGATGGTATTCCGAATTATCTAGATGCTGACCTTGAAGTTCAAGGCGAAACGGTAGAGGTATTTAATGTGATCACACCAAACGGTGATGGGGTGCATGATGTACTTCGTATATCAGGATTAGAAAACTATCCAGAGAATACGGTAAGAATTTATAATAGATGGGGTGTTTCTGTCTTTACCACTAAAGCTTATGGTACTGACGGTAATGTGTTCGATGGTTCTTCGCAAGGAAGGGTTACCGTAAACCAGGATAACCAATTGCCGGTTGGCACCTACTTCTATATAATTGATTTTAAGGAGCCAAACGGAAATATGAAATCACTTTCAGGTTATTTATACATAAACAGATAAAAACATGCTAGGTATACTATTAGACATAAAACGTGCATTTGTAAACAAGAATGTTTTTCTAAGTGTTCTTTTGTTCATTGGTATTGGCGCTATTGCACAACAAGATGCTCAGTATACCCAGTATATGTACAATACCGTAAGTATAAATCCGGCATATGCAGGTAGTAGAGGGCAGATGAGTATTGCCGCATTGCACAGGTCTCAATGGGTAGGTCTAGATGGTGCCCCAGTAACGCAAACGCTTAATATTCATTCCCCAATAGGTTATAAAGGATTAGGGATGGGATTTTCTATTGTTAACGACCAGATAGGTCCAACCTCGGAAACTAATTTTGATATGGATTTTTCGTACACTATAAAAATGGAGAAAGAGGCACGTCTGAGTTTTGGTTTAAAGGGTAGTGTTAACCTTTTGGATATTCGATTTTCAGAATTGAATCAATTCACCTCAGATCAAACTTTGCAACAGGATATCGATAATAGACTCTCGCCTAATGTGGGTGCGGGAATATATTATCATACCAACAAGTTTTACACTGGTCTTTCGGTTCCAAGGTTTTTGGAAACTTCACATTTTGAGGAATCCTCCTTGTCCACCGCAAAAGAGCAAATGAACTTTTATTTTATTACGGGCTATGTCTGGGACTTGAGTTCAACCGTAAAATTTAAGCCCACCATTTTAAGTAAGATTACCCAGGGAGCACCTTTACAGGTAGATGTTTCGGCAAACTTTATGCTAAATGATAAATTTATTCTAGGAGCAGCCTACAGATGGGATGCGGCCGTAAGCGGCATGGTAGGTTTTAATATATCCGATGGATTTTTGTTAGGTATTGCCTATGATCGTGAAACTACGGCACTGGGAAGTGCTGCATTCAACGATGGTTCTTTTGAGGTTATTCTAAGGTACGATTTCATCTCTTTTAAAGATAACTTGAAATCTCCTAGGTTTTTCTAAAGCCTCTGCACAAAAATTTATACAATCATCTATTAAATTTATGACCTACATTGCCTTAGCATCTGTAAAGATGTTATTTTTACGTAATGAAGGAAGAAGAGGTAATTTTAGTCAATGAACAAAATGAGCAAATAGGTACTATGCCTAAAATGGAAGCTCATGAAAAAGCTTTATTACATAGGGCATTCTCAGTTTTTATACTCAATGAAAAAGGAGAAACCATGCTCCAACAACGGGCAGGACATAAATACCACTCCCCCATGCTGTGGACCAATACTTGTTGTAGTCACCAAAGGGTAGGTGAAACTAATATAGAAGCTGGTAAAAGAAGGTTACAGGAAGAAATGGGGTTTTCTGTAGATTTAAAAGAACTATTTTCATTTATTTATAAGGCTCCATTTGACAATGGATTAACCGAACATGAACTGGACCATGTTATGGTAGGGTACTATAACGAGGCTCCCGAGATAAATCCGGATGAAGTTGCAAGTTGGAAATGGATGACCCCAAAGGCCGTTAAAGATGATATTAGTAATAATCCTCATATCTATACAGCTTGGTTTAAAATAATATTCGAGAAATTCTACCAGCATTTGTTGGATAACATCGAAAGAAAATGAAGGTAAAAGTTAGTAGAAAAGCGCATTTTAATGCAGCTCATAGACTTTATAGAAAAGATTGGAGCGATAAAAGAAACACCGAAATATTTGGAAAGTGTAGCAACCCAAATTTTCATGGGCATAATTATGAGCTTATCGTAAGTGTAAATGGAGAGATAGATTCTGAAACGGGATTCGTTATAGATGTAAAGGTGCTTAAGGATTTGATAAAATCTGAAATCGAGGATGCCTTTGATCACAAGAACTTAAATCTAGAGGTTCCCGAATTTATGGAACTGAATCCCACGGCAGAGAACATAGCTGTGGTTACATGGCAAAAATTAAGGCCACATATAGCCAAGGAACATGAGTTGGAAGTTGTTTTATACGAGACACCTAGGAATTTCGTAGCCTTTTCTGGATAATGGGATTAAAAGTAGGCTCCAAAATACCGTTGTTTACCCTTCCAGATAGTAACGGAAATCCTTTTTCCATAGCCGAACTAGTTGGAAAAAAACCATTTGTTCTTTATTTCTATCCAAAGAACAACACGCCAGCATGCACCACTGAAGCTTGTGACTTTAGGGACAGCTATGAAGATTTTATAGCCTTGGGTGCAGAAGTAGTTGGCATTAGCGCGGATTCTGTTAGAAGTCATGAAAGATTTGGTCAAAAGTACGATTTGCCTTTTATCCTGCTGTCCGATACCGATAAAACAGTGCGAAAGCAGTTTAAGATTAAGAATAGTATCTTATTGCTTCCTGGACGGGAAACCTACGTCGTAGACGAAAAAGGTATCGTAATAATGGTCTTTAACAGTATAAATGCCTCCGAACATATGAAAAGGGCATTAAAAGCGTTGTCTTATTGTAAGAAGTAATTTTACATTAAAGACAGTTATGAGAATTCATCCGTTAAAGTTTAATCCCATTCTAAAAGAAAGGCTCTGGGGTGGGACCAAGTTAAAAGAAGTTTTACACAAACCAATCCAAAGCGATATCACAGGAGAAAGTTGGGAATTGTCCGCAGTTTCTGGAGATGTGTCTATTATATCAAACGGAAATTTGGCCGGTACCTCGTTACAAACCTTAATTAATGAATCTTCCGAACTTCTTTTGGGAAAAAGTGTTGTAGAACGTTTTGGTAAAGAGTTTCCCATTCTAATTAAGTTTATAGACGCTAAGCAAGACCTTTCCATCCAACTACACCCAAACGATGACCTGGCTAAGAAGCGTCATAATTCTTTTGGAAAAACTGAAATGTGGTATGTGATGGATGCCGATGCTGGAGCAGAACTTATAGTAGGATTCAATAAAAACGTAACCAAAGAAGAATATTCCAAGAGTTTGGAAGATGATTCTTTATTGGATTTGTTGAACTATGAACCTGTTCAGGAAGGAGACACGTTTTTCATAAATACAGGAAAGATACACGCCATTGGCGCAGGTGTCTTGCTGGCAGAAATACAACAAACCTCAGACGTTACCTATCGCGTATTTGATTTTAATAGAAGGGATAAATCCGGCAATCTAAGGGAACTTCATACGGAGCAGGCATTAGACGCTATAGACTATGAAAAGAAAGATGATTTTAAGGTGGTCTACGATACCACTTCGGACGCTTCCAACACCATGGTACATTCTCCCTATTTCAAAACCAATTTTTTAAATCTTACCAAAGATTTTGAGCAAAATACTGTTACCCGAGATTGTTTTACGATTTATATGTGCGTAGCAGGGGCTGCAGTAATAGAAACAAACGCCGGAATGGCAAAAATTTGCAAAGGCGAAACAGTATTGGTTCCGGCAATGGCAAACCATATTCGTGTTAAAACCCATGGTGTAAAATTGTTGGAAGTTACTATTTAATGGGAATCTTATTTTTGCAACCTTAAAGTTGTATTTTTGTAAAAAAATAAAGTAAAATGGCAAGTGTTCGAGATTTAAAAAAAGATATCAATTATGTATTAGGCGATATCATTGAGGCGGTTTATATAGTAGAAGCTGCTAACGGAAAGCAAGACTCTAAAGAGGGTGCTAAGGTTATTGATGGTGCAATAGCGACTTTTGATGATTTAATCGCTAAAGTAAACCAAAAAAATGTTGAAAATAGAAAATCGCACTTAAATGCAGTGCGTTCCGAGTTGGAGACCAAAGCAAAAAGTTTGGTAGAGGATTTAAATAAACTAGGCTAGACCTAAGAGTACGAATAAAAAAAGCATCCGTGTAACGGATGCTTTTTTTATTGCTTGTTTTTCTTAATAAAGGCTTGAAGCTCCTTACCGTATTTAGAATTTGCAACACTATCCGGCAGTACGGCTGCAATAGAGTCTAAATATTTAAGATTTGCTTCTGGAATTTGTTTTATAGCGATATAGGGTGCTATATAGGAGTCCTTGTTGTTTATGGCAAAATTAATTGCATACACATAATTTCGTTGGATACTTCTAGTATATAACATCTCAATACTGTCCATTTCTTGTTGACTCAATTCCCGATTCATATCGGCCGTTTTTTGAATAAGCTCCAGTCCCCTTAGATTACTTTTAGACATTACTTCTAAATATTCTTCTAGCTTTTCATGGCTTTTTGACCCGGTGATTTTTGCTTTTGTATCAAAGGAATTCCAGTTGGTGTTAATTGTGATAAGCCCGGGCTCTGCGAAAAAAGAAAGTCTATCGTTGATATCATTGTTGTCTTTCTTGTTTAAATATAAGTAGAATATTTCCGGACTTTCCAATTCCGTTTTAAATGTAAAGTTCCCATCGCCTTCAATTTCTAGGGAGTCAACTGTTACAAGAGTAGTATCCTTTAAATGTTGTAGGTATAAGGTCCCTTTTTTAAGTCCCTTGATGTTACCATTTACGGTCATTGTATTTTTGGTTTCTCTAGCGCAGGAGGCAATCAAACATAGTATAATAAAAGAATATAGGAATTGTTTCATGTTATTTTATTAGGGCGCAAATATCAATAAAATAATTGTAAATAATGGCGCTCTAAATCGATTAGTTTTGAATTACATCGTTGAGGCTACCTCCATTAAATAGGCACAAAACAAAGCACCACCAGTTCCAACAACATATCCAAGAACTGCTAATAATACTCCGACCGAGGTCAATGATGGATGAAATTCTGCGGCAACTACCGGTGCGGATGCGGCACCTCCAACGTTGGCCTGGCTACCAACTGCCAAGAAAAAATAAGGTGCTCTTATTAATTTTGCAACTAAAATCATGAGACCGGCATGAATGCCGATCCAAATAAAACCAACAGCAATAAGTCCTGGATTTTCCAGTACTTTCCCTAAATCCATCTTCATACCTATAGTGGCTACAAGAATATAAATGAACACACTGCCTATTTTACTGGCACCGGCACCTTCATAGTTTTTTGCTTTGGTAAATGAAAGTAGTATACCAAAAGTAGTCGCGAGTACAACCATCCAAAAGAAACCAGACCCTAAGAAAGAGAGAAAACTTTTTGTATTGCTAACTGCATCAAAATTCAGCGTTAAGTATTCACTTATGGTATTTCCAAAAAAGTGTGATAGTCCAACGGCTCCAAAAGCTAGGCAAAGCATTAGCATATAATCGTGTAGCGTTGGTACCCTTGTAATTTTATTAGTAAATTCCGTTACTTTGAGTTTAAGAGTCTCTATACTGGAAGTATCGGCTTTTAGCCACTTATCTATTTGTTTGGTTTTTCCAACACCTAGGAGAACAATAGCCAACCAAACATTGGCTACCACAATGTCTATTAACACCATTCCACCATATTTTTCAGGATTATATTGAAATATTTCGAGCATTGCTGCTTGGTTGGCACCACCGCCTATCCAACTACCGGCAATAGTAGAAAGACCACGCCATGTAGCATCAAAATCATTTCCACCGACCGTTTCTGGAGAAAAAATAGACACTAATAGAATTGCTATAGGCCCACCTATAATAATTCCTGTAGTTCCCGTAAGGAACATGATCAAAGCCTTTGAGCCTAAGTTGGCAATTGCTTTTAAATCAATACTAAGAGTCATTAGGACCAATGCTGCTGGTAATAAATACCTACTTGACATAAAATATAGATTAGAGGTCTTATCGGATATAATGCCACTGCTTGCTAATATGGCCGGCAGTAGATAGCACATTAGTACGGCCGGGATTATAGAGTAGAATCTTTTCCAAAAGCCTGTTTTTATACTAGATGTATAAAAAATAAACCCCAGTGTTAGCGCTAGAAGACCAAATACAACAGTGTCATTGGAAATAAAAGGTTCTAAAGTGGTATCATCCATAGTTAGAAGGAAGTTTTTCAAATTTAATTAAATAAGCATATATCGTTTAATAAAGTTGGCCACGCCGTCATCTGTATTCGCTAAGGTAATCTCGTTCGCAATTGCTTTCACTTCTGAGCGTGCATTCGCTACAGCAACGCTACAACCGGCTGCTTGCATCATTTCAATATCATTATAGTTGTCACCAAATGCTATAACGTCCTTTAAGGTTTGGCCTGGTTTTAGAATATGCGTTATAGCTGAGCGTTTGGAAACTGATTTGGGCCCAATTTCTATTAGTGTACTGTTGGAACGGTAGATGTTGAGTTGCTGTTCAAATTTATCTTGTAATTGAGGCATAAGTTCATCTGCACTTTCTTTAGTGCACATTAGCATGACTTTATGGGCTCCGCGTAGCTTTAAATTAGTCAATGTATATGACGTAGGTTCAAAGATAGGTTCGGTTTTGGTGTGATGTATCTCTTTTTCTACCCGCTGCGACGATTTGGGAACAAACCAGTGGTCATCTATGTAAATACCTAAATCTACATCTAATGACGAGCGCAGTTCATAAACTTTCCATAGTATTTCAGTGGGAATCGTTACGGACGAAATTTGCTTCTTATCATGGATAATCAATGCACCATTGTAACAGATAATAGGTTCGTTTTCTATACCTAATCTTTCTTGAAGATAATACATGCTGCTAGGCATTCGTGCAGATACAAGCACAATTTGTACAGCATGCCGTATTCGTGTTATCTGTTGGACGGTTACTTCGGAAACATCATTTTTGGTAGAGAGTAGTGTGCCATCCAAGTCGGAACAAAGTACCTTGTATTTCATTTTAGATGTTTAGCCAATACGATAGTTTTAGGTTAATGGAACGAAACCTCGGGGCAAACATGTTTACCGAATAATTGTCATTGTAAACTATGAAAAGATCGGATAACGGAGCAAAACGCCATTGTAATCTGGAATTAATTCCCAAGTTATCCCTTTGATTGCTGTATTGTACTAAGGTGGACCAAAAAATAGACTTACTGAAGGTGATATCTACTTTTGGGCTTATCAACCAAATAGCGGCACTTGGAAACGGCTCCGGTAAATCTATTTGATCATAATTGAATCTTAAGGATAAAAGTGCTTTAGGTTGCAAACGCATTACCATGCCGCCTTCTAGAGAGAAACGATTTCCATTGAAAAATCGTCCTACCGTTGACTGTATATTATAAGAAAAAAGTTTTCGCTGATCGGACTGATATCTAATTTCGGCGTTATTGTAATGATACCCAAGTTCTCCTGGTAATTCAAGTGCTCCTTCCGTTCCTGTGGGATCAAAATCTTCGAATAAAAAAGTATAGGTATTTGTTAACTCAATTCTTGCTTGAGATTGATTGTTGAACTGCACCTCGTATCGGCCTTGTAAATCGTAATCTGTGTTTTGAAAATTCCTACTGGGACTCCAGTTGATGTTGGGAAAGAACTGTAAAGAATGGTTTTGGATAATTCCTTTTTTAGGCCAAAATACCCGTTCGATACTTAATATTTGTTTAAAAATATCCGTTCTGCGAATAAAACCTAGATCGGAACGAAAATCTTCGTCTATGAATATACTTTTGGAAAATACGTTAAATGTTCTGGTATTGTAACGCATCGTAGCTCCCGATGCCAAATTACCAGAATTGTCACCTGGTTGGAAGGATTTATGTGTGAAAAATTTTCCGTTCCAGGTATTGTCTTTAGATGCAAGATTGTAGTCGAGGCCAATGACCCGGTTATATGCATCACTAGGTTCGGAGAAGTCATAATCCTTAAAAGACTGTTTGTTCAAAAAAAATGCCGCAACGTTAGAACGTGAAAATACCCGCTGCTGTAAGGCGATCATGGTGTTGTTGTTGGAGGGTATTTCGTTTTCAAGGTCTTCTGCGGTCTGAATGTTTAGTACCCCAATTCTTAGGTCGTTTGTTACTTTACCGCTTAGGCGCACACCTCCGATTAAGTTGTTCTCTATAGTATTTCCTGCCGTATCTTGCGCGATTCCGATACGTCTGGAGAAAAACGGACTTACATCAAAACCGTCTCCGAAACTTGCAAAAAGATCATTGTTATCGATGAAAAATTGACGTCGCTCAGGTAAGGCAATTTCAAAACGGGTCAGGTTGGTAATAAAATTATCGACCTCAACAGTAGAGAAATCCGGATTTAGTGTAAGGTCTAGATTTAAGCTATTACCTATGGATACCTTGGCATCGGCACCTACCTTAAAATTATTGAGATTGTCTCCGTTTTGAAAGTCTCTGGCTGTTATTCCATTTATATACGGAATTAGGGCCAAGGGCGTTCTGGACTTGCCTAAGGGTTTTTCAAAGACCATGTCACCCATAAAAGCCAGATTATAGATAAGTTGATTTTGCGGAATTCTTGTCCAAGTACTTCGTTCGTTCGATTGGGTTTCAATTCGATAACTGTTAAACCGCCAACTAGTGGCACCTTCCTCAAATTTTAAGGAGGTAAGTGGGATAATCATTTCAGCCGTAAAATAGTCGTCATAGATTTTAGCATCGCCTTTCCACTTTACGTCCCAGGATAAATTAAAATCTTCTTGGCCTGTTCCGCCGTTTGCAATAAGTGACTCTCTACGAACTCCGTAAGGGTTTATACCAAATAAAAAAGCATTTGTTCCATCGTTAAAGGTGTCGAATACTAAAGAAAAACTATCGCTCCCGCTTCCTCTAAAATCGCGCTGTAACGATTGGGTTGCATAGTTTTTTCCACTGGAATATGCCTTAATTCCAACGTATATATTCTTGTCGTCATAAAGAATTTTTATTTGAGATTGCTTTCTTGCTTGTATGGAATCCAAGGGGAAATACTCCCAGAACTCAACCGCACCATTGCCTGCCGATTCCCAAATGGGTTCGTCCAATATGCCGTCTGGGATAATAGTTTCTGAAATAAAAGCTACGGTAAAGGACTTCTTTTCTTCTTGTCCCAAAACGTTAAAGAAGGTAAAAAGAAGCGTAGCAAAGGATAAAGCTCTAGTCATATTTTAATTTGAGTTCTGTATTTTAAATAATACGACACATACTTGATTCATGTTTTAGAGGTGAATTTTTAATGATTCACCTAGACTAAATATTTAGCCAGTAGGATAATTTCAAATTTATGGAACGGAATCTTGGTGCAAATAAATCTACTGAATAATTGTCATTATAAACGATAAATAGATCTGATAAAGGTGCAAAGCGCCATTGTAATCTAGAATTAAAACCCAAATTATCTCTTTGATTACTGTATTGTACCAGCGTAGACCAAAAAATAGATTTACTAAAGGTAATGCCTAGACGGGGACTAAGTAATACAATGTCTGCACTAGAGTAGGGTTGGGGTAATGCTATTCTATCATATTGTGCGTTGAACCCGATACGTATTTTGGGTTGTAAGCGAATATCAAAACCAGTTTCCAAAGAGTACCTGTTGCCATTAAAAAAACCACCAAACCCAGGTTCTATAGTATACGAGAATACTTTTCTCCTATCCGACTCAAAAGCCATTTGATAACTGATAAAATTATAGCCTAAGTCTCCTGGAAGTGGCACTGCATTATCGGCTCCTGTAGGTTCAAAATCATCCGTGAGAAAGACAAATCTTCTAGAGACCTGCGCACTAAGTTGTTCAAGGCTCTTGAACTCTGCAGTAGTTTCAAATGAAATTGCATGGTCTGTCAGGTCGAAATCTAGACCTGGACGCCATATAATCTCATTAAAAATTTGACCTTCAAAGTTGTTGACTATTCCTTTCTTTGGCCAAATTCTCCCTTGAAAAATATTTACAACTTTCACAATATCTTTTCTTGGAATAAACCCAAGGTCTGAACCGAATTCTTCATCTATTTTTACCGCATCCACGAATGCCGAAAAGTTTCTGGTATTCTTGCCCAAGAAAAATCCGAAAGAGTGGTTGCCTTCACTGTCATCTGGCTGAAAGGATTTGTGGGCATAGAATTTCCCGGTCCAGCTATTATCTTCAGAAGCTAGATTATAGTCAATACCCATTACACGATTAAATTCCTCACTTGCAGGTAAAAAATCAGAGGCGCCAAGAGCCTGTCTGTTAATAAAGAAAACTCCTATATTAGAACGCGAGAACATTTTTTGTTGCAAGGAAAACATCATGTTATTATTTGAGGGTATGCCATTTTCACTATCCTCTTCCGTTTGAAGGTTTAAGAAGCCTATTCGTAAATTATCAGTAATTTTACCACTGAGCCTTAGACCGCCAATAATTCTATTTTCAATCGTGTTACCTGTAGTGTCTCTGGCAATGCCTATTCTTCTTGAAAAGAATGGGTTGGCATCACGCCCACCGCCAAAGCCCCCGAAAAGGTCATTGTTGTCAATAAAAAACTGTCTGCGTTCTGGAAGTGCAATTTCGAAACGGGTGAGGTTGGTGATAAAATTATCCACTTCCACCGTTGAAAAATCTGGATTCAAGGTAAGATCAAGATTCAGGCTATTTCCTACGGATATTTTAGCGTCGGCACCTACTCCAAATTTACTAACGTTGTTGTTCGCATCGAAGTCCTTGGATGAAATTCCGTTTACATAGGGTATAAGTGCCAAAGGTGTTCTTGATTTGCCCAGGCCTTTTTCAAAGACCATATCGCCCATAAAGGCCAAATTAAATATAAGTTGGTTCTGAGGGATGGGAAACCATGTGCTTTGTTCGTTGGACTGCATATCAAACCTGTAGCTATTAAAGCGCCATTTGGTTTCGCCCTCTCTAAATTTGAACGATGTAAGCGGAATTACGAGTTCTGACGTATAATAATTGTCATAAATTACAGACTCACCTTTCCATTTGATGTCCCAAGAGGTGGTAAAACCTTCTGTTCCAGCGCCTCCATTTGTTATCAAGGCTTCTCGCCGAACCCCAAATGGGTTGATTCCAAATAAAAATGCATTGGTCCCGTCATTAAAGGTGTCAAAAAGTAAACTGATATTATCATTACCGCCCGCTCTAAAGTCTCGTTCTAGTGATGGTATAACATAATCTTTTCCAATAGCGTTGATACGTATTCCAATATATAGATTTTTATCATCATAGAGCATTTTTATCTCGCTCTGTTCCCTTGCAGGAATGGAATCTGAAGGAAAGTATTGTTGAAAGGTATTGGCGCTTTCCGCCATGGCCCAAATGGGCTCATCGAGCGTACCATCTAATTGGATTACATCGGATATGTATTTAACAGTAAAGGATTTTTCGGGATTTTGGGAAAACGCATGTAAGCAAAAAAATAAAAGTGCTGACGCACTAAGGATTTTAATCATTGTTGATGTAATTAGCTAATTTTCAAATTTACGGGGAAATGATGTTAAAATAATATTAAAATCCGTCCGTATTCTTTGGTTTTGGTTCTCGTTTGGCATCTTTCAAGCTTTTCATCAGCATCCATTCTATTTGCCCATTGGTACTCCTAAACTCATCTGCAGCCCATTTTTCAATGGCCTTGAGCATATCTTCGTTTACCCGTAATGCAAATGCCTTTTTTTTACTCATGTGTTTTACTAAATACTAAAATGGTTTCTGCACTTTATTAAATACAGCTATTATCTTTAACTAAGCTATCCTAGGTTTAATAGTTTGTTCCTGTGTGTCCTAAGCCAACCGTTTTTATTATCGGTTTTTATCCCTTTCAAAAACTAATTTGTTGGTGTTTTCCGCAAATTGTAATAAACGCCAACCCTGTTTTGCGTAATCGTTAAGGGTGTCCTCTAAGCGTTTATCGTTGCCTGCAAGGGCTATTCTCCAAGTAACTACTTTATACTCTTTCATCTTTTTTATAATAATTGTTGATTACCTTTTGCGCCAATTCTATTTTTTGGGTACCTAAAAGGAGGGAGTCTCCATTTTTTAGTTTCAGTTGAATGCCCATGTTTCCTCTTACGTTCAATGCTTTTCCTCCCATTCCTATTCTATAGCCCCAGCCGCCATACTCTATTAAAGGTTTGTATCTTCTGGTTCCAATCTTCTCGATCTCTGTCCAGGGTATGGATTTTGGTTGCAGGTGTATTGGAAAAAACTGATAGGACAGTCCCCTCTCATCAATAGTTACGGACAACCGGAATAGGATAAAAAGAAAAATCACTGCCACCATGGTAACAGAACCAATCCAAAAACCGGTGTCAAAAGTCGCATTATCTTTAAAGTCGGATTGTGCCCACTCAACTATTGGTTTTGTTATCACTGCTAGGGTAGAAGCACCTAAAATAAGCCATAACCACCATTGATTAAATCGTTGTGTCTCATTGAAAACACGCATGGTCTAATGGTTTAACGTTCCTGTATTCACTATGGGGGAGACATCCTTATCCGAGCAAAGCACTACCATAAGATTGCTTACCATAGCTGCTTTGCGCTCATCGTCCAAGCTTACTATTTCTTTTTTGCTAAGTTCATGAAGTGCCATTTCTACCATACTTACCGCACCCTCAACAATTTTATGTCTTGCTGCAACAATAGCAGTTGCTTGCTGTCTTTTTAGCATGGCATTGGCAATTTCCTGTGCGTAGGCCAAATACCCTATTCTTGCCTCCAAAACTTCTATTCCCGCCATGGAAAGGCGTTCCTGTACTTCTTTTTCTAGAGCCTCGCTTACCTCGTTGATACTTGACCTAAGGGTAATATCTTCGTCCAGACCTTCGTCTGCAAAATTGTCGTACGGATACATACTAGCCAGTTTTCTAACCGCAGCATCGGTCTGTACACGCACAAAATTTTGATAGTCATCTACTTCAAACGCCGCTTTGTAGGTGTTCGTTACACGCCACACTAGAATGGTACTTATCATTATGGGATTTCCAAGTTTATCGTTGACCTTCAAACGTTCGCTATCAAAATTACTGGCTCGTAAAGATATTTTCTTTTTAGTGTAAAACGGGTTTACCCAAAACAGACCGTTTTGTTTTATGGTGCCTATATATTTTCCAAAAAGAAGCAATACCCTAGAACTATTTGGATTTACCAACACAAAGCCTGGAATGGCAAGTACGGCCGCAAAAATCATAAAAGCACCTACATAGATTCTAAGCAGTAAAACACCTCCTACTACAAGGAGTAAAAGAACAAAAAGCATAATGTAACCGTTTAGTGGACTGTGGTTTTTTTCGTTTGACATAATTTATGATATTAAATTGATATCATAAATATATCAAATTATTCAATAGTTTTGTAATTAAATTAAATTAATTTTTTAAAAGTATCTCGGTAGTTTTAACAATAGCTTAAAATGGGATGTTCTATTTTTACCAAAAATTATGGGAATGAAAAAAGGATCTCTCCTACTATTGTTTTTAATTGCCCAAATAACGTTCGCTAATGATTTGGTCTGGTCTAAGACAGGGCATAGGGTTACTGGCGAAGTTGCAGAGCAATATCTTACCCGGAAAGCTAAAAAGGCAATTGCGAAATTACTAAACGGTCAAACTCTGGCGGAAGTATCCACTTTTGGCGATGAAATAAAGGCCGATAGAAAATTTAGGGAATTTAGCCCTTGGCATTATGTAAATTATCCGTTAGATAAGAATTATACCGATGTAGCGCCTAGTACCGATGGCGATTTGGTCGCAGGCATACAGAAGTGTATTGCTGTGGTAAAGGACAAAAATAGTTCCCGTGCTGACAAAGAGTTTTACCTAAAATTTTTAGTTCATTTGATAGGCGATTTACATCAACCCTTGCACATTGGTAGGAAGGAAGATAAAGGTGGGAATGATATACAGGTACAATGGTTTGGTAAAGGCAGTAACCTACATAGGGTCTGGGATAGTAATATGATAGATGATTATGGTATGGGTTATACAGAACTGGCGGCCAATTTGCCAGAGCTTTCCAAAGAGGAGGTGAAGAGTATAGCGCAAGGAAATGTGTATTCTTGGGTAGAAGAATCCCAAGAATTGGTCAAGAAAATCTATAGTTCTGCCCAAGTGGGAGACAAGATAGGTTACAGATATAGTTATGACTGGTGGTCTACTGTAGAAAATCAATTACAAAAAGGAGGAATCCGATTGGCGGTAGTACTCAACCAGCTTTTTGAATGAGTATATTCGTTGACTGAATTACCTTTTGGAAATTTTATTTCCTGTGATCTGTTTTTGGCGGGAGCATTTAAATCGGTCCACGCCATCCGTGCGTAATTTTGAATGTTTTGTGGCCCTGCCTTGAACTCTTTTACGCCACATGCGAAAACTGCTCGGTTTCATTTCCCGTCGCATTATTTCTATAGTTTCCTGTTCAGAGATTCCAAATTGAAAACTAATGGCATCGAAGGTCGTACGGTCTTCCCAGGCCATTTCTATAATGCGGTCTAGTTCGCGGTCTGTAAATTCTTTTTCCATAGCCATGCAAAGATACGGTTTAAATAAAAATGTTGTTAAGGTTTCTACTGCTCGTCTGCAATACTAGGGGTTTCAGGTTTCTGTTGTTGGGTTGGTAGTTTTAGAGGGTAGTTTAAAGTTTGCAGTTGCAGTTGCAGTTGTAAATAATTAGTAATTGTACTTATGGCTAACGTCCCTTATCGTCTTTACGAGTAGCAAATTTTATTTTTTAAAATGAAAGATGGCGAGCTACTACGAAGTAATCTGATGTTTTATTGGTACTTGAGCTTGTATTTGAGCTTGACTTCGTATTTGATTTTGTATTTGTATTTGAGCTTGACTTCGTATTTGATTTTGTATTTGATTTGGACACTTGAACTTAACACTTAAGCTTCATTAACTAATAACCCTAAACGTAAGATTGATGCGTTCACCTATAGGTTTGGCCGTTTTTGGTATTTGATGTTTCCAGTAATGTTGGGTTTCGCCTTTCATTATAAGAAGACTACCATGTTCCAAAAGTACTTTGTGTTTTTGATTAGGTATGTTATTGTGTTTTAAGTGAAAAAAGCGAGCTGCTCCAAGGCTTACAGAGGCTATGATAGGATTTTGTCCCAGTTCTTTTTCATTATCGGCATGCCAGCCATTGCTATCCTTTCCATTTCGATACAAATTTAAAAGGCATGTGGTAAAGCTGCATTGCACGAGGGTTTCGATTTTTTCCTTTATGGATAACAATTCTGTGCTGAACAGATGAGGTTTCATCGTAATGTTAGAGTAGGAGTAGGGCTTGTCATTATTGGCATATAAAGCAGTTAGCCTTGGTTGGGCATAGACCTTTCCAAAAACTTTAATATCGTCCTGTTGCCACGCGCTATTTTCTTTAAGTACTTTAAAATAGGAGTCGGCTACCGCTGTATCCATAAAGTCTTGATAATAAATAATGTCACTGTTAGGCAGGTTTAACGATTGGGGTTCCCTATTAAATAATTCCATCATCAGGATATAACCGCTTTTAGTTGATTTCTATATTCAGACGGATTCTGACCCGTAAATGCTTTAAATGATTTATTAAAATGGGAAAAATTATTAAATCCACATTCAAAACACACTTCAGTTATACTCAAAGGTTTTTCCGCTAATAATTTAGAGGCATGAACCAAGCGGTATTCATTTACGAACTGTACAAAGGTTTTATTGGTAATTTTCTTAAAGTAGCGACAAAAGGAAGGAATCGTCATACTAGCCATATCTGAGATTTCCGCTAGGGTTATTTCTTCCTTAAAATTATTTTTCACATGGTTAAAAACTAAGTTTATCCTATCATTGTCCTTTACATCGGTGGTTAAGGAAAAACCTTCGGCATTCAACAACTTTATTTCCTTGGAGTTTGCCAGTTCATTAAGGATATTCAGGATAGAAAGTAAGCGCTGAAAATCGGTCTGATATTCTAGTACTTCTATTTTTTCACCTATTTTCTTTTTTGTTGTTCCAGAAAAGGTAATGCCACCATTCGCTATATCGAATAAGGACTGTATTTTTTTCATTTCAGGAATATTGAAAAAATCATTACCTAGAAAATCAAGTTTCATTTGTATCACCGTTTCACTGGTGTTTCCAGTAAGTCTATCTGTTAGTCCGCAATGGGGTAAATTGCTTCCTATTAAAATAAGCTCTCCGTTTGTATAATAAGATACGTGACTACCAATTTGTCTTTTTCCGGAACCCCCATTTACATATACCAATTCTATTTCCGGATGGTAGTGCCATTCGTAATTCTTGTTCAGTTTGGACTCGTCGAACTTTTGATAGGTAAAGGAGTTACCAAACGTGGGTTCTATCGCTTCAAACTTTGGTTTTGTTGTAATCATATTATCTGTAATTCTATTATAAAACTAAACATGATTATATAGCTTGTACTTTACAAATTTAACCAAAATATATGCAATATTAACATTATGTGGTAATTGGATTGATTGTTTGGTTAAAATTGCATATAAATTAGAAAATTATGATGTAGTATGCCTTAGCAAACCTAGCTAATTTTGTCGTGTAATTAGTATTAATCTAAAAAAACTAATATCATGAAAAGAATTTTAAAAGTAACAACAGTACTAGCATTATTATTAACTGCTACAATAGGTTTGGCAAAGAATTCGGACATACGTTTGAGAACCTCTAAGCAACCTAAGAGTTTGGTGTTGACCATGGAAAACGTTTCCAAGGATTTTACCCTTAAAATTACCGATATTGAGCATAATGTTCTATACTTTGAAAAGATGGACAACAGCTTGGTAATTAAAAAGTTTGATTTAAGAAACTTAGAGAATGGCACTTACTTTTTGACTACCACAGATGTGGATAAGGTAATCGTTTATACTGTCTCTATTGAAGGGGATAAAGTTAACATCCTTAAAAAGGATGAAAACGTAAAACCTCATTTCCGTTTAACTAAGGAAAGGTTATTTATTAACTTTTTAAACTTGGACAAATCAAAAGTGGTAATTAAAGTATATGATGCGGAATATCGAGTTGTCTTTTCCGAAACGGTTAAAGAAGAGATGATTATTGAGAAAGCCTTTAATTTTGAAGGCGCGTATAAAGGTAACTATAGAGTTGTAGTTTCAGACACGAACGAAACATACTCTGAAAACTTTATAGTTGATTAAGTTGGTTTAGTCCCATTGCGGGGGTTTAGTTAAATTTCAGAAAAAGGGGCGGGAACGTCCCTTTTTTGGTTTTATAAGTTGAGGTAGCTAAAAGCCCAATACATAAGTCCAAATTGTAAGGGTAAGCGCAGTACCAAAACCCAAGTGGGGACGCCTTCTCCAGCCTTTTCATTACTTAACATATACAAATGCACCAACAGAAATAGAGCAAGCATGGCAATAATCCCATAAATGGCAGTGTTTTTTGTGGGAGCAAAACATAATCCCATACCCAAGATAATTTCGGCAAATCCGCTCCAATACACCATCGCCTTGTGGTCGGGAATATATCTGGGCATAATCCGCATATATATTTTTGGTTTTATAAAATGAAAAATACCTGCAACAACGTACATGCCCGCCATGAGGTATAAGTGCCAAGGATACCCTAAACTCATTATAGATATTTTAGGTACCGGTCTTTTTTGTATTGCGGAACGGAATCGTTACTCATAAAAAGTTGCAGCAGTTCTTGCGGTTTTTCTTTCAGAAACATAAGTTCATAGAACTGTTGTACGGTAAGGAGATTTGTAGATTCTTCTAACAGCTTAACTTCAGCACCTGTCGTCACTTTACCTTCTTCCAGAATCTTGACGTAGGTTCCCGGGTGGTTGTGTGTTATAAATTGTTTAAGAATTTCTTGTGTTCTAAAACGGATTCCCAGTTTGTAGCAAGGCTCCCTAGGTTGTGAAACTTGTACCGTGGCATCTCCAATTTTATAAATGTTGCCCACTCGTATTTGCGATTCGTCCATTCCTGAAACGGTTAGGTTTTCACCGAACATACCCCAATCCCATTCATGGTCTGGGTATTGTTCTTTCCAATACGGATAATAATCCGAGGAAAATAGGTAACAAGCTTT
>CAYGUY010000067.1:0-20913 GCA_964353165.1 uncultured Maribacter sp.
TTTCTGCTACATACGCTGTTAATGCAAAGGCCATCATGGCGATAACTAGAATACTTCCTACTTTTTTCATCTTCTTTAGTGTTTATGATTATACTATTTATTTACGTTCTAACACTAAAGTAGTATCCTTCTTACAAGATTTTATCAAAAAAAGAGTGCTTTAAGGAAGTGTAGGGGATCTGTGAGTAAATAAGCCAGTTTTGAGAGTATTTGGCTAATTAAGGTTGGAAACCGAGCTTTTAGATAAAATTTGCTTTAGCTTATCCATGTTGTCACGGTAGGATTTTGAAAAAGGGAGTGGCTTTTTTACGGATTTTAAGGCGCAATTGTTCTTACCAAAGTTAATACGCGAGATATAGTCGGTATTTACAATATAGCTTTGGTGTATGCGCACGAAGTTTTTTGGAAGCTTGTTCTCAAAGGTTTTTAGGGTCTTATAAGCGTTATTAATGGTGCCATCTGCCATGTGGAACTCCGTGGTATTATTGTCTGCTTGTAAGTAAAGAATATCATTGGTGTCTAAAAAGTGAAAGTCTTTGTAGGATTTAAGGCATAGGGTGTGTTGTGTCTCCTCTTTTTTTGGAGCTAACTTTCTAAGTTTTAAAATGGACTTACGAATATCAAACTCGTTATAAGGTTGTAGCCAATAATCAAAAAAGTTGTTCTTTATAGCTTCGTAGGCATAGTCCTTTGAACTGGAAACCCCAATGAATAAAGGTAACCTAGACATATATTGGTGTAGTTCCGTAACCATTTGAAAAAGATGTGAAGCTTGCTCGTTTAGATGAACGAATACGATATCGGGAGTGTACTTTAATACGTCGTTTAAACCAATATGCGAAGATCTGGAAAGTCCTACACAACTAAAGTCTCCGTAATCTTCCAAAAATGATTGTAGCTGCAAATTGGAAACGGCATCTGAATCGATTATAGTGTAAGAGTATTCCAAAATAATAGTCTTATAAGGGCAATTTACCAATACCCTTTTAGATATCTTATTAGAATGTCCTTATAAAAATGGAGGATTTTGTCTTAATCGACGCCCATTTATTTAGTCTGAAAGAAAATACTTTCAAAACTAAGCTATTATTCTTTTGTAATAGCTTGATAAGCCCCAAGGTCAGGTAGCAGACTGCGATCGTTTCCTAGAATATCAAATGGAACTTGTTGTGCAATTTCCAAAGATCCTTTATTTATCACGGCAGATTCTAGACCAATTCTAAAATCGTTCCTCGCAGGGAAAAAGAAATCAGAATTGCTATTTAATAATAGGTTTGTGTAGCTAACGCTAGCGTTAAAATTATATAAAGGATCATCAACGAATTGATTTGAAAAGTCAACGAACTTTAGCGCGCAATCACTGAAATTATAATTAAATTGACTTTCCGCACTATACACCAAAGCAAGTTCTATTTGCGAATTTCCGTCTATTATACAATTTTTAAAATGGGCATTTATTAAATCTTCGGTTACGAAATTTGTTTCTGTTTTTCCCATCACATTATCTATTACCAAAGCGGAACTAGTTCGGAAGCCTTTGTTCCAGTAATTCGCTATCGTACAATGGGTAAAACTATAGTTACCCCCTAGGTTACAATAAAGAGAAGCATTTCCTGAACTCCCCAACACCAGATTCTTAGCCATAACAAAGGCAGTTCTTGCCCATAGGTTGTGTCTGGAATTATTATAAATACGACTGTTATTGATTTCTAGGGTAGGAGATACGAGCAGGTTATCTCCTTCCAAGAATAATCCTATACTTCCGTTCTTTATGGTTGCATACTCGACCATGTTGTTTCTGCTACCACTGGCGATATAAATGGCTCCCCATTGTCCTGGCACTTCTGAAAAGGAAGGCTCTAAACGATCACCTTCAAAGATTACCTCTCCTTCCATGAGTTCTTGACTTTGGCTTACTTCTCCCTGAACCTGAATCGATGCGCCTTCTGATACGAATAAACCTGAATCCTTATGAAAGTGGATTCTTGCACCTGCTTCTATGATTAATTCTTTTTCTGTTGGTACCGCGGCATAACCATATATAATGTATGGTTTTTCATTGGTGAAACGTAACTGGGTATCTGATAACTGAAAACCGTCTACAAGTTTTTCGTTATTGTCTGCATCCACTGACAATACGATGCGTTCTGCAATGCCATCAGCATCAGTTCTTGGGTAAAGGAAAATAGCATCTTTTACTAGGGTTACCAGAGCTACTTCTTGTTGGTCTGCACCAGAATCAAATGCAATGGCATCTGTGTATAGGATATTCGTTTCTGTGCTTGTAAAATCATTGGCCGTAATTTCGATAAATATGAACATACTGTCCTGTGCTTTAACAGCTATATTCTTAAAGTTTTTCCCGGCAACACCATCTACATTAAGCCTATAAAAACTAGAAGAACCGTTAACTAGCCGAATTGAGGGTATCTCTACATCATCGCGCGTTTCATTATATACCGTTAAGCTGTAGGTGCTGCTACCAATCGTATTGAATACGGTATCCAAGAAGACGGTATCTTGAGAAAAAGAAAGCTTACCTGAGCTAGGATCGTACTCAAAATTCTTTCTGCAAGAAACACTCCCGAGTAGTATTCCCGAAAAGATAAGGACGGTAAATATAAATATACGCACAGTGATAGGATTAAAAACAAGGCATATTATAAGAATATTTTTTCTATTCTTTCAGAAATTCGCATGGGCCTAAAGTTAATTCTCTTCAATAAACACCATTCAGTACTAGAACGTACCATTAACGACTTTGTTTTAGCGTGGCGAATTTCTACGATACGCGTGCATTTTGCACCCCTGCTATTTTCTATATATGTGGTCAATACCAGTTGATCGTTTAGCATCGCTGCCGCTTTATACTCTATATGATGTGTCATCACTACCCAAACTACCTCATCCAGAATATCTTTAGGAGCTCTAGATTGCCAATGTTCTTTGGAGATATCTTGAATCCACTGCACGTAACGTACATTGTTTACATGGTCCAAGTCATCTAAATCGTCTTTGGTAACGGTACATGCTTTTTGATAAATATTCATTTTATTTTTTATGAATTTTAACTTCAAAAAGTTTGTCCCATTCCTTACCGGTCACAAAAAATGTTTCACGTTTGGGGTGATAAGCAATACCATTGAGTACATTATCGCTTGGAATCCAATTCTCTGTCTTGGTTACTTGATCACTTAAACCACTAAAATTAACAACACCTTCAATGGCACCGCTATTGGCATCAATTATCATAACGCTAGGCTTCTGGTACACATTTGCGTATAGCTTACCATGAACATATTCTAACTCGTTTGCCTTATTAAATACAGAAGAGTTAGTTACCGTTTCTATATAACCTATTTCTGTCATAGTTGCTGGATTCAGAAGCCAAATCCTTTCTGTTCCGTCACTTTTAAACAGTTTTTTGCCATCGTTGGCCAGTCCCCAGCCTTCAACACTTTCTCCATATTGAAAATTATCAAGCTTTTTTAGTTCCTTTCGGTCATAGATAAAGCCCACAGCACTTTTCCAAGTCAATTGATATATCTTATCATTTAGTATTGTAATTCCCTCACCAAAATACATGTTATCTAAATCTATCTGTTGTAAGACTTTACCGGTTCTATAGTCGAGGCTTCTAAGAAACGATCTTCCATTTTTTCCTGTACCCTCATATAAGGTATCATTGTAAAACTCTAAACCCTGTGTGTATGCTTTGTTGTCATGCGGAAATTCATTTATAATGGTATAGGTATAAATTTCGGGAGCATTGTTAGCCAAAACCTTGATATTCTTTGAAACTTCTACCGTTTTGTTATCGTAAGTAACGCTGGCAATCAGTTTTTTGTTCCCTAGTTTTTGTACCAAAAGTTTTAGTTTACCTGCTTCTAATTCCAATGGGGTATTGTCCAATGTGTACGTAACATTTTCAATTGATTTGTCCTTTAAGTTTTTTAGTGTCACACCTATAACATCACCATACTGCACTATTTGTTTGTTATCTTCTAAAACGATTTCAAACAGATTGGAAGGATTCTGATTGCCACTCCCGCAAGAAACCAATATTGCAAGTAAAATATAAAATAGTGTTATTTTAAAATAGTTCATCGAAAACAAGTATTAAGATTCTAATACTGCAAAAATAAGAATACAAATTGGAAGACATTGCCAGGTAACACCATAGCTATGCTAATTAATGAAATTTAGATTCTAAAACGATTGCAAAAGTTTTAAAACATTGTATCTTTGCCCTTGGCAAGTCCTACACGACCAGCTCCTGTAGAATCCCCCAGGGTGGGAACGCAGCAAGGGTATATGGTTGTAGCGGTGCGATGTAGGTAGCTTGCCTTTTTTTGTGCTTTAAAGTCACCTATGAAATTCGCTTCGCACTATTTGTTTTTATCTATCAGATAGATGTAAAATAACTAAAAACAATACGTTACTTTTAATTGTTTCTATTAACGTAAAGTAGAATGAAATCTAAAATTATACTTATTACAGGGGGCTCCTCCGGAATTGGAAAAGCTATCGGTAGTTATTTGATGACCAAAGGGCATACCGTTTATGGAACTACAAGAACACTTTCCAAATATCCAAATTTTACCGATTTTGAACTTCTGGAAATGGATGTTAGAACACCTAGGAGCATTCAGTTGGCAGTATCTGAACTGATTAGAAAGGAAGGACGCTTGGACGTCGTGGTGAACAACGCCGGGGTAGGAATAACAGGTCCCTTAGAGGAAACACCTAATGTCGAAATCCTTAACGCTTTTGACACCAATTTTAATGGTCCACTTAATGTAATTAAGTCCGTATTACCTCAGATGCGACTACAACAAAAAGGATTAATCATAAATATTACTTCTATAGCCGGGTATATGGGATTACCATTTAGGGGGATTTACTCAGCAACTAAAGGCGCTTTGGAAATTGTGACCGAAAGCCTAAGTCTTGAAACTAGGGAGTTTGGAATTCATGTTAGCTGCATTGCCCCAGGAGATTTCGCAACAAATATTGCTTCTGGTCGATATCATGTACCCATTAGTAATGGTTCTCCATACGAAAAAGCATACGGCAATACGCTAAAACATATCGACAATCATGTTAACGACGGCGGTAATCCCATGGACGTTGCGAAACTGGTTTATAAAATAATTAACACCAAAGAGCCCGGTATACACTACAAAGTAGGGTCTTTTATTCAAAAATTTTCTATTGTATTGAAACGCATATTGCCAGAAACCTGGTACGAGCGTTTACTGTTAAGCTATAGTAAGTAATTCTGCGCTTTAGGTCGTTTTTTAAATCTTGTTAACTAAAAGCGAACGTTAAAAACTTGCGTAGATGTTTGAGAATGCATCTACAATAAGAGTGTCTTCAGTTATGATGCATTTATTCAAAGGATAGATAATTAGTTTTTGTGTAGCTTCCTCAAAGTTTTCGGACCTGAACTGATTTCCAATATCAAGTCCTGAATTTTCTATAATTCCTTTCCAATCCGATTTGTTTGTTTGAAAATTGATGCCAACATAGTTAAATTCGGGTCTGGATTTGGTCAGTTCATTTATCCTTTTAAACATATTTAGATAATGGGTCTTGTTGTTTGCTGTCCAAAAATAAAAAACCGTTTTCCTATTTGCACCAATTTCCGTTAGCGTAGTGGAGGTATCATCTGCAGACAGTACGGATAAAGGGGGGATGGGTTTGTTTGGCTGTATGTTGTTAATACCATCATACAAGTTTTCTATTTCCTTAATGTGCATATTGTTCCTGGAAACGGTTATAAAGTCATCAAGAAAAATTTTGTTGTTTTCCGGAGAATCATGTCCCTTCAAAAGATAATGAAAGGCCACATTTCTAAATAAATTATCCCTTAACTCTTTTTCAATAACTAAACTGTCTATAATATGAAGCTTGTGTTGATTAAAATGAAGTTGGTTTTTGGTATCGGTAACTTTGTCCTTACAACCATGCTTACACCTCATATAAGTAAGGTTGCCCAAATGGGACTTCATAAAATCGTAATAAGGCCGTAAGTAACTAAGGTCTTTATCATTGTAATTTATAACTTTCCTATAAGCATAAAAGTCATCATTAAGGTCATGAATACCAGATTCCCTTAGCTTTCTTTTGTGCTCAAAAGGGTATATTTCCATATATCTGTAGTAGGTATAGTCTATACTTGCTTTGGCAATGCTAAACGCTTTTTCTGATAATTTAGCTTCCTTGTTAATGGAATTGAGCGATTTTAATTTGACATTTCTAAATTGTTCTATTATTCTCGTAAACTCGTCGGCCTCTAAATTATAATAATCCTTGGTAATCGTTTTTTCTTCTTCTTCGTCGGACAAGAAGAGTTCGAGCAAAAAATTATTAACTTCTTCATTGTTGCCTGAAAAGACCAATGATTCATCAAAATAAATAGTGTTTAATCGCAATTGAAGACTATCGCCCTTTTCTAGATAGACATATTGAAGCTCTTGTGCATGGTTAAAATGATACAACCCATCATCAATGGATTCCAATTTAAAAGAAAACCTATTGGAAGCGTCCAAAGCTGCAGAATCTATGACCTGAGTGCCTTTTAAAAGTACCACAAATTCACTCTTTGGATTTACTATTTCCCCTGCGAACAAAACATAATCCTTCTTTTCTACCGTACTACAACTAACCGTTAGAATAATGTTTGCAAGAAGTAAAAATCTTATCATATAGAACAAAAATGAATGCTCCCAAAATTAAGGAACACCAATCTGCTATCCTGTTAATGCTGCGTTAAAAGTTATTACGGTACGAATATCATAATTTGGAAGTTCGATAGGGCTTTAGAATTTTAGTTTAGGCGTATAAAATTAGTTATTTTTGCAGCGATTTTAAAAATGATGTTGTTATGTTATCTGTATCTAATCTGTCGGTTCAGTTCGGGAAAAGAGTATTATTCGATGAAGTAAATGTTTCTTTTACACAAGGAAACTGTTATGGTATTATTGGTGCTAACGGAGCTGGTAAGTCAACATTATTAAAAATTATTTCTGGTCAAATAGACCCTACATCCGGTCATGTCAATTTAGAACCAACTAAAAGGATGTCTATTTTGGAACAAGACCACAATGCCTCCGATGCATTTACTGTTCTGGAAACCGTTGTCAAGGGCAACAAGCCTTTATATGATATAAAGAATGAGATAGATGCACTGTATGCCGATTATGACGATAAAAACGCAGATAGGATAGGGGAGTTGCAAGTGCAATTTGAAGAAATGAACGGATGGAATGCCGAAAGTAATGCGGCCTCCTTGTTATCGAATTTAGGAATTAGCGCTGAACAGCATTACACGCTTATGTCCGATATGGACTCGAAGTTAAAAGTAAGGGTTTTATTGGCCCAAGCACTATTTGGTAATCCTGATGTATTAATAATGGATGAACCTACCAATGATCTTGATTACGAAACTATTAATTGGTTGGAAAATTTTTTAGCCGACTATGAAAATACGGTAATAGTAGTGTCGCATGACCGTCATTTTTTAGATACAGTCTGTACGCATATTGGGGACATAGATTTTGGTAAGCTTAACCTGTACTCCGGTAATTATACATTTTGGTATGAAAGCAGCCAATTAGCGGCAAGGCAACGGGCACAACAAAACAAAAAGGCCGAAGAGAAAGCCAAAGAACTGCAAGAATTTATTATGCGCTTTAGTGCGAACGTGGCTAAAAGCAAACAAGCTACGTCTCGAAAAAAAATGTTATCTAAATTAAAGGTTGACGATATTAAACCATCGAGTAGAAGATACCCGGCTATAATTTTCGATAGGGAAAGAGAGGCTGGAGATCAAATATTGAACGTTGAGGGACTATCAGCTACAACGGAAGAAGGCGAAGTATTGTTTGATAATGTCAATATCAATTTAGATAAGGGTGATAAGGTTGCTATAATCTCTAGGGATTCCAGAGCAACCAGTGCTTTCTACGAAATTATCAATAACAATAAAATAGCCGACAAAGGAACCTTTCAGTGGGGGGTAACCACCACGCAGTCTTACCTACCGGCAGATAACTCACATTTCTTTGAGCAAAACATCAACTTGGTAGATTGGTTACGCCAGTGGGCTAAAACAGAAGAAGAGCGAGAAGAGGTATATATCAGAGGTTTTTTAGGTAAAATGTTATTTAGCGGGGAGGAAGCATTAAAAAAATGCACTGTACTTTCAGGTGGAGAAAAAGTGAGATGTATGTTGAGTAGAATGATGATGATAAGGGCAAACGTACTTATGTTGGACGAGCCTACAAATCACTTGGACCTAGAAAGTATTACGGCATTTAATAATTCACTCAAAAATTTCAAAGGCACCGTTCTCTTTACCACACATGATCACGAATTTGCTCAAACGGTTGCCAATAGGATTATAGAGTTGACTCCAAAAGGCAATATAGATCGATATTCTACATTTGATGAATACATGTCTGACAAGGCATTAAAGGAGCAGAGGGGCAAGATGTATACTATACCGGTTTAACGTATAAGTCTAACCAAATACATTCTAATAATCTGGCCGCGGTTTGCCTTCTTTTTGTTGGGCACTTTATTTTTAAATTGCAGTAAATCCAATGATAATGCTTCTAAACCGATCGCTAGAACAAAAAAACCAGAGCCACTAACAATACAATATCATCAGGCTCTTCAGGACCGTATACTAAAAGCATATCATCTGATGCTGAGGGTTTATATCTTAATAACTCCACAACTGTAACATTGGGTTCTATCGATTCAGCTATTACATTCAGCAACTATTCTAACATAACCCTTTATCTAAATAATGGTAATTGCTACGGAAATTTGCTATCCTAAAATTTTAATGATGCCTCTGAATTGTCGCAGGCTGTCTTTTCGGATCTATCTTTTTGCGACCTATCTGTTACGACGATTACCCGTGAGCTAAATATGGTTTTTCTGCCTTATGTTCTTGATATGAGCTCTAAGGAACAAGCCTTTTGCGTTCGAAGCTTTGACCTAACCACGTGTATTTACTCGGTTTATCCGTTAGATAAAAAACGAATAACTAGTAGAATCAAACATGAGACTGTTCGTTTTAACTTGTGATTAGAACCACCCAGAGAAAAATAAGCTCATAGTTTTAGACTGCTAAAACATACCGCAATTCTTGAAATAGATCTGGACTTTGACGTTGGCACACTCTTCAAAGAGACCAATGAAGAAATTGTATTAAGCTATCCTGATTCGCATACAATCTTCCATAGTAGTTCTTTAAACCCTTCGTATACTAGTTTTGTATCGTAACTGAACCAAATTTTTCGAATTCTGAGAATACTACGTTTGACACTAACGGAAACAAGTATTTGGTTCTGAACGATTCTTTTGATTAGAAAACCTAACCCATAGCGGCCATGTATGAGTGGTATAAACACGATACACTCCTTAGGCTATTTGGAAAATTTCTTAAACGAAGCACAACTAATAGTCGGGTATGAGGTGAAATCTGCTACCGCAGTTAGTTTTAACTAAATAAACAAACTCATTGTAATAGGCTACGAGAAAAACATTGATGGAGAAGGTGGTATCATAAGAATATCGCCTGCACTAGACCTCAAATTTTTGGATAACTATAATTTAACGGGTATACCTTACTATATAGTACCCATACATTAAACTCATTCCTACTTATATTTTCTAAGCATTGAAATACTTACTGTTCCATATCGCTGGATTAAAGTTTTTTCCCGCAGCAAATGCGTAAAAAATTACTACTGAAGCAATACTTTTAAACATAAAGAAATAAATAATCCAAAACTCCGCAGATGAGCTTGATTTTGAAAATAAGCCCTCGGGAACCATGAGTGTGGCAAAAAAGCTAATGGCAAAAACGACCATTGCCAAATTTATAATATTTTTAAATGGCCACATTAAGGCTTTTCTCAAAGGAAGTAAATCATTACCCCATTGATGAATCAAATAAAAATAACCGTTGCCAATAGGAGCAAATAATAAAGGATCGTCTTTATCCTCCAATTTGAAAAGTTTGGATGGCGCAATAATCTTAAAGCCTTTCAATTCTATTTGATGTTCCTTTTCCAAAGATTTAATCTTTGAAATCCCTTCTACAGGTATCTCACCTTTAAAATAACGAGAGTCTAAGAACCGTAATCTATAATCGATACAAATCTTTTTGATATCGCTGATATGGAATATTCTCGATCGCTCCAATAAATCGAACTCAAAATTATTCGTTAACGAACCACCACCGTGTTCTATGCTTTTTTTAATTCTTTCGTGTTGAACGTCTATATCTTGAAGGATGGCGAATACTTCGTCAAGTAAACGTTGTTGGGACAAAGGATTTTTAGCTTTTTCTCGAACTAACTTATCTTTAATATTAGTTTTTTGTAAGAACATAATTTCTTTTTTTAGCAATTGATTCAAAGTTACCTAATAAACTATTTCAATGAAATTTTGTTTAATCATTCCAAATGTTAATTATATGTTAAAAAATAAAAAAATAAATATTCTTTTAGTGCCTAATTGTGCTAACATTGTATATTGTCGAAGAAAGATTACCTTTCAACGAGTCTTAGAACAATTCGCCCTAACTGAACAACCTATATGAAAAATTGGACATCCCCTGTGTCTATCTGCATGCTATTATTTACGCTCATTACAAATGCTCAAAAGCCTTTAGCAGCGCTTACCTTGCCAACGGTATCCAACTATGTTATGGATCCTGAAAAATCTATATTAACCAACACTGAAACCTCTGCGAGGCACAGCGCACTCATATACGCTCTGCGCGCATCTGATTTAGATAAAGTTTTGGGGTATGAAGGGCAGTTTACCGTTTTTGCCCCATCGGATTTAGCTTTTAAAAAGCTTTCCCAGTTAACCACCGAGCGATTAATGAATCCAGAGAACAAACTTGAGTTAAAAGCGATTCTATCTTGTCATATCATCGCTGCAAAACTTTCTGCGGCTACTATCCTTAAATCAATGTCTAGAGGTGGGGGCAAAGCCAGTTTCACTACAATCAAAGGGGATAAAATTACAGCCTCAATGAAAGGTATTGATATCATACTTACTGATAAGTATGGAAACAAAGCAAAAATAATACTTGCGGATGTAAACCAAAGCAATGGAGTTATTCACGAGGTGGACAGTCTTTTCTTGCCAACTACAGCCCTTTAGGATTTATAAATATTACCTTAATTCTGCATTAAGTTCAGTTTCGTAACTTTTTTGAAGTTTGGACATCACCTTCTCAATTTGGTTGTCTGTTAATGTTTTATTATCATCTTGAATGGTAAAGCTAACCGCATAGGATTTTTTCCCTTCAGGTAGTTTACTGCCCTCATAAACATCGAACAAACTAATATTTCTTAAAAGCTTTCGTTCATTCCTAAAGGCTAAATCATGAACCTGTTTAAAAGTGACAGACGTATCCAATAACAACGCAAAATCTCTTTTTACCTCTGGATATTTAGAAATTTCGGTAAATGCAATGCCCTTCTTGTTCATTACCTTTAACAGGATATCCCAGTTGAAATTTGCAAATAGTACATCCTGTTTAATATCGAATGTTTTCAAAATGGATTTCTTAACTACGCCAAAAGAGACGATCGTCATTGGGCCTTTCATAAATGATAAACCTTCCGAAAACATTCCTGAATCGTCCGGCTGACTAACAGTATCGGTTATGCTTAGCTTACTAAGCACAGTGTGAACTATCGATTTAAGCTGAAAAAATCCAGTAGGTGTATTTGAGCACGTCCAACTAGGTTCGTTTGCAGCACCGCTTAAAACAATACTTAAATATTTTTCTTCAATTCGCGTGGCTTCAACTGCGTGATATGTTTTTCCAAACTCAAATAATTTGAGATTTTGTCTTTTCCTATTAATATTATATGCCGCAACTTCTAATGCAGAAAAAATTGACGTCTTTCGTAAAATAGATAAATCACCACTTAGTGGATTTACTAAACATACTTCGTTCTTAGCTGCAAGACTTTCAACCAACAATGTATTATATGAAGGTGAGGTTAAACTATTGGTCAGAATTTCATAATATCCTTTTGCTGCCAATAAATCACCTATGGCATGTTGAACTTTATGGTCTTCGAAAGGACTTGAACTCGCAACAGAAGCATTTAGTTTTTCGCTAAATGCAATATTGTTGTATCCATAAACCCGCAGAATCTCTTCAATAACATCTACTTGTCTTTGAACATCAACCCTGTAGGAAGGAACGGAAAGGCCCATCCCTGATTCTGTTACATTTTTAACCTTAATTTCTAAAGAGGCAAGTATAGATTTAATCGTATCCTTAGGAATTTCCTGGCCTATTAATGTATTTATCTTTTCGAAAGCCAAGAACACTTCAAAATCCTTTTTCTTGTTAGGATATAGGTCCACAATCTCAGATGTAATATCTCCTCCCGCAATTTCTTTTATCAATAGGGCAGCCCTTTTTAATGCATACTCTACGTTTTCTATGTCAATACCTCGTTCAAATCGGAAAGACGCATCAGTATTTAAACCATATCTTTTTGCAGATTTTCTAACCGACACTGGATTGAAATATGCACTTTCTAAAAATATACTGGTTGTATGTTCGGTTACCCCAGAATGTAAGCCCCCGAATACTCCTGCAATACACATAGGCTTCTCGGCATCGCATATCATCAGATCCTCTTCGTGAAGTTCACGTTCTATGCCATCTAAAGTGGTAAACTTAGTGCCTTTTGGCATCGTTTTAACCACAATTTTAGCTCCTTTTATTTTTGCGGCATCAAATGCATGTAGTGGTTGACCTAAATCGTGAAGCACAAAATTTGTGGCATCGACTAAGTTGTTCTTTGGAGTGATGCCGATAGCTCTTAATCTATTCTTTAGCCAGTCAGGCGAAGGCTGCACAATTAAATTACTTAACGTTACACCACAATATCTAGGAGCCAACTCATTATCTTCAACCTGAACATCTATGCGCAGGGAGCGATTATCAATATTAAAATGACTTGTAGGTGGGGTAATCAGCTCTGTACTGATCTCTTTTTGTAAAAGACCAGCCTTTAGGTCTCTTGCAACACCAAAATGACTCATGGCATCCGCCCTATTTGGCGTTAATCCAATCTCAAACACTTCGTCATTTTCAACCTCGAACAATGCTGCGCAAGGTGTTCCAGGTTTAAGGCTTTCATCTAAAACCATTATCCCATCATGGCTTTCTCCTAGGCCTAATTCATCCTCGGCACAAATCATTCCGTGACTTTCCTCTCCTCTTATTTTACCTTTTTTAATGGTCCATTCCTCACCATCAGCCGTATATAATTTTGTTCCTATTGTAGCTACAGGTACCTTTTGACCCTTTTCTACATTAGGTGCTCCACATATAATCTGCAAAGGCTCATTAGCACCAATGTCAACTTTAGTCAATTTCAACTTATCTGCATTGGGATGCTTTTCGCAAGACAGCACATGGCCAACAACAATACCTTTAAGGCCCCCTTTAACAGATTCAAATGGTGTTATCCCTTCAACTTCTAAACCTAGATCTGTTAAAAGTTGTGAGGTATTTTGGGAATCCCAATCAATATGTATAAACTGCTTCAGCCAGTTGTAAGAAATTTTCATCAGTTGGTTTTATAGCTGGTAAAGATAAAACAATGCGCTAAGACATTCAATACAGATAAGATTGAAATGTTTTAAATTTATCCCAATGTTTAATCTATTGTTCCTTTACTAATTCTAGTTGTTTAATGAAAAAATTTTTGTGTGTTTGCGGATTGATTTTACTTTTAATCGGCTGTGGTCAGAGTCATAATGGCGAAGGTATTAGCGAAGGAATATGGCTTGCCGAGTTGAGCCTTACAGATGGCAAGGTATTGCCATTTAATTTCAAGCTATATAAATCTAATGATGGTAAATATCAGATGGATATTTTAAATGCTCAAGAAACTATTGTCGTAGATGAGATTGAATTCTATGGGGATTCCATACGAATAAACGCTCCGGTATTTGATGGTTACATCGTCGCTAAGTTTACGCCAAAAACCTTAGAAGGAAAATTTAATATTGAGAGTATGGATAGAAGCCTTCCGTTCAAAGCTCGTTACAACATATCATATAGGTTTAAACAAAGTGAACCTCCTGAACGAAATATATCTGGTATTTGGGAAACGGAATTCAGTACAAATTCTGAAAACCGTTATCCTGGAAAAGGGGTTTTTACCCAAAAGGACGGAAAAGTCAGCGGTACGTTTAGAACCAATACAGGTGATTATAGATTTTTAGAAGGGGTAATGGATAAAGATTCGTTAAAACTTTCTGCTTTTGATGGTGCGCATGCTTTTCTATTTCTTGCAAAAACTAACGATAGCGCTATAAACGGAATGTTTTATTCAGGTCGGCATTTTAAAACACCATTTACGTCAGTCCGTAATGAAGCGTTTGAACTACCGAATCCGGATTCTCTAACATTCATTAAACCAGGTTATGACAGACTTGATTTTTCCTTTCCCGATACCCAAAATCGACTAGTATCGCTCTCAGATAAAGAGTACAAGAATAAAGTAGTGATAGTACAGCTCATGGGAACTTGGTGTCCTAATTGTTTAGATGAAACAAAATTTTTGGTAGATTATAAGAATAGTACGGTTAACGAAAGCCTTAAAATTATAGCGTTGGCTTTTGAATATGCAAAAACGGAGAAATTGGCTTTTAACAGCATCGAAAGATTAGCTAAAAGAATAAGAGTGGAGTATCCCATTTTATTAGCACAGTTTGGTACTGAAAATAAAGTAAAGGCACAACAAAAACTCCCCATGCTGAACCATGTACTTTCCTATCCAACTACTATTTTTATTGATAAGAAAGGTGAAGTGAGAAGAATACACACTGGATTCAACGGTCCTGCTACGGGAGCTAAATATGAAGCATTTAAGACTGAATTCGATGAATTTGTGACGCAATTACTTACAGAATAAGTGTTAAATGATAGTAGATTTTCCTAATCCAATATTCTCATCGTTCATTTTAAAACTACCGTCAAGTTCCATAATGTTATCTGCAATAAAATCACCTACATAGTTGGTGCCGTATTTACTGCTGCCCATAATATCTGGGGTAACTATTTTTTTGGAGAATGATTTAAGTACTGCTGCCACTACCGCATCGGATTCCTCATCCAATTTAAAATGCTGCAAAAGCATAGCTGTGCTTAATATGGATGCAACTGGATTTGCAATATTTTCATCCTTTGCATTTGGATAAGAACCATGAATGGGCTCGAACATAGCGTATTCAGTACCAACCGATGCAGAAGGTAAAAGTCCAATAGACCCTGCAATTACACTTCCTTGATCAGATAAGATGTCCCCGAACATATTGTCCGTTAAAATTACATCGAACTGACTTGGGTTAAGAATCATCTGTACGGCCGCATTATCAATAAATAGTGCCTCCAAAGTGACTTCAGGATAGCTTTCTGCAATTGAATAAACCGTTCTGCGCCATAACCTTGATGTTTCCAAAACATTTGCTTTATCTACTAAAGTGAGTTTTTTTCTTCTAGATTTTGCAGCTTTGAATGCTAAATGTGCTATTCTACTGATTTCGCCTTCTGTATAGGTACATGTGTCCGTTGCGGAGTTGGTATCTTCATTCAGAATTTTATCACCGTAATAGATTCCACCTGAGAGTTCCCTATAAATCACTAAATCAGTATGTTGAACAACTTTTTTTGCTAAGGGCGACTGTTTTATTAAGGTTGGAAAGACTTTTACGGGCCTTATATTAGCAAAAAGACCAAGTTCTTTTCTTAGTCTCAGTAGGCCCTGTTCCGGCCATATTTTTGATTTTGGATTCCCATCATATTCCGGTGAACCGATAGCTCCAAAAAGGACTGCATCTGAATCTTTACAGACTTTCAAAGTGTTTTCCGGTAAAGGATTCCCCGAAGATTTAATTGCGGCTGCCCCTACCAAAGCCTTTCTGAACGTAAAGGTATGGCCAAATGTTTCTTCAACAGAGCGCAGACACTTAATGGATTGTGCAACTACTTCGGGTCCTATGCCGTCGCCAGCTAAAACTGCTATATTTAATTGCATACTTAGCTTACCCTTTCTAGGTTGATATTACTTGCCTCTACTATTTGGTGGATATCTGTATCCAAAATTTCTTTTTTAATATCGGCTAACTTTAAAAACTCACTATAAACTTCATCCAATTGAATTTTGGTTAACTCGTAACCAACAATTTTTGCACGATAGGCCAATGCTGCCCTGCCGCTTCTTGCTGTAAGAACAATAGAGGATTCTGTTACACCTACATCTTCAGGGTCCATGATTTCATAAGTCTCCCTATTTTTTATAACACCGTCTTGATGAATTCCTGAGCTATGCGCAAACGCATTTGCTCCCACAATAGCCTTATTTGGCTGCACAATCATACCCATTTTATTGGAAACCATTAAACTAGTATCATATAACAATTTACTGTTGATGGTGG
Source organism: uncultured Maribacter sp. (assembly GCA_964353165.1). Classification (GTDB taxonomy): domain Bacteria; phylum Bacteroidota; class Bacteroidia; order Flavobacteriales; family Flavobacteriaceae; genus Maribacter. Next base: position 16,513 of record CAYGUY010000067.1, read on the forward strand.
TGTCTAAGTTAAGGTCTGGATGTTGCCGTAATATCATTACAACTTCCTCGAGACTTGTATTCCCGGCACGTTCACCTATGCCATTAATGGTGCATTCTATTTGTCGTGCTCCGTTAATAACACCAGCGATAGAGTTTGCGGTTGCAAGACCTAAATCGTTATGGCAATGGCAAGAAAGGATTGCTTTTTCTATCCCTTTTACATTTTCCTTTAAGTACTTTATTTTGGCTCCGTATTCCTCTGGAAGGCAATAACCGGTAGTATCTGGAATATTTAACACGGTAGCTCCAGCTTTTATGACCGCTTCGCAGACTCTGGCCAAAAATGCATTGTCGGTTCTTCCCGCATCCTCTGCATAAAATTCCACATCTTCTACAAAGGTTTTAGCGTATTTTACAGCTTCGACCGCTCTTTCGATAATCGCCTCACGGTTGGAGTTAAACTTAAACTTAATATGTGAATCCGAAGTACCAATACCTGTATGTATTCTTGGCTTTACTGCAAATTTTAAGGCTTCAGCTGCAACTTCGATATCCTTTTTAACAGCCCTTGTAAGACCACAAACCGTGGCGTTTTTTACCAATTTGCCAATAGCTTCGACTGATTTGAAATCACCTGGACTAGATATAGGGAATCCTGCTTCAATTATGTTAACACCAAGCTGGTCTAGACGTTCTGCAATAACTAATTTTTGTTCCATGTCCAGTTTACAGCCAGGAACTTGCTCTCCGTCCCGAAGTGTAGTATCAAAAATTTGTACTATATCTTTGCTCATTATATTTACGTAGTTTTAACCGGTCGAACGAATATATGACCATATACACAAAAAACGTATTTTTTGTTATGTAATTTACAACGTTAAGACACTTTTTTGAGTAACCAATAAATTGATTTTCAATTGCTTAAACCATTTTTTTTACGATGACAAATGCCCATAAAGATGCCTTGTTCGTTTTGGTAAAAGCGCTCTCAAAATCAGAAAAGAGGCAATTTAAGCTTTACGTAGGTCGCCTTGGGGTTAATACCGATGCCAAATTCCTCGCCTTATTTAACTTATTGGATAAAATAAAGCAGTACGACGAAAAGGTAATTTTAGGTAGTGGGATAGTAAAAAAAGCTCAACTTTCGAACCTAAAGGCCCATCTATACCGTCAAATTTTAGTAAGCCTACGCTTAAACCCGGTAAATCAGAATATTCGTGTGCAAATTAGGGAACAATTAGATTTTGCAACAATTCTTTATCAAAAGGGATTGTATAAGCAAAGTCTCAAAATCTTGGATAAGGCAAAATCTACTGCGATTGAAAATGAAGAAAAGAATATTGCATACGAAATCGTAGAACTAGAAAAAATAATTGAAACACAATACATAACCAGAAGTATTCCAGATAGGGCGGATGAACTCGCGATACAGGCAAAAGAACTGTCCGGTCAAAATGTTATGACCAGCAAATTATCCAATCTTTCCCTTCAACTTTATGGGATGATGTTAAAAGTTGGATACGTACGCAGTGATGATGATCTAAAAGGAGTACAAGACTACTTTACAAAACACCTTCCGAAATACAGCTTGGAAAAGCTTGGTTTTAGAGAGAAACTTTGGTTGTACAAAGCCCATTTATGGTATAGTTTTTTAACTCAGGATTTTTTGTCATGCTATAAGTATTCAAGTAAATGGGTTGATCTTTTTAATGAGAACAAAGAAATGATTTATCTAAATCCTGTTTTCTATTTAAAGGGAAATCACTACTTGTTAGAATCCTTGTTTTATGTAAAGTATAGTTCCCAATTTAAAGAAACACTTAAAAACCTAGAACTAGTATTAAAGGATAAAAATTTTCCCAAGAACGACAATATTACATCCTTGGCATTTATTTATTTAAATGCGAACAAGCTAAATCAGCATTTTTTGGATGGTACCTTTGAAAAGGGATTGTATCTAGTAAAAATAGTGGAATACGGTATTAATAAACACAAGGACAGAATTGATGCGCACCATGTTATGGTATTGTATTATAAAATAGCCTGTTTATATTTTGGTATTGGTGATAATAAAACGTGTATTATCTATCTAAAAAAGATTATTGAAAACAAAAGTCTTAAAATGCGAGAGGATCTCATGTGCTTTGCTAGGGTGCTTAGTTTAGTTGCACACTATGAAGCTGGTCTAGACTATCATTTAGAAATTCAATTAAAAAGTACCTATAAGTTTTTGTTGAAAATGAATGACATGCACGCCGTTCAAAAAGAAATGATCAAATTTTTAAGGAGTCTAGGCGGCATTTATCCAAATGAACTTAGGACAGAATTTCAAAAACTACATACAGAGTTAAAAAAGTATGAAGATCATCCTTACGAAAAAAGGGCGTTTCTATATTTAGATATTATTTCTTGGCTAGAGAGTCATTTAGAGAATAAACCGGTTTCCCAAATTATTAGAGAAAAAGCGTTGCTATTAACACGTTAAAGGTAATTAAAGTAATGAAACGCTCCCACATTTCGCATTTACTGGAAATTAACCTTGCTATGATATTCGTAGGAACATCTGGAGCATTAGGTCGCTATGTTGACCTTCCTGTACCGGTAACCGTAGCATCTCGAGGTATTCTGGCGTTTATAGCACTCTTGCTATTTTGTAAGTGGAAAGGAATTTCACTACATGTGAGCTCCGAGCATAGAGGAATCGTACTTCTTAGTGGCGTACTTATGGGACTTCATTGGATTACCTATTTTTTTTCGTTACAATGGTCTAGTGTAGCCATTGGAATGCTATCTCTATTTACATATCCTGTACTTACCGCATTTTTAGAGCCTTTTCTACTTAAAACAAAATTTCAAAAAATTCACTTGGTTTTAGGTGGATTGGTACTGGCGGGTATTTTTTTCTTAAGCCCGGATTTTAATTTGAAGGATTCCAACACCTTAGCTATCGGCATCGGTGTGTTTTCTGCCTTCTGTTATGCGCTCAGAAATTTAATTCTAAAGGCAAAAGTGACCGACTATCATGGCTCTACCTTGATGGTCTATCAAACCGGAATAATTGGAATAATGCTACTTCCTGCTTTTTACTTTGTTGAAATAAATATGGTACTCAGCCAATGGAAGGGACTTTTGGCCTTGGCCATAATCACAACTGCTATTGGGCACACGCTGTTCTTAATGACATTTAAGCATTTCAGTATTACCACAGTAAGTATTTTAAGCAGCATACAACCTGTTTATGGCATACTAATAGGAGCCATCTTTTTGAAGGAAATACCGGAATGGACCACTATTTTTGGAGGTATACTTATTCTGAGTTCCGTTGTCATAGAGAGCTTTAGATCTTCTAGAAAAGAGAAACTTAGTCTTCTTGAGGAATAATATCGGTAGCGTTTGCTCCTGTAAACTGGCTAATGATCCCATCTCCTAGGCTTTTAAACTTATCTTCTTTGGCCAATTGTCTAACTTTCACTGGGTCAAAGTCCCCGTTGAAATATAAAAAGGAACCGTTTTGACCGTTGTTATTATAGATCAAAATCTCTTTCACGGCATCCCGCTTTTCGCGAATAGATACTACGTTTCTGTTTAAATCGTCATTTTTTCGAAATACTTCAATGAAAGAGCTACCGGTAATACCGTTCATTTGTTGATTCAGGAATTGTGTTCGGGCGGGAGTGGCACTAGGAAACTGCATATAGCGTAAATCTTTGGTATTTCCGATAAGGGTTTTCATTTCTGGCGATATTTCACTCAACATCCCCAACATAAAGCGCGGTACACGCACTGCGGTTACTTGATTATCATTCTTATGGGTGTCGTAAAACGTATCGATTGAGTTATACGTACCGCAGCTTGTTAGTAGTGAACAGAATATTAAAAATAGTGCTGAATATTTCATAATTAGTGATTGAGTTACTAAATATAATTCAAATTAGTTACAAGCGTTCCACAACGCATCATTAGGTAACGGTGCCTCTAAAATAATAGTTTCTTTTTTGACAGGGTGCACAAAGGACAGCCTACGGGCATGTAAGTGAATACTACCGTCGGGATTACTCCTGTCAAATCCATATTTCAAATCTCCTTTGATCGGACTGCCAATTCCAGATAATTGCGATCTTATTTGGTGGTGTCTTCCTGTTTGTAAATCTATTTCCAATAAAGCATACCTATCCAGTTTTTTCAACAGCCGATATTCTAAAATAGCTTTTTTACTTTCAGGTACTTCATTTGTGTGCGCGTATGATTTATTCTGTTTAGGGTTTCGTTTTAGCCAATGAATCAAGGTAGCAGCTGTTTTTTCCGGAATGTGTTTTACAATGGCCCAATAGGTTTTCTTAGCCTGTTTATCCGCAAACAGTTTGTTAAGCCTTGGTAGGGCCTTGGAAGTTTTTGCAAATAGCACAATGCCGGAAGTTGG
>CAYGUY010000068.1:0-5481 GCA_964353165.1 uncultured Maribacter sp.
CTCCCCTCCTATCGTCGGGTCGCATAATAAGTGTTCCATTACCCTTGAAGAAGAAACTTTTGAGAAGAAAAATTTAAAGAAAGTGAAGTGCTAAATGCTTTGCTTTACCAAAGCAAAGTGTCATAACGCAAGACATTATAGTACAAATGTTATCATTGTATTTTATGAGAGGAGTCCATTTGATAGCTATAATGTAGTATTATGTAAAATATCCCATAAGCATTTGTTTTCATAAGAATAATTGAAACCTTGATCATTAAACAATAATCGGTTTGCTTCGCAGAGTTTATAAAACATTTGTATCTATAATTAGCCGTTATGTAAAATAGCCGCTACCAAACGCTCGATTGTTTTTTAAAATCAAATTGCTCTGGCAGCGGCATCGTCTCGCACGAAAAATTAAAAGTCTACTAGACTTTCACTTTTTATGTCGTATTTGACATAATGTTTATAAATCTATAATCCGAACAGATTATTTCTTTTTAAATAATCGTTGGTCAAAACCAAAAGGGCTTTTTTCTATTATTTTGACCTTTGAGAATTCAACGTGTGAGGGGTTTATTAAAAAATTAAAATCCCCAGGAGCAACCACTGACGGAACCTTTAAAATCAGGTCTTTGTTGGCTTTAATGAAATCATCACCGATTTTCTGTGTTATATGTGAAGGAGGATGGGAATTCCATGCCGTACCCTTTAAATTCTTGATAGGAACAACGGAGATATTGACATCAGGTATTTCAATTGAAATTACAAAATAACCTCTGGGTAAAATACCAAAAGGAACATTCACCGCAACTTCTGCCATAGCCAAGGCAATCGATGATGCTGTATATAAAACCTTGGTTCCTTTGTTATTCCATCTGCCCCCATTTATTTCAGCTCCGGTGCCTGATAAATCATCTTTGTATTTCCCTCTTGCGATTCTATAAACAATCATGCTAAAATACCATGCTCTATTCTACCTAAGGCATCTTTTACAATACCTAGGCCTACAGAAGTATCTAGCAATTCTTTAGGGCTTACACCTCCCATAGCAACATTATCCATCATCAGCCAAGAATGAAAGGAATCCATATCTCCAAAAACTTCTTCCCCGTATTGCATTAACTGTTGAATTTCAACAATCTTTTCTGTTTGTTTTGGCGCGAAAGTTTTGTTATCCTTTTTATATCTGACGAGTGTGCGCAAAGTTGTGTCTAGTACCATAGCCCAGTCTTTATCCTTTAGAGGTGTTTTAACCGCAACGCTTTCAAATGTTTTATAATCAATGCCATCTCTAATGACCGTTACCAATTCAAAGCCGCGAGAATCATCATTCCAATCATATGAGACAGCTTCAAGAATTTTTTTTGGTTTTCCTTCAAAGGTAACTTTAACTATATTCTCATTTACTGCCGTGTTCTTATTCACAGTTTTCCCGACAGAATCTTTTTTATGCAAACTAACACCTTGTCCAACATATTTAACTTGTTTTACCTCTCCCGTCTTCTTTTTAGTTGCCATAGTTAAAATTTAGTTTATCTAAGATACCAAAATATTATGACATTTGTCTTTATTTTAATGACAATTTACCAAAAATATTATTTTATAAATTTTAATACATGTTAATTAACTAACAGCTTCATTTTTCTTGATACGGCAAAGTATACTTTGAGCGAGATGATACGGCTGCGAAATTGACATAGGAGATTCACGAACTCCTAGGGACAATTAAAAATGGCGTGAGCTAAACAAAAAAATGCCGACGCTTCCACCGGCCACTAAAAGCGATCACACACTGGCTAATATCTTTTGTCACGAGTTATGTAAAATAGCCACTGCTCCCGTAAGCTTCGGGAATCAATTGCTTTTTAGTTTCATTCTAAATTCTCGTATTCTAGAAAATGTGTTCAAGATTTTTTTCTACAGCATTCTTGTCTACCGGCAGGCAAGCGTGTAAACATGCCATAATGGTTAGCCCCATTTTCTTAATTTAATTTTTGAATCTCTTGTTGTAACAATTTAATGACTACACTATCCTTTTTCCGCTCCAAAAGCCATGCGTCCACTACAACCTTAAAAAGACTGTCTTTTGGAATGAGGTAGCCAAAATTGAAGGAATTGAAAGGTTCTAGGGGATTAACGGCTTCTAGCTCTGGGTGAATGCGTTCTTGAATCATGGTTTCTATAGCGTCCGTAACCATTACATCCGCTTGCCGGTCCACTAATTTTTGAAAAATACTAATATTGTTCTCGTTAAGAATTAAAGTGGCATTTGGGAAATTTGCGCGGGCGAAAGCTTCATTGGTGCCCCCAGGATTGAAAATTACGCGCACTTCTTTGCGATTTATTTTGTCAATACTAGTATACAAGCCAACGTTTTCATCCCTGGTAATGGCAACTTTGCCACTAGCGTAGACCGGCACGCTGAAAAAAGCCTCCTTTTGTCTCGCTGGCGTACTGGTTATTCCGCTCATACCTATATCAAACTTACCTTGGTTTAGGTCTTGCATTAAGTTTGACCAACTGGTCTCAACGAACAACACACGAACGCCCAAACTTGCTGCAAAATCTTGAGCCATGACTATATCTATTCCCTGGTGTACATCGCTACTATCGGTTTTGTAGGAAAATGGCATAAAGTCCGCCGTAACACCCACCCTTAAGGTATTACTGCTTCTTATGTTTTTTAAGGTAAAAGAGGTCTCAGTTCCAGGAGCTTGCCTTAGTTCATTTTTGTCTTTTGTATTTGTCCTACAGCTAAGTGCGAATACCACAAGAAAAACGGATAGACATTTAAGTGTTAAGCAACACGGGCTCTTGTGAAACATTGTAGTAGTATTTACTAGTTATTGCGAGCTAAGTTTTGGCATACCTTTATTAAGGTGTCCCATTTATAAAATACAATTAGAGCTTGGGTGCTTTTCTTTGCATGGTTCCTTGTTCATAGGCATAAGACAAGGTAATTAGCGTGGGTTCATCAAACATTCTACCTAAAAATTGTAGCCCTATGGGCAAGTTTTTGCGGGTATACCCCATGGGGACCGTAAATGCAGGCTGACCCGTATGTGGACTTATTACTTGACTATTATCGCCCTTATATTCTTCTGAAAATAATTCGATTCGTGCTGGTGGATGATTCCAAGAAGGATATACTAGGGCATCCAGTTGTAATGAATCCATGGTTTTTTCAATAGCCTCACGAAATGCCACGCGTAGCTCATCAGTATAGGCATCCAAACAAGGTATTTCTGGGTTTTCCCAACGGCCACTATTTGCCGCATTTCGCTTGACTCTTGCTGCTGCAAACTGGGAGGTACTGCCAATCCTGATAATATCATCTATGGATTTTAAAGAGTCTACTTTTACATACTCTTTTAAGAACATTTCCAAGTCCTCCGTGAATGTCGCGCACCATTGATTTTGCCGTAACCTCTCAAAATCAGGTACCACAACCGAATCGATAACTGATGCCCCAAGGGAATCTAGGTGTGATAGCGCTTTCTCAAACAACGAATTAACTTCTGGATTCGGATTTGCATCGCTCAAAGCTCGTAACACCCCTATTCTTGCCCCCACCAATCCTTCTTTCTTAAGAAACTGGGTATAGTTTTCCGGTATTTTTCCGGTGGAATTCCCGGTAATGGGGTCGGCTGTATCAACACCTGCCATGACTTCTAAAACTTTGGTCGCATCTTCTACCGTACGGCCCATTGGGCCCACCACATCATTGCGCAGGTATAAAGGGACTATGGCACTTCTACTAACCAGCCCCAAAGTGGTACGAAAACCTACTAACGCACAATGTGAAGAGGGGCCTCTTATAGAGTTTCCCGTATCCGTACCGAGTCCTATTGTTCCAAAATTTGCGGCAATAGAGGCTGCTGTGCCTCCGCTTGACCCCGCCGGTACGTGATCAAGGTTATAAGGATTTCGTGTTGTTCCAGCGGTACTACTTTCCGTATGCATCGGACTAAACGCCCACTCTGCCATATTTGATTTAGCTAGGACAATAGCACCTGCGGTAACGAGCTTTTTGATGATAAAAGCATCTTCGGTGGGAATGAAATCTTTTAGGGCCATTGACCCCGCGGTTGTGGGTAGTCCTGCCGTATTGATATTATCTTTTACGATAATGGGAATTCCGTGTAAAGGTCGAAGTATACCGGTTTCTTCATATTCCTCATCAAGCCCTTGCGCTATGGCTAAGGCCTCAGGGTTGATCATAGTTATTGAATTTATACTACTATCCAAGGATTGAATCCTTTCTAAATAGGCATTGACCAATGCAGTACTTGAATAGTCTCCTTTTTCATACGCCGCGTGTATTTCTGCGATCGTCAATTCTGAAACATCAACACTTGTTAAAGGCGCAGTGACTTCTTTACAGGAAAAAAAAGAAAGTAACAGTATACAGTAAAAGGTTTTGAGTAGGGTGGTACTATTATGAAATGGGCTCCTATTATTTGAATGAAACATTTATTCAGCTTTAAAAGTATCGTTATCCTTATCCTCCATCCAATTGTATTCTATTTCCAAAGCCACATTTCGAGCAAAATCAATACCATGTCTATCTGCCAAAAAACCTAATGACATATCCATACCGGCACTCACTCCTGACGAGGTATAATACCTTCCATCTACTTTCCAACGTGCCGTCTTGTCCCAATTGACTTTAGGACCCATCGTTACTACCCATGAAAAGGCTCTTTTATTTGAGGTTGCTTCTTTATTATCCAAAAGCCCGGTTTTGGCCAATAAGGCACTGCCAGTACAAACCGTTAATACATACTCGCAAGCGTTTGATAAGGCTGTTATTTGGTCAATTAGCACTTCATTTGCCACTTCTTTACGGGTGCCAAGACCACCGGGCACTAAAATCATATACGGTGTTTTGTTGGCCGTTGACAACTTTTCCGTCATGATGGGTACCTTATGTCTATTAGAAATCACACCACCTTCAAGCGAATAAAATTTTAAACTGTAGGTGTCAACGAGTCTCCCGAAAATTTCAGCCGGCCCAAACACATCCAGGGTTTCATAATTATCAAAAAGGATGAAAGCAATTTCTTTCTTTTCGGTTTTAGAATCTGCTGTCATTGTATTTTGGGTATAAGAAGAGTTACTCATTAAAAGTACAAAAATTAGGATGTTACTGGCCAATACCTTGAGTTTTGAATCTATCATTTTATTTTACTTTTTTTTACTATTCAGTCATTCATTATTTGTAGCCGCAGCAATGGACTATTTTTTAATTTTGTATTGCTCCAATAGTGCAAGCACCATTTGGGCGGAATTACCGGCTGCTACCTTTAGAAATGCCGCATAATCCGTATGCGCATTTGAATTGGCATTATCGCTACAACTTCTAATTACGATATACGGCAGTTGTAGCATGGTGCAAATTTGGGCAACGGCGGCACCCTCCATTTCAACAGCAAGTGCCTTAAAATTTGAATACAGTTCTTTTGCCTTTTTTGAATCACTTAAAAAAGTGTCTCC
>CAYGUY010000068.1:5581-16692 GCA_964353165.1 uncultured Maribacter sp.
GCTACCCCAGTAAAAATCAATGCTTTCAACTTAAAGTTGGTGGTAAGAATGGCAGTGCTGTACGCTGTGTTCGTTTTTCCGATACCTGCTTTTAAGAGCACTACCTTTTGTCCTTTTAGCTTACCGGTAAAAAAAGTGATTCCGTTTTTACGGATTTCCCTTTTATGTTCTAAACCAGCTTTCAATAATTCAATTTCGTCATCCATAGCGCCCATTATCGCAATGCGCTGTGCATTTGCCGTACCAAATAAAACGAACATGAAGATGAACAGCGTTCTTTTTAAAACCATAAGTACAGTAAGGATAAGAGATTGATTAGTAAGAGTACTGGATTAATTGCTTTCCTTTTTCCTGTAACGAGTTTCAGCAAGGTCCAGCTTAAGAAACCAAAAATTATACCGGTGGTGATGCTATAGGTCAAAGGCATCAGAATCATTGTAAAGAATACAGGAATGGCCTCATCCGGACTACTCCAATGTATTTTGGTCAAAGGTTTCATCATAAAAGAACCTACCAAGACCAGGGCTATGGAACTTGCAATGCTTGGCACTACGGATAATAAGGGAGAGAAAAAGAGAAAAGGTAAAAACAAAAGTCCTGCAGTAATTGCCGTTAATCCAGATTTTCCACCTTCGCGAATGCCCACTGCAGATTCAATATATGCGGTTCCTGAACTGGTGCCAACGAGACCTGAAAACATGGTTGTAACTGCATCAACGAGCAACGATTTTTTAAGGTTTTTCGGATTTCCTTCAGCATCCTTATAACCCGCTGCTTCGGATAGTCCTACGAAGGTGGACAGGCTATCGAATAAATCCGTAAAGGCAAAAACAAAAATTACAGGAAGAAAAGAATACTTAATTGAACCGATCAAATCGGCTTTGAACAACAAACTAAAGTCAGGAAAGGCAAAAGTACCTGTATAATTTACTAGGGTTGGCGTACCAAAATTAATCAAAGAGGCATCACCCCACCACCTCCCTATTGGCCATGCCAACATAGTGGTAATCAGAATACCGATAACCATTGCGCCGGTAACTTTTCTTGATATTAACATGGCCGTGATGGCCAAGCCTATTAAAAAAGTTAAACGTATTGGGTCTTTTAACGACCCAAGACCAACCAAGGTAGCTTTGTCCTCTACAATAAAGCCAGCATTTTGAAAACCAATAAAGCAAATAAAGAGTCCGATACCCGCTGCGATAGCATAGCGCAATGCATGTGGGATAGAACGTACAATGGTATCTCGAACCTTAAGAACACTTAAAACTAGAAATAATACGCCAGCCCAAAAAACCGCTCCTAATGCGGCTTCATAAGGTAGTCCTAATCCCAAAACTGCAGTATAGGTAAAAAACGCATTTAATCCCATGCCAGGTGCAATTACAAAAGGATTTTTAGCATAAATACCCATGGCTATACTACCAAAAGAGCATACAAGTACCGTAGCGGTTACCACCGCAGCAAATGGCATACCCGTTTCCGAAAGAATTGAAGGATTTACAATTATGATGTAAAAAGTTGCCAGAAAAGAGCTAATTCCTGCAAGAATTTCTGTTTGAATAAATTTTCGATTCGCTTTCAATGTATTGAAAATATTAATAAATGACTTGGTTTACACAAATTCAGGATACTATTTTAAGGCTATTGTAAAATCTACAATCGCTTTACCACATTTTAATAAATATCCATTTAAATAAGCCATAAAATTAAGAATACAACATTGATAAGGCTATTGGTAATGAGCCAAAAAGCAAACTACAAATATCATACATGAAATCTTCTTAAAGTAAACTACCATTGTAAAAGAAACTTTTTAGAAGTGATAAAAAGTGGTTACCCACTGGGTGATTATTTTTTTTGGCGAGATCTAGCCTAGGTAGAAAAGTGAAGTACAAAATACGCCATGGCATCAACCCGCTCAAAAAAGCAAAAATCCCCAATCTTTATTTTTTATGCCGTACCAAAGCAAAGTGTCATCATGCGCCACATTATGATACATTCTTTATTATTGGTTTAGCCAGTGGCTGAAGCAATAATCAAGAAAGCTGTAGCGCTGGCAATACCACGAAGGTTGAATAAAATGTAAGCCATAACTCTGTTATGTACGTAATATTTTAATCAGCTATAGAGTCTTTTGAAATTTCGCGAGACGAAACGGCTGGCAAACCGTGAAGTTTCTTAAAATTAATTTACGTGACTTCAAATTTTCCATACAGAAAAAACCTTTTCTAAAGTTTAAAATGCTTAAAAGCCATGGAGGCAACCTTCTAGCCATATCTATAATTTGTCATGACGCCTTTACTGAGCGCCGCCGTAGTATGAAATTGCCGATGCTCTAGTAGCTCCCGGACTCGCTGTTTTCATAAAGGCTACCTACTAAGGCTATAAAGCCAAGCTCTAATATAAATTAAGAAATTAGGATTACACAATATTCTTATTTAATATTAGGGTTAGATTCTCAAAGCACTACAAGGTTTCTTATGAATAGCGAAGATCTAAATTATCTCCTAACTTGCATGTTTACCGCGGTTTTTGGTATTTTCGGAATTTATCACTTGGCCTCCTTTTTGATTTTGAGGCATAAAATCCTCTTATATTATTCTATAATGATACTAGCACTCACCCTCCATTGGAGCTGGTATCTATTCGCCTCAGGACCTATTAGTACTGTTATTGTAGATAGAGGATCTATTATTACCGCTATGATGGTAACATATGGCTTATTGATGTTTACCAAAAATTATTTAAACATTAAAAAAAAGAGCCATCCCAATTTATCAAGAGGCTATAGTGTTTTAAAGCAGTTGGTCGTTTGGATTCCGGTGCTGTATATTTTAAATATTTTGACGGTCAAAAATGGCTGGTTAAACAGTTCATTAGTGATGCTTGCCGCAGTTACCGCTATGGTGTCCGTATTCATGAATATATTTTCAGGGATCCGTTTATACAAGGAAGAAAAATTCAATAGGTTTTATCTGTATTCCTACACTCCGCTGCTGCTCTCGGCAATTATCTATATAGGAACATGGTTTTTGCAAAAGCGGTACGTGGTAGATACGCTATTGGTCCTGGTAACCACTTCCAGTTTAATTACCCTACAATTAATTCTTTTCTCCATTCTAGTGGGGTATAAGTTTAAAGCTATTGAAGATGAAAATATAAGAACGCAGATTGAAACAAATAAAATCCTTACCATTGAAGTGGATAAGCAGACTAAAGACCTACAAGTAGCCAAAACAGCATTAGAAACTCAAAATCAGGAACTTGAAACAGTCAATACCCTGAAAAATAAATTATTCTCATTATTGACCCACGATGTTAGAGGACCTCTTAATAATATAACACAACTGGTAGAAATGATCGAATCCCATTTAGAAAATAGTGAACTAAAGGAGCTAACGAAAAAATTGAAAAATAAAGTTGATGACAGAATTTTTATGGTGAACTCTTTATTGGAATGGTCCTATAATCAGTTAGAGGGAATTAAATTGAATAAAAAGAGCTGTGACATTAAAATACTATTTGAATCCATAGCCAAGGAATTTGAACGGATGGCAGAAGACAAAAAAGTGAAATTAGTATTTGAAATTGCTCAACCAACACTGCATATCGATGAGAACATGTTCAAGATCATTTTACGAAATTTGACTTCCAATGCTATAAAATTTAGCAAGGAGGGTCAAAAAGTAATACTATCTTCCAGAAATGATTCTGGTGTTATCGTAATAGGTGTGCAGGATTTTGGGACAGGCATGGATGGCGATTGGTATAAAAATTTGGAGAATGATGCCATTCCCAAGACTGCCGTAGGTACAAAAGGGGAACAAGGTACCGGTTTTGGTTTGCTGATTACAAAGGATTTTGTGGAAATGAACGGAGGTACAATAACTTGTATTAGCGAATTAAACCAAGGCACTCAATTTAGTTTGCGTTTTTAATCCTACAAGAAATATCTAAATTATAAATACACTTTAATTAAATTAAAAGCTTACCTGGTTCACTAAAACATACTTTTATTGAACATATATTACATATAGAAATCTTTAAATAGTACATAAACCGAATATAAGTGAAATACTCCAATGGTGATTTTGTAATTACCTCTCATATTGGGTATATTTCCTTAAGTACCTTTAACATCGTGTCAAATACGGGATAAATTCTGAAGATTGAGAATCCTTAGGATTTTGAGCGAGATGGCACGCTGGCATCACCTGGCAGTAGTTTTGTCCAACGCTACAGCTGGCCCACAAAATAAAATCATCCTCAGTATTATTCTATGTTATGTCCTCTTTTTTCCTGATACGACGAAATATATTTGGGGTAAGCTGGCGCGTCGAAAAAATACATTCTCATTGCACCGCATCTATTTTCTTGCGCCTAAAATATGGCCGCCCCCTAGCCTATTGATTTGCCAAAATTCCATTAGGCTATTTTGTTAAAGCCTCATCCACACATGAACGGTAGTTAGCGTAGTTGGAGTACCAAAATAGAAACTTTAATGCCGATAAAGAGCAAGGTAATGCAATGCCCTATGGTGATAGAACCAATTATTTACTACCTTAGAATTTGATCACAAGAAACCTAGTGCTACACTACTACGATATGTGTTTAAAATGCTTTTGGCAAAAACGTAATACCCGTAAAAGGTATTTAAAAACCTAAACCACAATGAAACTTGATTTACCATTTGTACGTTCACAATTTCCTGCCTTTTCCGAACCTTCTTTAGAAGGCTGGGCCTTCTTTGAAAATGCAGGGGGTTCTTACCCTTGCGAGCAGTTTATCAATCGCCTAAGCGATTTTTATAGAAAACACAAGGTACAGCCCTATTATCCGTATCCGGCTTCAAAACTAGCGGGCGAACTTATGGATGCTTCCTATCAGCGCATGGCAGCGTACCTGAACGTAGAAGCTTCTGAAATTCACTTTGGCCCCTCCACCACCCAAAATGTCTATGTGCTGGCGAACGCCTTGCGTCCTATGTGGCAAGATGGCGATGAGATTATCGTATCCTGTCAAGATCATGAAGCCAATGCCGGGGCCTGGCGGAAACTGGAAAAACGTGGCATAAAGGTTACGGAATGGAGGGTAGCCGAGGAAACAGGGATGCTAGATATAGGCGATTTAAAGGAATTGATTTCCGATAGAACCCGTATGCTTGCTTTTCCCCACTGCTCAAATGTTATCGGGTATATTAATCCGGTTAAAGAAATCAGTAAAATCGCCAAAGCGCATGGCGCACTATGTATTGTTGATGGTGTGGCCTATGCCCCGCATGCATTTCCGGACTTAAAAAATCTTGGGGCGGATATCTATCTCTTTTCATTGTACAAAACTTTTGGACCGCATCTTGGACTCATGTATATCCATAAGGACCTTATTGGCAAAATGGAGAATCAATCCCATTTTTTCAAGGATGGCGTCACAAGAAACATGCTGACCCCGGCAGGACCTGACCATGCTCAAATAGGCGCGGTACAAGGTATAACCGAATATTTTGATGCGGTTTATGAACATCATTTCAACGAAGAGGCAAGTCCTGCCCAACGAAATATCGCCTTGAATGCACTTTTTAAAGCACACGAAAACGAACTGTTAGAACGCTTGCTCGATTTCTTGAAATCCCGCCAAGATGTCCAGATCATTGGCCCTAGCAGCTTATACCAAAGAGCACCGACCGTTTCTATTATCCCAAAGAACAAAGACATAGATTCCGTTTATGAAACCCTGACCCAACACCGTTTAATGCTCGGTAAGGGCGATTTCTATGCTGTGCGGCCACTTACGGCAATGGGGATAGCAAGGCCTCCGGGCGTAATACGTATCTCTTTTTTACATTATAACAGTATGGAAGAAATAGATCAGTTGATAAAGGGTTTAAAGGCTGCACTCTAGTGTGAACCTTTTAGGGTCCAAAGTTTACAATGCGTTTACTACTAGATGGCATCAAACACAGGTGGTAACAAGTCAAAAAACCAGGGGTAAATGCGTTGAAAGTGCGCTATAATTATTACCGAAGGTTAACGAAACAAGAGGATAAGTTTTGAATGGCTACATATGCACTGCATATAAACTCATTAACAAATGATTATTCAAATCATAGGCATTAAATTGATATAAACGCATCTTGACATCAAGATTATGATGGTATTTAGGATGACATGTAAGCAAATTATAACCAAGCGCACATCTGATAGAAACCTATAAAGGTTTTATAAAATGAGCTATTTTTGGAAACATCAAAAACGCCTTTACATTGGGTGTACCGGCAACGATTCAATGTACGGCCCCATTGTCCAACCAGCGTTGCAAAAGGGTCTCATTATCAGAAATAGCAACGAGATGAAATGTAGTAAACCGCTTAAAAACCCTTGATTCTTTCAGGGTCTCCATACAAACCGAGACGGGAGCAAGATAGTTGGAATGGATCAAAAAAAGTTCTCCCTCACGTTTTAAAAGATAGCCCACATGCCCCTTGTCAAAACCTATAAAATAAAGTCCTTCTTTTGTTAATCTATCTATCTCTTTAAAGGCATCCTCAATTGAATCTTTGACTACCTTGTTGATTACGGTACCGCAACTGATCATTTTGGCCTCATCAATTGGTGCTTTTTGTGCCAATGTATACCGATTAAGCTTTATACCCATATCACGCAAAGTGGTAGAAATAAAATATCCGCATGCTATTTTACCTTGGTTAGGAATCGTCGTATGACCTCCATAACTCCAAGGTGTGCCGTACCAGTGCGGTATAATCTTATCTACCAATTGATGAGTGAAAACTGCTTTTATGGTATCCATAGAAATGGTACCCACACGTAAGCCTTCTTTCAAACGCAAACGAAGTTGAGTGGCATCTAACTTCGTACTAGCATAAGAAGCTGCGATGCTATCCGAGTCCGTTTTAAACCGATAAGCCCCATTTTCTTTATACCAAATAGTTTGCGTTACAGGCAAGGGCTTTTCATGCATAGCACTAAAGGCCGCCTGCATTTCCATTTTCGGTGGTATCTCATTGATAAAACCTAAAGAAAGTAAGAGTGTTAAAACAAACATAGGTTTTAAAGGAGTTAGAGGTTCCAATCAGCAATTGAAACGTGTTAGTTAAGAAGAAATTATATCGAAAATGTTAAATTGAATAAAGGTTAGCTACAGTGCCCTATATAGTAAGGTTCACGCCCCACCAAACTTCATAATCGCTGGGTATTAAAGGTCTATAGCTTTGAAAGCCTTGATCTGCTATTTGCAGCCCAACGATGGCGTTCTCTTTATTGCGTACATAGCGTATGAAAATGAACGAATGTCCGTATGGATCTAATTCTTTTACATTTGTTCCGCGCACTACCGCTTCATAATCGTCTTTAAACCGCCAAACTTGAACTAGTGCTCCCGGCTGCAATTGACCACTCCAAATACCCGATACATCAACCAAAGTACCCATACCGGCATAGGCAATAGCACCTGCGTTACCCTTACCCCTATATTTTTTTGGAAGACTTCGCCATCTCTGATGTTTTTCTGAAGCGGACATGTAGAGCAAATCAAACACCTGCTTAGATGTGTAAAATTTTGAGGCCATTGCTTCAGGTAAATCTTGATAGGGCAAATGCCCATAGACTTCTTTGTATGCAAGTTCAAAACGGTCTCTACTCACTAAAAGGCAATGGCCATCTGGCTCCTTATTCTCGCTCTTGAGGTAATTTTCCACAATCATAGCTGCTACAGGACTTATACTGACCAAGTTGGTGACGGGTGCTATTGCGTTTACCAATGGTCCCATACCATTTTGCAGCAATGTATCTTTAGTATGGATAGGTATTTGTTCTTTTAGGGCCGGTTTTTGGCGGATATACCCATGATCATCAAAATCATAATCAAGTCTTAAAGTAGTTAAGTTGTCAACACTGCGATGTACTTCTATGGTATTTTTATGTGAATCCAATAAGATCGGGTCTTTTTCCATTTTTTTGGTAGAAGCACAACTAAATAACAATAGCCCGATAAGAGCTCGCAGTGACCCGCCAGCAATAGGATTTTTTAGCAACATTTTTAGTAATACACTTATCATTTCGCAAGCTTGCATTCACTTTTATATCAACCCAGCTAAAACTAATGAATAGTTGTTTTAGTATGATGATATTGAACCTTCTAGTAGCTTAATAAAGATAACATAATTAACGGGCTATATGCATCACCAAACAAAGTAAGATGCGACTATGCTCAAAACTGGCCTAAAACTAGATTTGGAGTTATCAACCGATTTTTTATGGACTTTCCTAAAAAAATAGTGAGGATTTCAAAAAAGTTGATCATTACACGATAGTAGAATTACAATAGTGAAAAACCGCAGTAGCCTCCGTGCAAATTATAGGACTATGGATTATCCTGAGGAAGTCATTTAGGTGATATATGTGCTTAAAGAAACAAGTGGATACTTTTCGAATGACCAGAATTTTAAGTGAACACAGTTGTATCGTTTTATGTAATACTTAGTATACGTTTAAACGTTGGCACTTCACATGTACACCATTTAATTAGAAGTTTCAAAATCATCATTTTGTTTTTTCTACCTTCTTTATGAATGTGAGCTTTTAGTATTTCTAGGTGTATCCATCTCAGTACAATTGTCACATAAAATGTTGTTTAAATGAAAATTAATCGCAAGAATTACAGAGAACACTAGTCTAGCTATGGTAACTATGTAGCCCTTTGGTGCAGATGAAATTGCCTAAAACCTTATTACCGCATTTAAAACCTTACACGTTAACCTTACCCCCTCACCTATTTTTTCGTTCCAAAAAAACGTACCTTACAAATTGTTATGCATGCATAACATAAGTTGATAAAACGCAAAATTAACATGAGTAAGTACATACATATTTTTGAACCCTTGGATTTAGGGTTTACCACCTTGAAAAATAGAATCATCATGGGTTCTATGCATACGGGACTAGAAGAGAAAAAAAACGGATTGGAAAAAATAGCCACTTATTATGCAGAACGTGCCAAAGGGGGTGTGGGTTTAATCATATCTGGTGGGATAGCGCCAAACGTACAGGGGTGGACAGCTCCATTCTCGGCAAGAATGAGTACGAAGAAACATGCAAAACATCATAAAGTAATTACAGACGCCGTACACGACCAAGGTGGTAAAATATGCATGCAAATTTTACACTCGGGGCGGTATGGATATCATCCTTTTGCAGTGGCACCCTCTGCGATCAAATCTCCTATTACACCTTTTAAACCCTTTAAACTAAACCAATCAGGTATTAAACGGACGATTCGTGATTTCGTCAACTCCGCTAGTTTAGCAAAAACTGCTGGTTATGACGGGGTAGAAATTATGGGATCCGAGGGCTATTTAATTAATCAGTTTATTGCGGAAAAAACAAACAAACGGACCGACAATTACGGCGGTAGTTATGAAAACCGTATGCGTTTACCTGTTGAAATAGTCAGACAGACGAGGGAGGCAGTAGGAACCAATTTTATCATCATCTTCCGCTTGTCCATGTTGGATTTAGTGGAAAAAGGAAGTACTTGGCAAGAGGTAGTCGCTTTAGGCAAAGCCATTGAAAAAGCGGGAGCCACCATCATCAATACAGGAATCGGTTGGCATGAGGCCCGTATTCCTACTATCGCAACATCGGTACCAAGGGCTGCCTTTACCTGGGTAACTAAAAAAATGAAGTCGGAACTTTCTATTCCCTTAGTCACCTCCAACAGAATAAATATGCCAGAAACGGCAGAACAGGTTTTGGAGGAAGGTCACGCCGATTTAATATCCATGGCAAGACCCTTTCTAGCAGATCCCGAATGGGTAAATAAAGCCGAGGGCGATAGAACCAATGAAATCAACACCTGTATCGGTTGTAATCAGGCCTGTTTAGATCATGTTTTTGAACAAAAAGTAGCAAGCTGTTTGGTAAACCCAAGGGCATGCCATGAAACGGAACTCAATTACCTATCCACGGATACAAAGAAAAAGATTGCCGTTGTAGGTGCAGGTCCGGCTGGTTTGTCGGCTGCTACCATTGCGGCACAACGCGGACATGCCGTGACCTTATTTGATGCAGATAAAGAGATTGGCGGACAGTTTAACATGGCAAAACAGATTCCAGGAAAAGAGGAATTCTACGAGACTTTACGGTATTTTAAGAAACAAATAGAACTCCATCAGGTACAGCTCAAATTAAATACACGCGTAACTGCCGAGGATTTACAAAACGGTGAATTTGATGAAATCATCGTCGCTACGGGTATACATCCCAGAACACCTAAAATTGATGGTATAGCACATCCTAAGGTTTTAAGCTATATAGATGTGTTAAAATTGAAAAAACCGGTCGGTAAACGGGTCGCGGTAATCGGAGCAGGAGGTATTGGTTTTGACGTATCGGAATACTTGGCACATGAAGGAGAAAGCACAGCACTGAATATTGATGCCTGGCTTAAAGAATGGGGAATTGACAAGACCATGTCCGCCAGAAGTGGAATTGAGGGTATTACTCCGGAAATACACCCATCACCCAGAGAAATCTTTATGTTTAAACGCAGCAAAGGCAAGTTTGGAGATAATCTGGGCAAGACCACGGGATGGATTCACAGATCCACCTTAAAGAAGAAAAAAGTGCAGTTCATCAACGAGGTACAGTATACGAAAATTGATGATGAAGGATTACATTACCTACAACATGGGGAACAAAAGCTGCTTAAGGTAGACAGCATTGTTATTTGTGCAGGGCAAACCCCTTTGAATGATCTACTGGCGCCCTTGGAAGCAGCAAGAATACCAGTACATGTTGTAGGTGGCGCGGCAGTGGCAGTGGAGTTGGATGCCAAGCGTGCTATTAATCAAGCAAGCCGATTGGCAGCAACGATTTAACCATTTTCTTATTCTTAAAGTAGATTATGATCATTCCCAAATTACATTATTTAAGTCAAGGAAATTCGCCCCAAGAGCACCTAAATAATATACAAAAAGCCTGCATTGCCGGTATCGAATTGGTACAACTGGATGTGAAAGGTGTTTCCGAAAAACGGATTTCTAAAATTGCGCATGAGGCTAGGGAGATTACCGCGCACTACCAAACCCGTTTACT
>CAYGUY010000068.1:16792-20480 GCA_964353165.1 uncultured Maribacter sp.
TCAGTCTTCCATTGTTAATATCTATGCTATTTTTTGAGCTTTTCCGAGAAATCATCAACCTATATTTGTCCTCTTAAAAACAAAAAAATATGAGCGCAACGTGGTACGAGTGTAAGGTAAAATATAGAAAAATTGATGAAGCTTCGGGAGTTGCAAAAGTAAAGACCGAACCGTTTCTGGTCGATGCGATTAGCTATACCGAGGCAGAAACCCGAATCACGGAAGAAATGTCGGCCTATTTGAGCGATAGCGATGAGATTACGATTACCAACATTAAAGTTGCCAATTATGCTGAAATTCATCCGTTCGAGAATTCCGATAGATGGTTTAAATCTCGTGTATCCCTAATTGCCTTTGATGAGGAGAGTGGTAAAGAGCGTAAAACCAATCAATACCTTTTGGTACAGGCCAATGATGTAAAAGAAGCTTACGATAACACTAATGGCGTGATGAAAGATACGCTAGGCGAATATACGATTCCGGCAATTTCCGAATCTCCCATCATGGATGTCTTCCCTTATTTCTCTGGTGACGAAAACGAAATGGAACGTGTGAAACAATTTGCTGCCTTAAAGGATTCTGTCCCAGTTTCAAACAAAATGGATGAAGCCTTGGAGCTAGCAGATGTTCTTTCTGCCGAAGAAGAATAAGAATTACTCGTCTTGAATAAAAAATCTACATCAAAAGCAACTGTTGACACAAATGTTCATAGCTGCTTTTTTATGTGGGTAAATAAAGGTCTATTTTTCAAAAATTCGGAGTTTATCGAATAGATGAATATTGTCTGTTTCGATATACCAAACAACTATCAAATTAAGCTATTAAAGCCCATTACCTGCAATAAGGAATTAGCGATTGTAGCTGGAAACAATATATCAATATTAACTACTGTTTCCTAGATTTTGAATTATTCCCAAATGATTTATCTGGATATGCCGGTGGTGTCGGAACATCTCTCGGGTCCTCTTTAATTAACTTCTGAAGATGCTTTATGGCGGCATCAAGTTGTGCATCTTGGCCATTAAAAGTCGCATGTGGTAAATTATCGACTTCGATATCCGGCACAAAACCATGCCCTTCGATCAACCATTCTCCGTTATCACCGTAAACGCCCATCATAGGAGCTCTTGCGAGACCGTTGTCACTTAACCTATTACCGCCATGAAGCCATATCTCACCTCCCCACGTCCGTGTTCCAATCGTAGTCCCTAAGCCTAGTTTCTTAAACCCATCGGCAAAGGCTTCACCATCGGAATAGGTATTTTCGTTCACCAACACTACCATATGACCTCTAAAAGCATAAGGCATATTCCAATACGGCTCCCCGGCCCTAGCCTTCCAATACATCCAAGCTTTTCTTAACAGTTTTTCTAGAATAAAACTGTCAATATTCCCGCCACGGTTAAATCGCACATCAACAATTAATCCCGATTTGTTAAATACAGGATAGAACTCGCGATAGAACTGGCTAATATCGCTATTGCCCATTGCCCGAAGGTGTAGGTACCCTATTTTATCATCCCCTTTCTCCTCTACCTCTAAACGTTTACCATATTCCCAATCACTGTAACGCAGGCTCAATGAAGAGGCAATTGGGGTAACGATAACATCTCTGGATACCGCTTCTCTCTTGATTGTTAAACGCACTTGCTTGCCCACTTGGTTCCGAATAAGTGCTCCCATATCTACGGCGGACAAAGCAGGTACACCATTGATATTGGTAATAATATCGCCAATACGCACATCCAAATAGGGATCGTCCAAGGGAGATCTACCGTCAGGATAGTCAGGATCTACTTTATAAATATAATCTATGCGATATCCATCGTTTGCAGCATCACGACTAAATTCACCTCCTAAACTGGCAACGGCAATGTTTTTTTCATCGCTACGCATATCGCCTCCACGTACACTAGTGTGCAACGCGGATAATTCGCCCACAAAACGACCAATAAGATCCGATAGCTCGTTTCGTGTGGTTATACGGTCCACTAACGGCAAGTATTTGGCATGCATCGCATCCCAATCTACACCATGCATATTCTTGTCATAAAAATAGTCACGCTCCATACGCCATGCATCCGTGAAAATCTGCTTCCAGTCTTCTCTAGGTGTAATACCAAAACGCCATCCGCTTACATCAATCTTGTTTTTTGAAATATCCTTTATTTCGCTCGTACCGGCGTCGACCATGTACATGTTTTTTTGTTTTAAAACCAGGAGTTTTTCTCCATTGCCAGTTAGCTCATAGCTGTCAATATCGTTAATCATAGTACTGAGTTCAACATCCTCATTTTCTATTTTTACCACAGCTAAATGACTTTTAGCGTTGAGCCCGGTTTCGCTTGAGACAAGATATATCGCTTTCCCATTTACTTCTAATTGACTGTAGTTTCCAGCTTTTATGGGCACTTCTATAATACGCTCTTTGATTCCGCTTTGGTCAATGGTAACGAGGACAGGTACTTCCTTGGCATTATCTTCATCTTTTTTACCCTTTTTCTTAGGCTGATCATCCGTATTCTTTTCTTTAGAAGCTACATCAAGTTCATCTGCTTCCCTAAAAGGAGACCTTGTCCCTTTTTGCAATGCAATATGATATAACTTTTCCCTAGCGTCAAAGTAAGGCTCAGGCTGCCGAGGACCCCATGGACTGCCGACCAAAGACGTGAAGCTTCTATCGGAAAGGAAATAAATAAATTTTCCATCTGGACTCCATCTAGGACTTGAACTGTTTGCTCTGTCCGTGGTAAGGTCAAAAGATTTACCAGAGTCAACATTGTAAATCTTGATTTGATCCATAGTATTCAGAGCAGTCTGTACAAAAGCTAACCATTTGGAGTCCGGAGACCATTCGTATTCCGAAATGCCCTCTTGGTTCGTTGATATCTTTTTGCTTACACCACTTTTGACATCAAGCGTGTACATATTGTTTTCTAGGTCGGAATAGGCAATCCAACGTCCATCCGGAGAGGGTATTCCTGTAAACCTAAGCAAGTTGCCATCCTTACTGATTTGTTTCTGATTGCCTATACCATTTGATGGCATGCTGATGAATTCAAATTCACCAGTCTCATCGGATAAGGTATAAATGTCTTTGCCATCAGCCGAAAAAACAGCATCCCTAAACCGAACATTTTTCTTTTCCGTGAACGAAATAAAACGACCGGCTTTTGTTGGCGCAACAAAGACCCGACCTCTTGCGGTAATCACCACATGCTCGCCCTTTGCATCGGGATGAACAGAAGTGACATATTGCATGGGATTGTCATCCCATTTTTCCCTAAGTTGATCTAAGTCCGATACCAGGTGAATAGAAATCTTATTCGCTTTGTTAGATGCAATATTGTAGTGCCAGAGGTCTGCCCCCATTTGGTATACCAAATTTCCGTTTGAGATATTTGCATAACGTACGTCAAAATCCGAATGCGACGTATGTTGTTTTAAGTCGCCTCCATTATCGTCCATAGACCAAATATTCATGGTGCCATCCCTATCCGATATAAAATAAACTCTACCATTAGACCACATGGGATGGTGACTTTCTCCTTCATAATCATTGGTTAGCTTAATGGCCTCCGGTGTCCCGTTCGTGAATTTGTACAACTGCCGTGCCGTACCGCCTTTATATCTTTTGGTGACATTGTTATGATAAGCCGGCCTAACGAAATAAACCGTTTTCCCCGTA
>CAYGUY010000069.1:0-18453 GCA_964353165.1 uncultured Maribacter sp.
ACAGGAAAGGTATATATTTCCACTTCAACTAATGACGCCAAGGAAATCCTCATTTACGATGTACTTGGCACCCTGGTGCTAAAGACTACCATTTTGGGTAAAGAGTTACATGTTGCAGATCTTGATGCCGGTGTATATGTCTTACGAGTTTTTGAAAAAGACAAGGTTGCAACCCGAAAGCTCATTATCAAATAAACCTTTATCTCTTTCCATAGCCTATTTTCAAATCGACAATCGGTCAAAAAAATCGATGAAAAACAGAGCGTATCGTATTGACCTACAAAATACTAGCTTTCACAACATTTTCCGGCATACCCTAACCAGCTGATGTATCTTTATTGTGTTGATCCCAAATCAATACGACATGAAAAAAATCTACTTTATCCTACTTTTAGGGTTATCATTAAGCGCCAACAGTCAAGATGACGAATTACCGGCTCAGAAGATAAGCACAGAAATTTCCGGTTTTAAACTATATCCCAATCCGGCAACCGCAGATATCGTTTATGTTACCACAGAAAAAAATGCCACGAAGGAAATTCGCATTTTTGACGTATTTGGCGAACTGGTTCTAACAGATAGAATATCAGTAAAGGCTTTGGATATTTCTCGCCTTTCTCCAGGAGTATATATGGTTCAGGTAATAGAGAACGAGAAGTCTATTAATCGTAAACTTGTGGTACGATAATTTTTTATCTTTTGTGTAGGGTTTTAGATTCTTAAAAGTATTTTTATCATAATCCCGTGAGCAACTGCTGTTCTAAACTTAACTTTCTGTATTGGTTTATTCTATTTTTGTAGGGGTTCAGTACCTTTACAACTATGGCAAATGAACTACATTACAAAGCACTGTTTCAAATCAAAAATGAAGCAGAATTCTTAACAATTGCTTTGGATACCTTTCGTTTGCAATATGAACAAAACAGGGTATATCAAACGTTTTGCAACCATCTTAACATAAATCCCAATAAGGTACAATCCCTAAAGGATATACCGCATTTACCAATTCGTTTTTTTAAGGAGAAAAAACTTTTGAGTACTACAGATGCTCCAATGGCTATTTTCACGAGTAGTGGTACCACGGGCAGTACCACAAGTAAACATTTCGTGACCGATATTAGCTTGTACGAGGAGAGTTATCTTACCGCTTTTGAGCAGTTTTATGATGAACCGTCTTCCTTTTGTATTCTCGCCTTATTACCGTCCTATTTAGAACGAAAAGGCTCTTCGTTAATTTATATGGTAAACGATCTTATCAAAAAATCCGAACACCCAAAAAGTGGTTTTTTCTTGGATGATCTTAATAAACTAAATGATAATTTAATTGAACTGGAAGCAACAGGAACTAAGACGCTTTTGATTGGTGTTTCCTTTGCGCTACTGGATTTTTGCGAACATTATCCAATTGAATTAAAAAGCACCATTGTAATGGAGACCGGGGGCATGAAGGGCCGCAGAAAGGAACTCATCCGCGAAGAATTACACGAACTACTCAAAGAAGGATTTGGAGTTGATGATATACATTCAGAATATGGAATGACCGAACTACTGTCGCAAGCCTACTCAAAAGGCAATGGGGTATTTACCTGTCCTCCTTGGATGAAGGTATTGGTGCGGGATACAGAAGATCCACTAAGTTATTTGATCAATGGAAAATCGGGTGGAATAAATGTTATCGATTTAGCCAATAGAAATTCCTGCTCGTTTATCGCCACACAAGATTTAGGTAAAAAATATAATGATGATAGTTTTGAAATTTTAGGAAGGTTTGATGATTCCGATATTCGAGGCTGTAATTTGATGGTGCTTTAATCTTCTACGAGTACATAATCCAGTCCAGGACCATCACAGGCCATCCAAGTATTGGAAATTTCCCTAGAAGACCTATAAATCAATACTTCCTTTTGATCCCCGGAGCAGTTTCCGACTAGGGATAAACCTTCAGTATAGGTAAGCTCTAGATAATCCTCAGTATCATTCTCATACTCGGTTGCAACAAAAGTGCCTCTTGCCCTAGTTATTGTACCATTAGTTTCACGATATTTCTGGAAACTACCGTCTAAACTAAAAATATAATACTCCTGCCATTCCATATCCGACCCTACGGTCGTTGAATTAACCATGCTTCCGGACATGCGTACCAGTTGCCATTTTTGGTCAGCGAATTGTAGTTCTGTATCCTCAAATTGGGAAATATCCTGCTCTGTACAAGCGTACAAAAGGAAGATGGCGCAAAGTAAGAGGTATAACTTGTTCATTTACGGCTAAGTGGTGATTTACCACTATTAAGATACTTGTTAACTGCATTGGTTGCGTTAGCTTTATGTTAAGTTTTATAATATGGCACTGCCAATCCCTAAAAGAAGCAACCTAATTGACTACCAATACATAATAATTCTTTTTACCACGTTGTAGTAATACAAATTTTCCGTTGATCAGGTCGTTTTTGGTAATGGTGTATGATTCGTTTACTTTTTCTTTGTTGACCGAAATCGAATTCTGTTTCAATTCCCTACGTGCTTCCCCGTTGGACCCCAAAAATCCGGTTTGAGCTGCAAGCGCAGCAATCATATCCAATCCATCTTCCAATGCAGCGCTAGATATCTCTGCTTGTGGTACGCCCTCAAAAACATCTAAAAACGTTTTTTCGTCCAATCCTTTTAAGTCATCTCCTGTAGATTTTCCAAATAAAATGGCACTTGCTTTTACCGCATTATCCAAATCTACTTGAGAATGAACCATTACCGTAATTTCCTCTGCCAAGCGATTCTGCAACAACCTTTTATGCGGGGCTTCTGCATGCTGAGCTGTTAATGCATGTATTTCTTCCTTGCCTATAAACGTAAAAATCTTAATGTATTTTTCAGCGTCTTCATCAGAAGTATTTAACCAATATTGATAAAAACGGTATGGCGATGTTCTATTTGCATCCAACCAAATATTGCCACCTTCGGTCTTACCGAACTTAGTACCATCAGCTTTTGTAATTAAAGGGCAGGTAAGGGCAAAACCTTTACCCCCTCCAATTCTTCTTATCAATTCCGTACCTGTGGTAATATTTCCCCATTGATCACTACCACCCATTTGCAAGGTACAATTATGTTCCCTGTACAAATGCAAAAAATCATACCCTTGTACCAATTGATACGTAAACTCTGTAAAGGACATGCCTTCTTTTGCTTCGGACGACAATCGTTTCTTAACAGAATCCTTAGCCATCATATAGTTCACTGTAATGTGCTTGCCAACATCCCTAATAAAATCCAGAAAGGAGATTTCTTTCATCCAATCGTAATTATTAACTAGGATTGCAGCGTTTTTAGCATCGCTCTTAAAATCCAAAAAACGGGATAATTGCTCCTTTAAAGCTTCTTGATTATGCCTAAGCGTTTTCTCATCCAACAGATTTCTTTCTGCCGACTTACCAGATGGATCACCGATCATTCCTGTGGCTCCGCCAATAAGGGCATACGGTTTGTGGCCCGCCAATTGAAAATGTCGTAACAACATTACACCGACCAAATGACCAATATGTAACGAATCTGCTGTAGGGTCTATACCCAAATATGCAGATTGCATTTCTTCAAGCAGATGTTCTTCCGTTCCGGGCATGGCATCATGCAACATTCCTCTCCATTCCAGTTCTTTGACAAAATTTGAAGTCATTCTCTATTTTATTAATTCTGGTACAAATATAAAAGGAAATCACTAGGCTATCTATCTGAAATTACAAGGAATTTATTTACACGTATTCCCTAACTTTGAATTATGATTTTAGTTACGGGAGGCACAGGCTTAGTAGGCTCACATCTGTTATTGGAATTGACAAAATCCAACAAAAGGGTTAGAGCGATTTACAGAACAGAATCCAAACTGGAAAAAGTTAAAAAAGTATTTTCGTACTACACGCCTAATACCCAAAAGCTTTTCGATAAAATCGATTGGGTAAAAGCGGATATTCTTGATATACCAGCTATGGAAATAGCTTTTGAAGGTATAGACCATGTATACCACGCTGCAGCCCTAATTTCCTTTGACCCTAATGATTTTGACACCTTACAAAAAGTAAATGTAGACGGAACGGCAAACATCGTTAACCTTTGCACGGCATATGAAATAAAAAAACTGTGCTATGTAAGTACTATTGGCACCATTGGCAAAAGCCTCCCCAACCAAACAGCCACAGAAAATAATGAATGGACAGACCAGAACGTAAATGTATATGCCTTAACCAAATATGCCGCCGAAATGGAAGTATGGCGAGGTGCACATGAGAACTTGAAGGTGGTAATTGTAAATCCGGGGATTATTTTAGGCCCTGGTTTTTGGGAAACCGGCAGTGGCAAGCTATTTAGTACCGCAAGCAAAGGATACCGCTACTGTCCGCCGGGAGGAACTGGGTTTATTGCCGTAGCTGATGTAATTAAAACTATGATAGGTTTAATGGAATCCGATAATAACGGAGAACGTTACATACTCGTCTCCAATAATTTAAGTTTTCAGGATATTCTTACGAGAATTACCAAAGCCATGAATAAAAAGCCGCCCACCAAGGTTTTACAAATTTGGCAGTTACATACGTTAAGATACCTTGATTTATTTAACCATTTACTAACAAGAAAGGAACGGAGAATCACTAAAACCACAATATATTCTCTACAGCAGCCAGAAATTTACAATAGTGATAAAATCAAGAACACATTAAAATATGAATTCCAAAATTCAAATAAAACCATTAAATTCTGTGTAGAGTGCTTTAACGCTGATCGCTAGAAATCTTGATGGGAATTGCTTTAATACTGTCGTTCTTTTTACGCAACTTCTGCTGCTCTATTAACTTAAGGCTATCGTTGATTTTCTTTTTTGCTTCCAGAATCTCTTTTTTTTCTGTTAGGGAAGCCTCAATCTCTTCGTACATACTCACATATTCTAAAGGGATAGAGGCGTAATACCTGTCACTTTCGACAAAACTAATTGAATCAATATCATATTTTTCAAAAAGATGTTGAGTTGGATCTATACCATTTTCTTTTAATACAAGAATGTTGGACTTGTTTTCACGTGCTCCGTTTAGGATGGCCATTTCTTCTAAAATTGCCACCATTTTATCCCTTGGAATTAGATTGTCTGGCTTTTCAATTAGTTTCTCAACACAAGAGGAAACTAAAGTAAATACAATAATTAAGACACTTATAGATTTTTTCATGATCTGTTAAACGTAAGTCTTTTTGCATTTCGTTCGTTGGAAAACACCCCATTTTCATAGGCCAAATGTCCATTTACGAAGGTATGTGTAACGGAAGCTTTAAACTCTTGTTCTTCAAAAGGAGACCAACCGCACTTGTAGGCAATATTCTCCTTCGTTACCTTCCAAGGGCTATGAAGGTTAACTATAGCAAGATCTGCATAATAACCTTCGCGTATATAACCTCTATTTTTAATTTGAAATAATATAGAAGGATTATGACACATCTTTTGGACCATTTTTTCCAAGCTTATTTTTCCTTCCAAATACTTTTCTAACATGGCAGGTAAAGCATGTTGTACCAAAGGGCCTCCACTAGGCGCTTTGGTATATACATTCTCTTTTTCGGATAAGGTATGCGGCGCATGGTCCGTAGCAACAACGTCTATTCTATCATCCAAAAGCGCTTTCCAAAGAGCATCGCGATCTTCAGCTGTTTTAACGGCCGGATTCCATTTAATTAATGTACCCTTTTGTTTATAATCTTCATCTGAAAACCACAAATGATGCAAACATACCTCAGCAGTAATTTTTTTCTCTACTAACGGAATATCATTTCGAAACAAATCCATTTCCTTGGCTGTGGACAAGTGAAATACATGAAGTCTTGCTCCTGTCTTTTTTGCCAGTGCAATGGCGCGTGACGAAGACAAATAACATGCCTCCTCACTTCTAATTAGAGGATGGCATTCAATGGGTATATCATCTCCGTATTTTTCTTTGTAATGCGCTAAATTCCTTCTGATCGTAGTTTCGTCCTCGCAGTGTGCTGATATAACCATTTCTGTGCTACTAAAAATATTCTCCAGCACCTTTTCATCATCTACCAACATATTACCCGTAGATGACCCTAAGAACAATTTTATTCCAGAGCAGGAGTTTTTATCAAGGCGCTTTAGCTCTTCCAAGTTATCATTTGTCCCTCCAAAAGGGAAAGAATAATTTGCAAACGAAGTTTGACTCGCGGTTGCGAATTTTTGCTCTAACTTTTCAATAGTGGTGGCCTGGGGAACGGTATTCGGCTGTTCCATAAAGGTAGTAATACCCCCTCCAACAGCTGCCCTACTTTCGGTAGCAATTGTACCTTTGTGCGTTAAACCCGGCTCCCTAAAATGCACCTGATCGTCTATAATGCCCGGTAAAACATAGTTTCCGGCCACATCAATCACTTTGGCAGTGGCATCCGAAATATTGGAAGCGATTTTTACGATCATCTCCCCGTCCAGCAGAATATCTACTTCCTGTATCTTACCTTCGTTAACAACCTTACCGTTTTTTAAAAGCGTTTTAGACATAATTAAAACTTATTTCGTTCAAATAGACTTTTTATTTTCATAGAAAGAACTCCCCAAATAGCTTCGGTAATAATAGAAGAACTCATTTTGGATTTACCTCTTACCCTATCTCTAAAAATAATTGAAATCTCCTCTATATTAAAGTTCTTTAAGTACGCCCTGAATTTCATTTCGATTTGAAAAGCATAACCCACAAAACGCACTGAATCTAAATTGATCGACTCCAATACAGCTCTTTTATAACATACAAAACCCGCTGTAGGATCATCGATCCGCATACCCGTAATCATTTTAACGTAAAATGAAGCACCATAGGACAACAATACCCTATATAATGGCCAGTCGACTACATTAACGCCTTGTTTGTACCTAGAACCCACCGCTACATCCGCTCCGTTCTCACATGATTTGAGCAATCTCAACAAGTCTGTTGGGTTATGAGAAAAATCGGCATCCATCTCAAAAATGTAATCATAATTTCTTGCTATACACCATTTGAAACCGTGTATATATGCCGTTCCAAGGCCAGATTTACCCATACGGGTTTCCAAAAAAAGTGTCTCAGAAAATTCCTTTTGTAGCTGGGCAACGCATTCCCCTGTTCCATCCGGCGAATTATCATCAACGATAAGCACATGAAAATCTTTGGGCAACTCAAAAACGGCCCTTATTATGGCCTCTACATTTTCAATTTCGTTGTAGGTGGGGATAATTACAATACCGGCTGCCATAAAAAGAGTACAATGTTTTTACAAAAGTACTATTTTAATAACGGCAGAAAAACGCACACGATCGCTTTATGTTTAATTTAGAAAATGAGTGACGTACAGAATTTGTAATTTTGCCGGAAGTCAAGCGCACCATGTTAAAGGAAATACCCAAACAGTTTTACTATTTTCTGGCCATTCTTCTAGCACTAAACCTAGTTCAATCCTATTTTACGGAACTGATTTACGACGAAGCCTATTATTGGTATTATAGTCAGGATATGGCTTGGGGTTATTTTGACCATCCTCCTATGGTGGCTTTACTCATAAAAATAAGCAGCCTATTCTTTAGTGGTGAACTCGGGGTTCGTTTTATGAGTTGTATATTGTCTACTGCGAATATTCTAATACTCTGGTTGCTCATTGATCATCCGAAGAAGAATTCATTCATCCCTCAGTTTTTCGTTGTGGTATTTTCGATGACTTTATTTAACGCCTATGGCTTCCTTACCTTACCGGATACTCCGCTCCTGTTTTTTACCTCCGCATTTTTATTGGCCTATAAAAAATTTATTAAAAAACCTTCTCTAGCG
Source organism: uncultured Maribacter sp. (assembly GCA_964353165.1). Classification (GTDB taxonomy): domain Bacteria; phylum Bacteroidota; class Bacteroidia; order Flavobacteriales; family Flavobacteriaceae; genus Maribacter. The sequence continues at coordinate 7,841 of CAYGUY010000069.1, forward strand.
GTATCTGTAGCATTAGGGATAATAATGGCCTGCCTAATGTACAGCAAATACCATGCAGTTTTAGCTATCGTATTTGTTTTATTGTCCAACCTAAAACTGGTTCTGAACAAGTATGCCTGGTTTGCGGTCATGATAGCCCTATTGAGTTATGCTCCTCATTTTTACTGGCTTTATGAACATGATTTTGTCTCTATAAATTATCATATTTCCGAACGCCCAAACGGCGCTTATAGTTTTGAAAAATATACCGTGGGGTTCTTGATAAACCTAGTGGCGATTTTTGGACTTACATTTCCGTTTATGTATCAGGCACTATTCAAAACAAAAGCCAATGATCTCTTTAACAAAGCATTGCTTTTTTTAACTTATGGTGTAATTCTATTCTTTTTCCTCTCGAGCTTTAACCGAAGAATACAGACCCAATGGGTAATTATTATATGTATTCCAATGGTTGTATTAGTGTTTCAATATATGATAAACAACAAAAACAGTGCGAAATGGATATACCGATTGGGGCTAGCCAATATGATTATCATACTCTACCTACGCCTTGGTTTGATACATCAGCCCTTATTGTTCAACATATATTACGAAACGCATGGGAACAAGGAATGGGTAACTAAAGTGGCCCAAGAGGCTGGGACTTCGCCTGTCGTTTTTGAAAACTCCTATAGAAACGCCCCTATGTACGCATTCTATAGCGGAAACACGTCTTTTTCATTAAACAATGTACAATACCGAAAAAACCAATACTCTATTGATAGTTCGGAAGAGCTTGTAAGAAACAAGGATATCCTTTACCTAACTAAATATAGTAACGAAGGTGTTTTTGAGTTCACCAAAATGACTGGTGGCAAATACTACGGTAACTATATCCAAAATTTTAATTCGTACAGAAAATTAGAATGTATTCTCGAAAAGGATGAAGTGGATATGAACTTGGATGAACCCCTTTTACTAAAAATATACAACCCTTACAGTTTCAAAATTCCGCTTAAACAATTAAAATTTGGCATAGCCTATTTGGACAGTTACAAAAAAGTAAAGGAAATAAAATCGTTATCCGTGACTCCAATGCACAAGCAGATAAACGTATTGCAACCCAATGACACTACTTACTTTACAATAGCTCCCACCAGAAGTTCTAAAATTAAGGAGCCTTCTTATTTTAGGCTTGTTATTTCCGAAAACAATCTATATTTTGGGCTTAACAGCAAAGCAATACATTTAACCCAATGAATCCTATATTAAGAACTCCCGAAACGTTGGATTGGATTACGCTGATCATCTTTGGGAGTCTACTCTTTGTACTGATTGCAAAAAGCCTTTACTATGTACGCTTTTTGAATTTTATTGTGTTACCGTTCAACAACAAGTATATTTTCATGTACAATAAAAAAGAGCGTCTTCTCCATTGGTTTCATGTTCTTTTCAGCATTTTTCAGGTTATCAATACCTCCTTATTTCTTTTCTTCTTATATGAGAATTATAACCAATCCGCTAGCCATCAATACTCTTATATTTATCCTTTAGCGCTACTTGGTTTCTTCCTGTTTTTAGCGGCAAAGACAGCATTGCAATTAACCAATGGCTTTATTTTTGGATCTCAGACGATTTTCAGTGAAATCATCTTCAAAAAAACATCGTACTTAAACTATGGGGGTATTCTGTTTTTTCTGGCAAATATTTTGCTCGCTTATGTTAATATTAGCCCTAAAGTTGTGATTTTCACAGCTATATTCTTGTTCCTAGGCATTAATATCATCGGTTGGGTACTAGTCCTAAAGAATTATCAAAATTTCTTTGCCAATTACTTTTTCTATTTTATTTTGTACCTTTGCACACTCGAAATTGCACCCGTAGTTATTATGGGAAGCTTTCTCAAATAGTGCGCCATATGAAAGTAAAAACGATCTTGGTCTCACAACCGGAGCCAAAAATGGAAAATTCTCCCTATTCCAAACTTATCGATAAAGAAAAAATAAAGGTAGACTTTAGACCGTTCATTCATGTAGAAGGTGTAGATGCTAAAAGCGTAAGACAACAAAAAATAGACCCTAAGGATTTTACAGCAATAGTCCTTACCAGCAGAAATGCGGTAGACCATTTTTTTAGAATTGCGGAAGAAATGAGATTTAAGGTTCCCGATAGCATGAAGTATTTTTGTCAATCGGAAGCAGTTGCCTACTATCTTCAAAAATATGTCGTCTACAGAAAACGTAAAATTTATGTTGGGAAAAGGCAATTTTCAGAACTTGTACCTCTTATTAAAAAATACAAGGATGAAACATTCCTTCTTCCTTCTTCGGACGCCTTAAAACCAGATGTTCCAGACGCGTTGGATGCACTAGGTATTTCTTGGAAAAGAGGTGTTTTTTATAAAACCGTAATCAGTGATTTATCAGATTTACGTAATGTATACTATGATATCCTTGTTTTTTTCAGTCCATCTGGAATAGAATCCCTGCTTCAGAATTTCCCGGACTTTGAACAAAAGGAAACAAGAATAGCGGTTTTTGGAAATTCTACTGTAGAAGCTGCAAATGGAGCCGGTCTACGAATCGATATTAAAGCACCTACTCCTGAAACACCATCTATGACAATGGCATTACAGAAGTATATTACTAGCGTAAACAAATAACTGACAGTATATAACATATAAAAAAACCGGTAAGACTACCGGTTTTTTTTATCCCTAAATGCTTCTTTTTTTACAAGTAAGGTATTTAGTTTACTTCAAACAAAGAAAAGAGTTCTTACCAATTGGATTCTTCTAAAATCCGTACCGTTGTGGGCCACCCCTTCTAATTTCTTCACTAGCGTAACTTTCAAACTTTTTAAAATTTTCCCTGAATGCGTTCGTAAGTTTGAATGCCGTTGTATAATATTTTTGATCATCGTTCCAAGTAGTTCTTGGACTTAAAACATCTGTTGGAACACCAGGACATTCCCGAGGCTGTGCTACGCCAAATACTGAATGTATATGGTATTTATCATAGGAATACAATCCCAAATCACCATTTAATACAGCACTGATCATAGCCCTAGTATATTTAAGTTTCATTCTGGTTCCCACACCGTAAGGACCACCGGTCCACCCGGTATTCACCAACCAAACCGCCACACCGGTTTCTTTCATTTTTTTACTTAACATATCTGCATATGCGGTTGGATGTAACGGCATAAACGGCGCTCCAAAACATGCGGAAAAAGAAGGCTGTGGTTCTACAACACCAGCCTCGGTACCCGCAACTTTAGCGGTATAACCGGAAATAAAATGATAAGCCGCTTGGCTAGGTGTAAGCTTGGAAATTGGAGGCAGCACGCCAAAGGCATCCGCCGTCAAGAAGAAAATATTCTTTACATTCTCCCCAATAGAGGGTTGCCTAATATTATCAATGTGATAAATTGGATAGCTTACCCGTGTATTTTGTGTGATTGAGGTATCGGAAAAATCAACATTCTTGTTGCTGTCCAAAACAACATTTTCCAATATAGCGCCAGGTTTTATAGCCCCATAAATTTCAGGCTCTTGCTCCTCAGACAAATTAATAACTTTCGCATAACAGCCACCTTCAAAATTAAAAACCGTATTCTTATTGGTCCAACCATGTTCATCATCCCCAATTAGTTCCCTATTTGGGTCTGTAGATAATGTCGTCTTTCCCGTACCTGACAGCCCAAAGAAAATGGCAGTATCGCCATTTTTTCCAACGTTTGACGAACAGTGCATTGGCAGGGTGTTCTTATCCACAGGAAGAATAAAATTCAATGCAGAAAATATCCCTTTTTTAATTTCCCCAGTATAACCCGTACCTCCTATAAGCGCTATCTTTTTGGTGAAATTAAGAATAGCAAAATTATGTTGTCTTGTTCCGTCTTCATCTGCATTGGCCATAAACCCAGGCGCGTTAATAACCGTCCATTCAGGAGTAAAATCTTCCAACTCCTTCTTTGTAGGCCGTAAAAACATATTGTATGAGAACATATTTGACCAAGGATATTCGTTTATTACCCTAATATTCAATTTATATTCCGGGTCTGCACAAGCATAACTATCCCTAACATATAGTTGCTTGTCGTTCAAATAACCTATTACCTTTTTATGCAAGGCATCGAACTTATCACTTGAAAAAGGAATGTTTATATTTCCCCACCATACTTTATCCTCGGTAATACCATCTTTTACTATAAATCGATCCATGGGAGAACGTCCGGTAAACTCTCCTGTATTTACAGCAAGAGTGCCATTGGCGGTTTCTACCCCCATTTTGTTCGCTACCGTTACTTTTTGAAGTTCAAGAGGACTTAATTGGTAATGTATATTCTCATGCGTAATACCATAATCTTTCAACGAAATCGTTTTTGTATTTTGGTCAGATGCAGTCATAAATCTTAAAATTTAATTTAGACAAAATTATTAAAATTAAAGCTCAAGCCCCTTTATTTCAAGGTTTAATAAGCTCAATATCAGTTGAATTATAGTTTCCACATATAAAGACAACACTTATTAAAAATAACGGTAACTTTAGTATATAAGCATACATTTAAATCGAAAAATAAAGGGTTATATTGTGATTTTAATAAAATTAAATCCTTTTATTATGATTTCAATATTTTAATGGCTGCCAATTAAGGTAATGTAAACAGTTAACCTTATATAATGGTTTTGCAGAATTCCGCTATAGCTTGGACCAATAAATCTTGGGCATTTTTCATGTTGTAGGAAAGGGGTTTAGTAGTATCCTGAATTTCTATAATTGCTGTTATACCAATTGCCTTTAAACTGCTAGGATTAACATCTAACTTGCCGCAAACGGCAACTACAGGAATGTTAAATCGTTTTCCGAGTTCCAATACCCCTTGCACTAATTTACCACTTAGAGTTTGAGCGTCTATCTTACCCTCCCCTGTAATAATAAAATCGAATTTTTCTGATACCAACACAGTTTCGATTCCCGATAGTTTAAGTATGAAATCGGTTCCATGTAAAAATGCTGCATTCAAAAAGGTTTTAAGCCCGAATGCTGCCCCTCCGGCAGCGCCTGCCCCAGGAACTAAAGCATTATCTCTTCCCATTTGGGATTCCACAGCTGAATTTAAATTCTGAAGCCCTTTGTCCAAATTCAAAATAGCATTGGAAGAAGCACCCTTTTGTTTGGCATAAACAAAGGCGGCACCATCTGATCCAAACAAGGGATTAGTTACATCATTTACTGCAAAAACGGATATCTTGTTTAAAAGGGAGGAAACATTGGCTGTATCAATCTCCTTAATATGAATCAAATTTTTACCTATCGGTTTTAGGGCAGTACCTTTATCGTTAAGGAATCTATAACCCAACGCATTTGCTATTCCAATACCTCCGTCGTTAGTGGCACTACCTCCCAATCCTACATAAATATTGCGTGCCCCTTTTTCAATAGCATCCTTAATCTGTAAACCAGTACCGTAGGTAGAAGTTTCCATAGGATTGCGCTCCTTTGGGTTGAGCAATTCCATGCCAGATGCATTTGCAAGCTCTATATATGCAGCAGATTCTTCCTGATTATACAAATATGTGCACAGCTTTTTCCTGCCCAAGGGATCTTCACCTACGGTTTGAACACCTATACATGGCTTATATCGTGCAATTGCATCCAAAAACCCATCTCCGCCATCAGACGCTTTAATTAAATGGAACGAAGCTCTTGGTAGCACTTTTTCTGCACCAATCTGAATGGCATTGGCAACTTCCTCACTGGTAAGCGAACCTTTAAACTTGTCTGGAATTAATAGAAATCTCATTTTTTCAGTTGTTCAGGAAACGTATCTATAGCAAGGCCCCATAATTCCGGTAAAGCAAAGTAGACGAATAGAGTTACCAAAATAATGGATACAACATTCATAAATAGCCCCTTACGAACCATATCAGGAATCCGTAGATACCCGGATCCAAAAACTACTGCGTTTGGAGGTGTTGCCACAGGAAGCATAAATGCGCAAGAAGCAGCCACAGCGGCACCCACCATCAAAACAAAGGGATGCACATCTATTGTTAAGGCCATTGGCGCCAAAACAGGCAAAAGCATAGCCGTAGTCGCAAGATTAGAGGTAATCTCCGTTAGAAAGTTCACAGCTGCTACAAGTACCAAAATTAGCAGTATTATCGGCAAGCCAGACAGTGCCGTCATTTGACCACCGATCCAAACGGCAAGTCCACTAACCTCAAAACCCTTGGCCAAGGCCATTCCACCACCAAAAAGCAAAATAATACCCCATGGCATCTTTACAGCTTCTTCCCAATTGATCAATTGTTCTTTTGTATTCTTTGCTGGAATCAAAAACAGCACAATGGCAAAAAATATAGCGATTATAGTATCATCCAATGCAGGCAAGACTTTCTGAAGTAGAAAGGAGCGAGATATCCAACAAAATGCAGTTAAGGCGAAAACAAAAGCCACCATTTTTTCCTCATAGGATAAGCTGCCGAGCTGACTTAATTGCCGTTTAATTTCGTTCTTTCCTCCAGGAAATTCGGTTTGTTTAAAAGGAAAGGCATAGCGGGTCAAATATTTCCAACAGACGAAAATTAGAAGAATAGAAATCGGTAACCCAAAAACGAACCATTGTATAAAGGTAATCTCATAACCATAGGTGTCTAAAATAACTCCGGCTAAAACCAAATTGGGAGGGGTGCCTATCAAAGTCGCTACACCGCCAATAGAGGCGCTATAGGCTATGGACAACATCAATGCTTTTCCAAAAATTTGATTTTCGTCTTCAACAGTATCAGGATTATCCTTTAGCTGTTTAATAATGGCCATCCCAATAGGTAGCATCATTACTGCCGTGGCCGTATTGGATATCCACATGGATAAAAATGCCGTTGCCATCATAAAACCTAAAATAATTTTACGGACATCGGACCCAATAAAATTAATAATATTCAATGCAATACGTTTATGAAGATTCCATTTTTCAATAGCAATAGCGATAATAAATCCGCCCATATACAGGAACACATACTTATGTCCAAAAGAAGCTGCTGCAGCCGTCAAATCCAACCCACCGGACAAAGGAAAGAGCACCAAAGGAAGTAGCGCTGTAACTGCTATTGGGATTGCCTCGGTAATCCACCAAATAGCTATCCAAACCGTAGTAGCCAATACCGCGTTTGCCTCTGGACCAAGACCTATGGGATGAAAAAAGAATAGTACTAAAAAGAAGGATAGCGGCCCCAATACTAAGCCTACCAATTTTGTCCCGTTCATATATACATAGCTATCGTTTAACAGTGTTGTTCCCTAATATACTTTAAAATTGAGATATAAGCTTATTTGCTTTTATAAATCTGAAAGCCCAATATTCCCCATGCAGCAATAAACAATGCTCCTCCAACAGGTGTTATGAATGCAATTGATTTAAAATCAAAGTCAACTAAACTGTTAAGCGCCAAGAGATAGATTGAAAATGAAAACAGGATAAGCCCTCCGAGTACCAAATAAAACACTATCTGTTTGGTACGTTGCGATACTGAAGGCAACAACCCTAATACAAACAAGAAAAAAGCATGATACATTTGATAACGCACACCAGTTTCAAAACTTGCAACCGCTTTGGCGTCTACCAACTTCTGCAAACCGTGTGCGCCAAATGCGCCCAATACCACTGCCAAAAGGCCTAAAACACATGCAGTCACAAATATTGTTCTGTTCATAACTTAATTTTACATATTTTTTATAAATGTAACAATTTGATACCTTAGTTAATCGTTCTCTAACAAAAGTAAGCAATACATATGTCGCGAAAAATTTTGGTAGTAGGTGCAGGTAAATCCACCTCATATTTATTAGACTATTTCTTGGATAAATCGGTTAGTGAATCCTTGCATCTTACTATCGGAGATTTGAACCCTGAGTCCATTTCATCAAAAATAACAGCACATCCTAACTGTACCGTCCTTGTTTTAGATGTATTTAAGGATGATGAACGTGCAGCCGCCATTGCAAAGGCAGACATAGTAGTTTCTATGCTTCCTGCAAGATTTCATATAAAAGTTGCCAAGGACTGTATAAAATTCAAAAAGCACCTGGTCACGGCTTCTTATGTAAGTCCTGAAATAATGGAATTGGATGAGGCCGCTAGAAGGAATGGACTAGTTTTTATGAACGAGATAGGTCTAGACCCTGGAATTGACCATATGAGTGCCATGCAAGTCATAGACCGTATCAGAGACAAAGGCGGTAAAATTCTTCTTTTCGAATCCTTTACCGGTGGGCTAGTGGCGCCAGAGTCGGACAATAACCTATGGAACTATAAGTTTACCTGGAACCCTAGAAACGTAGTTTTAGCAGGACAGGGCGGAAGCGCTAAATTCATCCAAGAGGGAACCTATAAATTCATTCCTTATCACAAATTATTCCGTAGGACGGAGTTTTTTGAAATAGAAGGTTATGGTCGTTTTGAAGGCTATGCCAACCGCGACTCTTTAAATTATAGGGAAGCATATGGATTACAAAATGCCCTTACTATTTATAGAGGCACCATGAGGAGGGTTGGATTTTCAAAAGCATGGAACATGTTCGTACAATTGGGAATGACAGACGATAGTTATATTGTTGAAGATTCAGAGCATATGACCTACCGCCAATTCGTAAACTTGTTTTTACCCTACTCGCCAACCGACACGGTAGAACTTAAATTACGGCACTACTTAAAAATAGATCAAGACGATATCATGTGGGATAAGCTTATAGAACTAAATATTTTTGATGCGAAAAAACGTATTGGACTTAAAAATGCGAGTCCGGCTCAAATCCTTCAAAAAATTCTTGAAGACAGTTGGACCTTAGCAACGGAAGACAAGGACATGATCGTAATGTACCATAAGTTTGGTTACGAACTTAACGGAAAAAAGGAGCAAATTGATTCCAATATGGTAGTACTTGGTGCTGACAGAACCCACACAGCGATGGCAAAAACTGTGGGATTACCAGTCGCTATCGCCACGCTATTGATTTTAAACAAAAAGATTACCGAACCAGGTGTACAAATACCTATTTCAAAACAGGTGTATGAACCCATCCTAAAGGAATTAGAACACTATGGCATTACCTTTAAGGAACACCATGTACCCTATTTAGGTTATAATCCCGATACCGTGGCGAGCTAAGCTTATGTACAACGTCATCAATCAACTAATAATACGATTGTATTTTCCTTATTTTTGATTTCATTTTGATATAACTACTATGAAATCTCGTGATGAAAAGGTTAAGATTGACGGAATAGACAAAAAAATCCTAAGATTCTTAATGGAAGACGCTCGTAAACCTGTTTTGGAAATCGCGCGTAGCATTGGAATATCCGGTGCCGCGATACACCAAAGACTGCGAAAATTGGAAGCTTCAGGCCTTTTGGCAGGATCCAAATTTGTCATTAATCCAAAGGTAATGGGCTACACGACCATGGCCTATATCGGTATTTATCTAGATAAGGCAATGAGCAATCCTGTAGCCGTAAAACAACTGGCGAAAATACCCGAAGTATTGGAATGCCATTACACCACTGGAAACTGGTCGATATTAATCAAGATTTTATGCAAGGACAACGAGCACCTCATGCATGTACTAAATAAAGAGATACAACAAATTGAAGGTGTTTCCAGAACTGAAACCTTTATTTCCCTTGCGCAACAAATAGACCGGCAGATTACGATTTAGTACATGCCAACTAATCCCTATGTCGACCCACAAATATTTTAAGGTAGCATTCTATCTAGCTAATGTGCGAAAAAAAGCCTGTACAGCATAAAACCGACAGGCTTTTAAATTCTTTCAACATTCTCTAATCTCTACCGCCAAATACCTGAAGTCCCCAATATACTAAGGTAGCCAAAGAACCAATGGCAGCAACCAAGTAGGTTCTCGCCGCCCATTTTAAGGCATCCTCCGAGCCCTTGTACTCTTCACGGGTGACTATATTCTTGTCTTTTAACCACGCCAAGGCCCTATTACTTGCGTCATACTCTACCGGCAAGGTTATAAAACTAAACAAAGTGGCAAAACTCATCATGACCAGACCGGCAACCGCTACCCAATAGCCCAAACCGATTCCTGCAGCGGCTCCAAGTGCCAAACCTCCGAAAACTACCCATGTAGACATGCTGGAAGTAACGCTAACTATAGGAACTACTTTAGAACGCATACCCAACCATTCATACGCAGTGGCGTGTTGCACTGCGTGACCAACCTCATGAGCCGCGACAGCAGCTGCTGAAGCATTTCTTTGATTGTACACCCCTTCACTAAGGTTTACCGTTTTGTTTTTTGGATTGTAATGGTCGGTTAACATACCCGGAGTAGATACGACTTGCACATCACGAATACCGTGGTCATCCAACATTTTTTGTGCAATCTCGGCACCGCTCATACCATTTTGCAAGTGTACTTTTGAGTAATGCTTAAACTTGCTCTTAAGGCGGCTACTTACCAACCAGCTTACCATAGCAATACCACCTATTAATATATAATATCCCATCATAACGTTTCAAATTTTAAATTCTGAATTAAATATACATAAGATTCCGGTTTATTCACGAAATCTCCAAATGGAAAAGCAAAAACCCCGCC